>JAFUDV010000013.1 GCA_017464245.1 Bacteroidales bacterium | reverse complement strand
TCTTCTCGTCCATATAGACGTCGCGGACGACCTCGCGGGCGCGGAGGATGTCCTCCGGTTTCACGACGGCCTGGGCCTTCGGGAAGGTGCCGCTGTTGTTCATCCGGATGATCTGGCGCTCCTCGTCCTTCTTCGGATAGGAGACCACGACCTTGAGCATGAAACGGTCCACCTGCGCCTCGGGAAGCGGATAGGTTCCTTCCTGCTCGATGGGGTTCTGGGTGGCCATCACGAGGAACGGCTCCGGCAGGCGGAAGGTTTCCTCGCCAATGGTGACCTGGTGCTCCTGCATGGCCTCGAGCAGGGCGCTCTGGACCTTCGCCGGGGAGCGGTTGATTTCATCCGCAAGGACGAAGTTCGCGAAGACGGGGCCCTTGTGGACTTCGAAGTCCTCTTTCTTCTGGGAGTAGATGAGGGTGCCCACGACATCGGCCGGAAGGAGGTCCGGGGTGAACTGGATACGGTTGAACTTGGCATCCACCGCCTGCGCCAGCGTGTTGATGGCGAGGGTCTTCGCCAGTCCCGGGACACCTTCCAGGAGGATGTGCCCGCCGGAAAGGAGGCCGATCAGGAGGTTGTCCACGAGGGCCTTCTGGCCCACGATGACCTTGCCCATTTCGAGGGTGAGAAGGTCCACGAAGGAGCTCTCCTTCTGGATGCGTTCGTTCAGTTCCTTGATGTTTACGCTTTCCATATATTTTCTTACATTTGCACTATGCGTTACATTCTCAGCCTCTCCTATGACGGTTCCTCCTTCTGCGGCTGGCAGGTCCAGCCTTCCTCCCCTTCCGTCCAGCAGTGCCTGGAGGAGGCGCTGGGGAAACTCTGCGGAGGCCCGGTGGCTGTCACGGGCGCCGGCCGCACTGACACGGGTGTCCACGCGACCGACTATGTCGCCCATTTCGACCTGACAGGTTCCCTGCCCTTCGAGGCATCCGATTTTTGCTACAAATTAAATGCCATTTTGCCCCGTTCCATCGTGGTCCACGGCATCTTTCCGGCCAGTGACGATTTCCACGCCCGGTTCAGCGCGAAGCAGCGTTCCTATACCTATTTCATCCATCGGAAGAAAGACCCTTTCGTAGCCGCCTACTCCTGGCAGTGCGGCTTCCCGGGCCTGGACTTCGACGCCATGAACGAGGCCTGCCGGTATCTCCTGGGCACGCATGATTTCTCCTGCTTCGAGAAGACGGGCGGCGCGAACAAGACCTCCCTCTGCACCGTCACCGAAGCCTTCTGGAAGCCCTACACCCCGACCCTCTACACTGTCATTCCGAGCGAAGCGAAGGAATCTCTTTATTGGTATTTCAGGGTGAGTGCCGACCGGTTCCTGCGGAACATGGTCCGGGCGATCGTTGGGACGCTCATCGAGGTGGGACGCGGGAAGCATGACCCGCAGTGGGTGAAGGAACTCATCGAGACCGGAACGCGCGGCGACGCCGGGGAATCCGTCCCGGGACATGCCCTGTTCCTGAGCAAAGTCCGGTATTAAAATATTCTTCGTATATTTGCAGGTTGCATCATGAAGAACCTGTGGTCCGAAATACTCGTGCCGGTGGTGGTAGCCGGACTCACGATGGCGGGAACGGTCGGGGTGGAGACATCCCGGGCGGTCCGGCCGGAGAGCCGTTTTTCCCTCCTGCACGCCCTGCAGATGGACACGCTGAAGCGGGACACCGTCCTCACGGACACGGTGAGAAAGGCGGAGCCTCTCCCGGTCACGAAACCCGAGGACGACGACTTCGACCTGTTCGAGGAGGCGCAGGCCGACACGACGCCCCGCATCTTCGCGCGGGACACGATGAAGGTGCCGGACAGCCTCCGGCGCACGGACCCGTTCCTGTACCGCTGGTACGTCGCCACGAAGGACTCCTTCACCCACCGGCTCGTCATCGACTCCCTGAAGGCGGCGGGCGACAGCCTGGACTGGCCCCGGATCGACTCCCTGTACCTCGCGGATTCCACCACTGTCGCCCGGGAGAAGTTCCGCATCTGGTACGCCGGCCTGTCCAAGGCGGAACGGAAGAAGTACGACTATGAGCAGAAGCTCCCCCTCATCCTCCGCCGCCAGGATTCCATCCAGCACGTGAAGGACAGCCTCAAGCACATCAAGGACAGCATCATCGAGAACACCCCGCGCATCCTCGAGACCGCCTACCTGCCGGACAGCCTGTACTACAAGCGTCTCGTCGCCTGGAAGCACGACCGGTATTTCAACCGCGTGGAAGTCATGGACTGGGACACCACGTTCAACTATCATTTCCACGACTACCCCTACCTGAAAGAGGACATCGGCGGCACGTCCCTGGGCATGACCGGGTCGGCCGTGGAGACCTACAACTTCTTCAAGCGGACGGACCCGTCGTCCACGGTGAGCTACTACGCCCCGTACGAGAGCTGGACGTATTCCGCCTCCTCCGTCCCGATGTTCAACACGAAGACCCCTTACACGGAACTGTCCTACGCCGGCAACCTGCTGAACTCCGAGAGCCAGTCCAACGACGACATCCGGATCTTCACGACGCAGAACATCCTCCCGTCCCTGAACATCGCCCTGGAATACAAGACCTACGGCGGCGCCGGCATCATCAAGAACCAGAAGGCGCGCAACAAGACGGGCTACGTGGGCGGCAACTACATCGGCAGGAAATACCTCCTGCACACCGGCGTGATCTGGAATTCCGTCAACCGGGCGGAGAACGGCGGTATCCTGGACAACACGATGGTCCGGGACACGACCGTGGACGTGCGGGAAATCGACGTGGCCCTCTCCTCGGCCACCAACAAGTACTCCAAGCGGACGGTGTTCCTGGACCAGACCTACCGCATCCCCTTCTCCTTCATCGAGGATTTCAAACACCGCGGGGATACGTCCTGGGTGCGGAAGGACACGCTGGACAAGGACCTGACGTCGGCCTTCATCGGCACGGAGAGCGAGTGGTCCGTGTTCAACAAGATGTACACGGACGCCGTGAACTCCTCGGACCTCGCCGGCAGGGCCTTCTACCACGACCAGTTCTTCATCAATCCCTCCAAGAGCGCGGACTCCCTCCATACCGTCCGGCTGGACAACCGGGTGTTCCTGCGCTTCCAGCCCTGGCATGAGAACGCCGTGGTTTCCAAGGTGGAGGGCGGAATCGGCGACCGGTACCAGACCTTCTACCACCTGCAGCCCGGCAGCTACCTCCGCAAGCCCGAACCTGTCAAGTGGAATTCGGTTTATGCCTACGCCGGGGCCGAAGGACGGCTGAACCGCTACCTGGAATGGGACGCCCTCGGGAAGGTGAATTTCGCCGGCACCGAGGCGGGCGACTTCGTCCTGGCGGCGAACGCGAAACTGAACGTCTTCCCGTTCCACCGCCACCCCCAGAGCCCCATCAGCCTCTCGGGCCGGTTCGAGACGTCCCTCAAGGAGCCGGACTTCTACGAGCAGCACCTCTATTCGAACCACTACATGTGGGACAACGACTTCTCCAAGACGTCCACGACCAAGGTCGAGGCCGCCCTGGACATCCCCCGCTGGCGCCTGCATGCCTCGGCCGGATACGCCCTGCTGGCGAACAACATCTATTATGACACCCTGGGCATCGTCCGGCAGAATGCGGAAGCGATGAGCATCTTCACCGCCGCCCTCAGGAAGGACATCAAGCTGGGCATCCTCCGCCTGGACAACCGGGCCCTGTTCCAGCTCTCGTCCAAGCCCGAGGCGGTCCCGCTCCCGAAGCTTGTCGTGAACCTCCGCTGGTACCTCCAGTTCCCGATCGTCCGGGAGGACGTGCTGCAGATGCAGGTGGGCGTGGACGCCCGCTACAACACGAAATGGTACGCCCCGGGCTTCAATCCCGTCACAGGCACCTTCTACAACCAGAACGAGGAACAGTACGGGGGCTGTCCGTACTTCGACGCCTTCATCAACTTGCAGTGGAAGCAGGCCTGCATCTTCATCAAGATGGAGAATGCCGGGCAGGGATGGCCCAACAAGGACCATGACTACTTCAGCGCGCATCACTACATCCACCCTGCCCGCGTGTTCAAGGTGGGCATCTGGTGGCCGTTCTATCCCAGCCTGGGCAGCAACAAGAAGATGTCCGACAGGGCCAGTTCCGGCCTGGGCGGCGGAAGCGGGAGCGGCGGTGGCGGCGGTCTCAGCGGTGGCCTGGGCGGCATGATGCGCGGCAACCGGTAACGCCCTATGAACCCGACCGTCCGTCATTATCTCCTCGTTGCGGCGACGACCCTGGCCGCCGCCGTCTGTCTTCCCCTGACGACCCGGAAGACGGAAATGGGCCATCCGCCGGTGACCCTGCGGTGCGTCATCGACCTCAAGGGAGAGCCGGTCCGGGGGCTTACGGTGGGCATGAACAAGATCATCCTCCGCGAATTCGCCGACGACCATGGACTCGGCATCGAGTTCATCACCCCGGCCGACTCGGCCAACTACCTGGATTCCCTGCTGGACGAGACCGTGGACCTGCTGGTCATGTTCCGGGCCGACAGCCTCCACCGGGACGGATTCATCAGCACCCTTCCCTACCGCGACAGCACGGTATGGGTCGTCCGCGACGACCGGGGGAATGCGGTCCGCCGGCTCAATGCCTGGATCTCGGAAATGGAGGAGAACGGCGGCATCCGGAAGATCGGCCGGACCTATCTCCGCCATGTGGGCAGCAGCCTGACCTCCATCAGCCCCTATGACGACCTCGTGAAGCAGAACGCACGCGAGATGGGCTGGGACTGGCGCCTGCTGTCGGCCATGATCTATCACGAGTCCAAGTTCATCAACGAATCCTGTTCCCCGCGGGGCGCCGTGGGCCTGATGCAGGTGATGAGCACCGACCAGTTCAGCGTGGACACGCTGCTGGACCCGGCCGTGAACATCTCCATCGGCACCAAATACCTGTCCTACCTGTCCCGGTTCTTCGCCGAACAGGGCGCCGATTCGCTGGAATGCCTGAAATTCGCCCTCGCGGCCTACAATGCCGGCGAAGGGAACATCCTCAAGTGCATCCGGACGGCGGAAGAGAAAGAGGTGGACGCCACCCGCTGGGACAGCATCGTGGAAATCCTGCCCGACGTGCCCGGGTTCTCCGGGAAACAGACCGTCGCCTACGTGCGCGAGGTCCTGAACACCTACGAGGAATACGCGGAAGTCTATCCGCAGTGATCATTCCGCCCGGACGGAGACGGCCGGGTCCACCCGCGCGATGAACAGCGTGGGAATGAGAAGGAGCAGCATGATGGCGACGAACGCGACCGCATCGGCTGCGAGGATCCAGGGAATGTCCACATGGACCGGGACATAGGAGACGAAGTAGTTCGCCGGATCCAGTTTCAGGAAATGGGTCGCCTGCTGGAAGAAGCAGAAAAGGAGACCCAGCACGTTGCCGGCCGCCATTCCCTTCAGGACGACGCCTCCCGCAACGCGCAGGAACACCCGGGAGATGGCGCGGTCGCCCATGCCCAGGGTCTTGAGGGTGCCGATGGTGGCGATGTTCCGGAACAGGACGATGAGCAGGCCCGACACCATGTTGAAACCCGCCACGACGATCATCAGGACCAGGATGACCAGCACGTTGAAGTCCAGCAGGTCCAGCCAGTCGAAGATCTGGGGGTAGCTCCTCACGGACGAGGTGGCCACCAGGTCCGCTTCTGTCTCGTCCCCGCTCAGCAGGAGACGCATGCCGATGAGGTCGGTGAGGTCGTTGACAGCCAGGTTGGACCGGGAGCCCGGTGCGACCGTCACCTCCAGGGCCGACGCCTCCTCCCCGCTCCAGCCGTTCAGGCGCTGGATATCGGAAAGGTTGGCATAGACGACGAGGTTGTCATCCATCTCAAGCATGTCCCGGTGGACCTCCGTCACATGGAACTTCCGCACCCTGACCTTCTCCCCGACGAAATAGGTGGTCATGTCGTTCCCTTCCTTCAGGCCCGTGATGGCGGACAGACGGGTGGGGATGGACACGCAAAGACTGGAATCGGGGCGGTCCGGAAGGCCCTTCACCAGCACGCCGTGGATGACGTCGCCGCTGCGGACGATGCCCGCCCGGACGGCGACCGGACGGAGGGATTCCACCCCCGGGAAAGCCAGGATGGCCTCCTCCGACGCGAGGTGGACGGGGATGGGCGCCTCCTCCGCCGCGACGGCGGATGAACGGGAGATGCGCACGTCCCCGGTCAGCGTGGACACGCCGTCCCGCACGGAATGACGGAATCCGGACGAGACGGCGACAGCCACGATGATGACGAGGAAACTCACGGCGATGGACACCGCCGCGAGTTTCCCCTGGAACTTGAGTTTCCGCGCTATGAAGCGGTCGGGAGACATCCGTCCTTACCAGATGTGCACGCGCTCTTCCTCGGGACGGAACATCGGGTCGCCCTCATGGACGTCGAAGGCGTCGAAGAAGGACTGGAAGTTCCTGACGGACACGTTCACGCGGTTCACGGCCAGCGAGTGCGGGTCCATGTTCGTGAGGCGAGCCTTCTCCTGGTCGGTGATGTTCTGCGCCCAGATGGCGCCGTAGCTCAGGTAGAAGCGCTGGGCGGGGGTGAAGCCGTCGATGAGGCCGGGGTTCTTTCCCTTCAGGGCGTTTTCCATGGCCGTGAAGGCGATGGACAGTCCGCCGTGGTCGCCGATGTTCTCACCCAGGGTGTAGCGGCCGTTGGCATGGACGCCGGGGAGGATCTCCACCGCGTCGAACTGGGCGGCGAGTTTGTCGCCGAGGGCGTCGAACTTGGCCTTGTCAGCCGGGGTCCACCAGTTCTCCATGTTACCCTTGGCGTCGAACATGGAACCCTGGTCGTCGAAACCGTGGGACATCTCATGGCCGATCACCACGCCGATGCCGCCGTAGTTCACCGCATCGTCGGCATCCGGGTCGAAGAAGGGCTTCTGCAGGATGCCGGCCGGGAAGCAGATCTCGTTGGTAGTGGGGTTGTAGTAGGCGTTCACCGTCTGCGGAGTCATGCCCCACTCGGTCTTGTCCGTGGGCTTGCCCAGCTTGGAGAGGTTGTCCTGCACGTACCAGGCGCTGGCGTTGCGCAGGTTCTCATAGTAGGTGTTCTTCGGGTCGATGGTGAGGGTGCTGTAGTCCTTCCACTTGTCGGGATAGCCGATCTTCACGGTGAAGGCGGCGAGTTTCTCGTGGGCACGGACCTTCGTGGTGTCGCTCATCCACTCCAGGGCGTCGATATGCTGGCCCAGGGCCGTGCGGAGGTTCTCCACGAGGGTGACCATCTTCTGCTTGGAAGATTCCGGGAAGTAGCGCTCGACATACATCTGGCCCACGGCTTCGCCGAGGAGGCTGTTCGGAACGCTCATCGCCCGCTTCCAGCGGGGACGCTGCTCCTGCACGCCGGCCATCTGGTGGGAGAAGAACTCCCAGGAGGCGGTGTAGAAGTCATCGGACAGGGAGCCGCAGGAAGAGGAGACGAACTGGGCGAGGACATAGGCCTTCAGGGTCTCGAGGTCGCAGTCCTTGAACAGCTTGTCGAGGCCGTCGAAATAAGTGGGCTGCTCCACGATCACCTTGTCCTGGGCCGGGATGTTGCAGGCGGCGCACACGCGGCCGAAGCGGAGTTCCGGCCAGCGGGCGTCGATCTCCGCGGAGGACATGGGGTTGTAGATGGCCTGCATGTCGCGGTTCTGTTCGCGGGACCAGAAGATGGGGGCCATGGCGTCCTCCACCTGCATGTCCTTGGCGGCGATGCCTTCGGGATCGGCCACGCCCGCGAGGGTGAGGGCCTTCACCAGGAAGTCGCGGTAGCCCTGCTTGAGGGCGGCGTTGGTCTCGAGGAGATAATAGTCGCGGTCGCCCATGCCCAGGCCGCCCTGGCCCAGGTACAGGACCTGCAGGTCACTGTTGGTCAGGTCCGCCTCCACGCCGGCGCCGAAGAAGCCGCCTTCCCCGTAGAGGTTCATCCTGCCGAGCAGGTCGGCCAGGGCGTCCTTGGAGTCCACGGCCTGGATCTCGGCGATGTAGGGCTGGATGGGCTGCGCGCCCAGGGCGTTCCGGGTGGTGGAATCGAGGGCCATCTTGTAGATGTCGGAGATCTTCTGGTCGATGGTGCCGGGCTTCGCCTGGAGCGTCGCCATGTTCTCGAAGAGTTCGTTCAGGTTCTTCTGGGTGGTCTCCGCGATGGCGTCGAAGGAGCCGTAGCGGGAGAATTCGGGCTTGAGGGGGTTCTTCGCCTGCCAGCCGCCGGTGGCATACTGGTAGAAGTCCGCCTTCGGACTGGCGGTGGTGTCCAGGTCCGTGAGGTCCAGCGCCGGGGCGGCGGACCGCTGCTGCTGGCCGCAGGCGGCGAGAGCGCAAAGGGAAATCATAAGGATCGGTAACTTTTTCATATACTTGATGTTGATACTATTGTCCACAGGGCAAGTTTGCAAATTTACGCATTATTGCGCATCTTTGTAATCTTTATTTGAAGATTTTTATGCTAAAGAATATCGTCATCCGCTATCTCGTCGCCACCTTGGGACTCATCCTCGTAGCCTTCGGCGTAGCGGTCTCCCTGAAGTCCAACCTGGGTACGGCCCCGCCCTCCTGCCCCCCGGCCGTCCTGAACCTGAAATGGGGCGCCCTCTCCGTGGGCACCTTCACCTGGATGCTCCACCTCGCGCTCATCGGCACGCAGATGGCGATGCGGCGGAAGCTCTGGGACGTGAACTACCTGCTGCAGCTGCTGGCCGCCTTCGTGTTCGGCTATCTGTGCGACGCGTGCATCTGGCTCCTCAGGGACGTGACGCTCACGACCTATGCGGGGCAGATGGCCTTCTGCCTCCTCGCCGTCCTCGTGACCGCCGTCGGCATCCGGCTGGAAGTCCTGGGAAACACCTGGATGCTCGCCGGCGACAAGTTCGTCGTGGTCTTCTCCGAAGTGACGGGCATCAAGTTCAGCAACGCCAAGGTACTGGTGGACGTGCTGTTCGTCATTGCCTCCTCCCTCTTCGCGTGGTTCGCCTTCCATTCTTTCTTCGGGAACGGCGAGCACATCGTCATCCGGGAAGGGACCGTCATCCTCGCCCTCCTCACCGGCCTCACGATGAAGCTCACGGACCCGCTCGTGGACAAGGTTTTCAAGCCCCTGCTCCATGCATAGGGCCGTACAGTTCTTCAAGGACTGGATGCTGCCCCTCGCCATCGTCACGGGCATTTCCCTGTACCTGTTCTATTACTTCACGCCCTTCCTGAAGCCCTGGGGCGGGACGCTCCACGTCGTGGCGTCGGAAGGGCAGCGCCTCGTGATCGCGCTGCTGCTGTTCTTCCAGTTCGTGCAGATCACCCCCCGCGACCTGAAGCTGCGCCGCTGGCACCTTTGGGCCCTGCTGTTCCAGGCGCTCTCTTTCGGGATGTTCGCCGCCCTGTCGGCCATTCTTCCGGAAGGGGGTGCGCTCCGGATCCTGGCGGAGGCGATGATGATCTGCCTCATCTGCCCGACGGCCGCCGCCGCGGGCGTCATCACCCGCAAGCTGGACGGGGACCTCGCCGCCACGGTGGGCTACCTGTGCCTGACGAACCTGGCCGCGACCTTCCTCATCCCGATGGTCATCCCGATGATCCGGCCGGCGGCGGACCTGGGCTTCTGGACCTATGTCCTCCGGATCGCCCTGAAAGTGTTCCCCATCCTCGTCCTGCCCGGTCTCCTGGCCTGGCTGGTCCGGTACACGATGCCCGGTCTCCAGCGCTCCCTGGAGCGCTTCGCCCCCAACTCGTTCTACATCTGGTTTTTCGGGCTGACGCTGGCGATGGTGCTGGCCACCCACGCGCTGCTGAAGAACTATCCGGGCGCCCTCGCGCTGGGCGGCATCGTCGCCGTCTCCCTGGCGTCTTGCTTCGTGCAGTTCTACGCCGGCCGCCGCATCGGAAAGGGACGCATCGCCTCCATCACGGCCGGACAGGCCCTGGGCCAGAAGAACACCGGTTTCCTGATCTGGCTGGGATACAATTATTTAACCCCCGTGACGTCCGTCGCCGGGGGTCTCTATGCCATCTGGCAGAACCTGTTCAATTCCTGGGAGCTCTACGAGCACAAGAAGTGATTGTCATTTCGAGCGTAGCCGAGAAATCTACTTCTTCCGATTCAGCGCCTCCAGGCGGGCGGCGGCGGAGGCCTTGTCCGTGTCGGTGACACCGTATCTGGCCATCATCGCCAGGTATTTCTTTTCCAGTTTGACGTCTTTCTTGGAGCGGGCGAGCAGGACGCCGTTCCGGATCGCGGTCACGTCGTCGGGGTGCTTCTTGAGCACCTGGTCGTAATACTTCTGGGCCTTCTTGTAGTCCTTCTTGGAGACCAGCCAGTAGGAGCCGATGTTGTCCAGGAACATCGGATCGTCCTTGCAGTAGGTGAGCATATGCTCCGACAGGGACTTGAACGCCTCCGCAGAGGAGTCGGTCCCAAGGCGGAAGAAAGCGAAGCAATAGTCCTGCATGAGGGCCTTGAACACCTCGTCATCGACCTTTTCCAGCGACTCGTGCGTCCAGGCAGGATGCTGGCGGTAATTCTCGTCTGCCAGGGCCTTCAGGGAGGCGAGGGCCATGTCCGGACTGCCCTTCTCGTAGGCGGTGAGCGCATCGGCCTTCAGCAGGCGGAAGTCCAGCCGCTGCGGGGCGAGGGCGACGGCCTGGTCCAGGGCCTCCAGGGCGGCGCCGAAGGATTCGTCCTCGAAGTCCACGTCCTCGAAGTAGTTGTTCTTCCGGCCCAGGGAATCGGTCATGGGCAGAAGGGGTTCCCGGCCCAGGTAACGGTCCTGCGGGAGCTGGATGACCTTGGGGGTCTGCGCCTTGGTGTACCAGAAGGAGAACTGGGCGAGACGGGCGCTGGTATCCTCGGGATAGTCGGCAATCCATTTGTCCACGAGGGTTTCCACGCCTACGCCGGCGGCGCCCACACGGGCGACGAGGTTGTTGTACCGGCGGAGGTAGTCCTCCTGCGAAGGGGTCTGGGCGGACAGGGAAAGGGACAGCACCAGGGCTGCGGCGAGGGTGAGGATTCTTTTCATCGGATATCCATTCTGATTCTACGGTCCTTGGGATAGAGGTTGTTGCACCGGCGTCCGAGGTTCTTCCCGGGGCCGAGCGGATGGCCTTGGTAGGTCAATGTGAGGAGCCCCAGGGGGGCCTCCGGGATGCTGATGGCGTCACCATGGAGGTACTGGAGGGCGGTTTTCCGGTCCAGGTCCCAGGCGGGATACGGATCGGGCGGCGGGACCGGGAGGTCCGCCCGGAACAGGGAGAAGACGTCGGCCGTGCGGAGCGTTTCCGGCTCTCCGTGCTTGCGGAGGAGGGCGGCGTACTGGCCTTCCCCGGGCACCAGACCCGGCAGGAGGGCGTAGCCGTGCTCCGTGCGGATGACCGGCGGGAAATCGCCGGCATCCAGGACATCGGCCCCGAGTTCCGAGGCGATCCAGGCGACGGTACCGTCATTCTCCTTCCGGTTGAAAGTGCAGGTGGAATAGAGGAGGATGCCGCCGGGCTTCAAGGCCGACCAGACGTCCGACAGGATGCGGCGGCTGCGGGCGGCGCAGAAGTCCACCGCCTCCGGAGACCAGTCCTCCACCGCCTTCTCGTCCTTTCGGAACATACCCTCGCCTGAGCAGGGCACGTCCGCGACGATGATGTCGAAGACCGCCTTTCCGGCAAAGGCCGACGGATCCCGCGACACCACGCCCACCCGGGGATCGCCCCAGGTGCGGACATTGGACCGGAGGACGGAGAAACGGCTGCGCATCACTTCATTGGCCATCAAGGAGTAACGGCCGCCGAAACGCTCCCGGAGGGAGGCGGCGAGGTCCGTCGTCTTCCCGCCCGGAGCGGCGCACAGGTCCAGGACGGACAGCCCGGGGGCGAAGCGGTCCAGGACGCGGCGGAAGAGTTCCCCCACGAACATTGCGGATGAGTCCTGCACATAGTAGCAGCCCGCGTGGAACAGCGGGTCCAGGGTGAAGACGGGACGCTCCTTCAGGAGGTATCCGTACGGGCTCCAGGGAACCCGCTCCGCCTCCGGAAAGGGACATTCCGTCAGTTTGGAAGGGTTCAGGCGGACGGACACGGAGGGCTCGCCGGAGAGGGCCTCCAGCACGCGGGCGGCCCTTTCCGGGCCGATCTCCTCCGGCAGCATCCGGATGAACGCCTCCGGCAGCATCACAGGCCGAACTGGGAAGGGTCGAACCCTTCGGGCATCTTGCCGTTGGACGCATCCACCAGGCCGTCCACGACCTTGTTCAGGGCATCCTTGAGCTTGCCGCCCAGCATCATCTTCATCATCAGGTTCAGGTCGGCCTCCAGCTTGATCCAGAACTCGGTCTTGTAGGGTTCGGACGGGCAGGCGTCGAAGTGCAGCTCGATGTGGAAGGCGAAGGGGGCGCCGTAGTCCACCAGTTCGATACGGGAGTAGGGCACCCGCTCGTGGACCTTCACGCCGATGTTGAAGCCCTGCACCGTGGCGGTGATGGTGTCGTAGTCGGCCTCTACCCCCTGCTTCTTGTCTTCGGGAAGCATCGTGAGGAAGTTCCTCAGGTCCGCGAAGGTCATGTATAATTCATAAGGTTGGCGGGAAACGATCCCGTGCTTGCTTTCAATTTCGGTCATAAACGATTATCTTTGCAACCTGCAAATATAGCAAATATTATGCACAAGATCTATTTCGAGAAGCGCTGCATCGCGATCTGCACCCCGGACGACGAGGCGCTCGCGGATCCGAACTCCGTGGAATTCCATGTGGGCGACAAGGTGGACATCCACGCCCTCGTCCGGATGTTCGAGGTGCAGGACACCCTGTCCCGCATCTACATCCCCTCGGAGGACACCGAGCGCGCCTACCGCCGGATCTGTGCGGAGTTCAAGGAGGTCAATGCGGCCGGCGGCCTGGTCTCCAACCGCCGCGGCGACTACCTCCTCATCTCCCGGATGGGCCTCTGGGACCTGCCCAAGGGCCATCAGGAGGCCGGCGAGGACATCGAGGTGACGGCGCTCCGCGAAGTGCAGGAGGAGACCGGCGTGGACCAGCTCCAGCTCCGCCGCCTGATCTGCGTCACCGACCACTGCTACCTGAGGAACGACATCTGGCACCTCAAGCACACCTGGTGGTACGACATGCTGTACATGGACCCCACCAACCTCACCCCCCAGCGCGAGGAGGACATCACCAAGGCCGCCTGGGTCGCCAAATCCAGCCTGCCCCCCTTCCTCAAGAACACCTATCCCTCCATCCAGGAAGTGTTCCGCGAGGCGAGGATCTAGACAAGATGAAACTTTTTTCCGTCGGGAGACGTATTATAAGAGTATCGCAAACGACAAGTACTAAAACATGAAACTCTCTCAATTCGCATTCGAGCTTCCACAGGACCGCATCGCCCAGGAGCCGGTCCGCTGGCGGGACGAGGCCCGCATGATGGTCCTCCACAAGGACACCGGGGAAATCGAACACCGGCTTTTCAAGGACATCGTGGACTATTTCGGCAAGGGCGACACGTTCGTCCTCAACGACACGAAGGTGTTCCCCGCCCGCCTGTACGGTAAGAAGGAGAAGACCGGGGCCGACATCATGGTCTTCCTCCTGCGCGAACTCAACCGCGAACAGCGCCTGTGGGACGTGATCGTGGACCCCGCCCGCAAGATCCGCATCGGCAACAAGCTGTATTTCGGGGATGACGAGTCCCTGGTGGCCGAGGTCATCGACAACACCACTTCCCGCGGCCGGACCCTGCGCTTCCTCTATGACGGGCCGTACGAGGACTTCAAGGAGGCCCTTTTCGCCCTCGGCGAGACGCCGGTCCCGGCCTGGGTGAAGGCCAAGGTCACGCCGGAGGATGCGGAGAACTTCCAGACCATCTTCGCCGCGCACGAAGGGGCCGTGTCCGCCCCCGCCGCCGGCCTGCACTTCAGCCGCGAACTCTTCAACCGGATGATCCTCAAGGACATCGAGAAGACGTTCATCACGGTCCACATGGGCATCGGCCACTTCCGTCGCGTGGACGTGGAGGACCTCTCCAAACACCGGATGGACTCGGAGCGCCTGATCATCGGCGAGAAGGCCGCCGCCGACATCAACAAGGCCAAGCGGACGGGCAAGAAGGTCATCGCCGTGGGCGTCACCGTGATGCGCGGCCTGGAGACCTACGTCACCACCACCCATGAAGTGAACGTGTTCGACGGATGGACCAACAAGTTCATCTTCCCGCCCTACCAGTATTCCGTCCCGGACGCCGCCGTGACCAATTTCCACCTCCCGCAGTCCACGATGCTCATGTGCGTCGCCGCTTTCGGCGGATACCAGAACGTGATGCACGCCTACGAGGTCGCGCTGGAGGAAGGCTACCGCTTCGGGCCCTACGGAGACGCCCTCCTGATCCTGTAAGGACGAACGGAAACATTAATTTGCATACTGAAACAACACAAATCGGCGACGGTTTGTGTTGTTTTTCGTTTTCCTGTCCTACCTTTCGGGAAAAAACGATGCAGGACCACGAAGAAAAAACCGCCCTCTGCGCCCTCAACAAGGCACTGGGCTACCAGCCCGTCACCGGGCACGCCCTCCTTTCCGTCTTCGGCTCGGCCACGGCCGTCTTCCGGCAGGACGCGGAGACCCTCCGCGCCGCCCTCAGGGCCGACCGGGCGCTCGCGGACCAGCTGACGCCCCGGCTCCTGGAGTGGGCCGTCGGCGAACTGGAGAAAGTCCGGGAACGCGGATTCCGTTTCATCGCCTGGGGCGAGGACGACTACCCGGAACTCCTCACCGAATGCCCGGACCCGCCGCTGGGCCTCTACTTCAACGCCTCCGCGCCCCCGGCCGCCGTCTTCGGCCTGAGGCCCGCCGTCGCGGTCGTGGGGACGCGCGACCTGAGTCCCTACGGCCGGGATTGGTGCCGGAAGCTCGTCCTCGCCATGGGCGAATCCTCCGGCGCGCCCTGCATCGTGAGCGGCCTCGCCTTCGGGGCCGATGCCGTCGCCCACCGGACCGCCCTGGAATGCGGGCTCCCCACCGTGGGCGTGATGGCGACGGGCATCGAGAAGGTCTATCCCTGGCAGCACGAGTCCCTGGCGGCGGACATGGTCCGGAGCCCGGGAAGCGCCGTGGTGACGGACTACCCCACCGGAAGCGCCCCCGTCGCCCTGAACTTCATCCGGCGGAACCGGATCATCGCCGGGCTCTCCCGCGCCACCGTGGTCATCGAATCCCGCACCAAGGGCGGAAGCCTCCTCACCGCGAAGTATGCCAATGACTACGACCGCGACGTCTATGCCCTGCCCGGCCGGGCCGACGACCCCCGCTCCGCCGGCTGCAACTCCCTCATCCGGCAGCGGATGGCCGACATCATCACCGACCCGGAAGACCTCGTGGAACGCCTGGGGCTAGGAAAGCCGCTCCGGCGCCGGAAAGAGGGGCTGGAGGTCCTCCTGCAGCGGAAATACGGTCCGGGAAGTCCCCTGGTACGCTTCTGCCTGCTGGTCAAGGGACGGCCGGGCATCACGCTGGAGGAAGTGGCCCGGGAGACCGGGTGGGACTGGGGATCCGTACTGGAGCAGGCCGGGGCCCTGGAGGCCGACGGCTTTTTGCATACGGACCTGCTCCAGCGGTGTACGATTCCTGTAAAAAATGCGTAACTTTACAGGCCGTAACCACAGCCTATGCTTATCGACACCCATACCCATTTCTATGACGGATGGCTCCTGCCCGATGCGGATGCAGCCGTCGCCCGCGCCCTCGAAGTCGGAGTGGGCAAGATGGTCCAGGCCGACGTGGACAGCCGCGAGCGGGACGCCCTCTGGGCCGTGAACGACCGGCATCCCGGGGTCCTCTTCCCGATGGTTGGGCTGTATCCCTGCTCGGTGGGGCCGGACTGGAAGGAGGAGATCGAACGGATGCTCCCCTACCGGAACCGGGGCGTCGTCGCCGTGGGGGAAATCGGCCTCGACTACCACGAAGGGGACGAGGACCGGGCGCTCCAGAAGGAAGCCCTCCGCGTCCAGCTGGAACTCGCGTCGGAGTGGGACCTCCCCGTCAACATCCACCTCCGCGACGCCTGGGGGGACCTCCTGACCATCCTGGAAGACTGCCGGCATCTCCATCTGAGGGGCATCCTGCACTGTTTCACCGGGAGTTTCGAGGTCTATGAGCGGGCGCGGCGCAGCGGCGACTTCTCCGTGGGCATCGGCGGCGTGGTGACCTTCAAGAGAGCATCCCTGGCGGAAACGGTGAAGCGCATCCCTCTCGAACACATCGTCCTGGAGACCGACGCGCCCTATCTCGCCCCGGTCCCGAACCGGGGGAAGCGCAACGAAAGCGCCTACCTTCCCCTCGTCTGCGCGAAAGTCGCCGAACTCAAGGGACTTTCCTGCGCCGAGGTGGAGGCGGCCACCACCCTGAACGCGGAAAAACTGTACCGGATATGACCTCTGCCATCCTCATCATCTACACCGGCGGCACCATCGGCATGAAACAGGACCCGGTGGACGGAGCCCTCAGGCCCTTCGACTTCAGCCAGATCCAGGAGGAAGTCCCCGAACTCAAGAAGTTCGCCGTCCGGATCGACTCCTACACGTTCGACCCCCTCATCGACTCCTCCGACGTGGAACCGTCGCTGTGGACCCGGCTCGCCGGCCTGATCCGGAACCGGTACGACGAGTACGACGGATTCGTCATCCTGCACGGAACCGACACGATGGCCTATTCGGCGTCGGCCCTGAGCTTCATGCTGGAGGGCCTGGCGAAGCCGGTCATCTTCACGGGAAGCCAGCTCCCCATCGGCGTTCCCCGCACGGACGGAAAGGAAAACCTCATCTCGGCCGTGGAAATCGCCGCCGCGAAGGACGCGGACGGCCATCCCATGGTCCCGGAGGTGTCCATCTGCTTCGACGCGCGGCTCCTGAGGGGCAACCGGACCTCCAAACTCAGCGCCGAGGAGTTCCACGCCTTCCGGAGCATCAACTTCCCCGCCCTGGCGGAGGCCGGCGTGAACATCCGCTACAACCGGCGGGTGATCCGCTGCCCGGCCGACTGGGAGCAGCCGCTCACCGTCCACACGCAGCTGGACACCCGCGTGTCCATCCTCAAGATCCATCCCGGCATCACCCCGGAAGTGATGCGCATCTTCCTGTGCGCCCCGGAGATCCGGGCCGTCATCATCGAGACCTACGGCTCGGGGAACGCCATCTCCAAGCCCTGGTTCATCGACATCATCCGGGAAGCCGGCGCCCTGGGGAAGATCCTGCTGAACGTGACCCAGTGCAACTCCGGTTCCGTGAACATGGACCTGTACGCCACCGGCAAGTCCCTGAAGGAAGCCGGCGTCGTGTCCGGATACGATTCCACGACCGAGGCGGCCCTCGGAAAACTGTTCGTCCTGATGGGTCTCAGCGACGACAACGCCTGGGTGAAAACGCAGCTGCAAGAGGACCTGTGTGGCGAAATCAGCAAATAATCCTTTGCCGTTTGAAAATTATTTCCTAAATTGCACGGACTTTTGGTAAGCGCCCACTAAAACGAAGTTTATTAACTACTAATTCAACTTATAACTAACAACAACACAAAAACGATTATGAAAAAGTTTTTCATGTTTTTGGCAGTCGCCGGTCTCATGACCTTCACTGCGAACATCGCTTCCGCCCAGGACGAGCAGGCCGCTCCGGCCGCGACCGAGCAGGTCGCCGCTGACGAGCCTGTCACCGACCTCTTCGCCGGCTCCGGTGAGGAAGTTCCCCTGCACCAGGCCCTCAAGACCAAGTTCATCGAAGGTGGCGCCGGCTTCATGAGCCTCGTGCTCATCTGCCTCATCCTCGGTCTTGCCCTCGCGATCGAGAGAATCCTCTATCTCTCCTTCTCCAAGACCAACACCACCAAGCTCCTTGACAAGGTGGAAGCTGCCCTCAAGAAGGGTGGTGTGGAAGAAGCCAAGAAGGTCTGCCGCGAGACCCGCGGTCCCGTCGCCTCCATCTTCTACCAGGGCCTCCTCCGTGCCGACCAGGGCGTCGATGTCGTCGAAAAGACCATCGTCTCCTACGGTTCCGTCCAGATGAGCCTCATGGAGAAGGGCCTCGGCTGGATCTCCCTGTTCATCGCCATCGCCCCGTCCCTGGGATTCCTTGGTACCGTTATCGGTATGATCCAGGCCTTCGACGCCATCCAGGCTGCCGGTGACATCTCCCCGAACGTTGTTGCGGGTGGTATGAAGGTCGCCCTTATCACCACCGTCGGTGGTCTCATCGTCGCTGTTATCCTGCAGCTCTTCTACAACTACATCCTGTCCAAGATCGACACCCTCACCATCGATATGGAGGACGCCTCCATCCGCTTCGTCGACACGATGGTCAAGTACAACAAGTAATTCATAACGAACCAGATAATCCAAGTAAAAATGGAAAATCCGTTATACGCAAAAATCTTCAAGTGGGTTAGCTGGGCGCTCCTGATCATCAGCGTCGTGCTCGCCGTCTGGGCATTCACCCGGTTCGGCGGAAGCGGCGAGGGTGCTGCCGTGGACACGCTGCTCTACTGGGCCTATGCGATGCTGGCTATCGCCCTCGTCGCGGTCCTGTGCGTCGGTCTGTACATCTCTGCGAAGACCGACCCCAAGAGCCTCGTCCGCATCGGCATCGGCCTTGGTGGTGCCGTGGTCCTGTGCCTCGTGGCCTACTTCCTGGCCTCCGGTGCTCCGGCCATCGGTTTCACCGGCGCCACCCCACCCACCGCATCCGAGCTCAAGCTCACTGATACCGTCCTGAACCTCACCTACATCCTTGGCGGCGCCGCCGTTGTCGCGATCATCGTTGGAGAGGTCATTTCCGCTATCCGCACTAAAAAAGCGTAAAGATCATGGCAAAGAAAACACCGGAAATCAACTCTAGCTCAACAGCGGACATCGCGTTCCTGCTGCTCTGCTACTTCCTGATGACCACCACGATGGGTGATCAGTCAGGTCTGCAGCGCCGTCTGCCCCCGATCCCTGATTCCAAGCAGGCCCAGGACCAGAAGGTGAACCGCCGTAACATTGTTATCGTGCGAATCAACTCTGCAGATAAGCTTTTTGCCGGTAACGAAGCCATGGATATCGCCTACCTGAAAGACAAGATGAAGGAGTTCCTTGCGAACCCTGCCGACGACCCGAACCTTCCCGAAAAGGAAGAGAAGGAGATCGAGGGCAAGACCTACATGGTCTCCAAGGGCGTCATCTCCCTGCAGAACGACCGTGGTACCAGCTACCAGGCCTACATTGCAGTGCAGAATGAGCTCGTGAAGGCCGTGAACGAACTCCGTGACGAATTCGCCATGCGCGAGTTCGGCCAGAAATTCTCCCGTCTTTCCGAGGATAAGCAGGACATCGTCAAGAAAGCCGTGCCTCAGAACATTTCCGAGGCTGAGCCTAAGGACACTGGTAAAAAATAAAGGAGGAATGGATTATGTCTAAATTCGGAGGTTCAAGAAACAACAAGGACGTTCCCGGCATTTCTTCGGGTTCCCTTTCCGATATCGTGTTCATGCTCCTGTTCTTCTTCATGGTGACGACCCAGATGCGTGAAACGGAGAACAAGGTCATCGTCAAGCTCCCGGAGGCCACCGAGGCCGCCAAGCTCGAGCGCAAGGACCTCTCCGCGAACATCAACATCGGCTCGCCTACCCGCCAGTATCAGGCCATGTACGGTACCGACGCCCGTATCCAGCTCAATGATTCCTTCAAGACCATCGACGACATCCGCGACTTCATCGCTTCCGAGCGTGACGCCATGTCCGAGGCCGACCGTTCCCTCATGACCGTCAACCTCCGCGTTGACGAGGATGTGCGAATGGGTATCGTCTCCGATGTCAAGCAGGAGCTGCGCCGCTGCTCCGCCTTGAAGATCATGTACGCTTCCAGAAAACCCGGCGGAGACAAGTAATCCGCAGTAAATAACCGCAGGAAAGCAGCCTCGAAAGGGCTGCTTTTTTGTATCTTTGCACCATGGAAAAGAATGAAGTGAAAGGGTCCCTCAGGACCATCGCCGTGGGGTTTCTCGTCCTCGTGGCCCTGCTCATCTGCTACGGAGCGATCCGGGCGAACTGGAAAAAGGAGCCGGCGGATCCCACGCCCCGGTACATCTTCCTCTTCATCGGGGACGGAATGGGCAATTCGCACGTATGTGCAGCGGAATCCTACCTGTCCTGGAAGAAGGGGAAACTGGGCGGGGAGCAGCTGCTGTTCACGCAGTTCCCGCAGCTCGCGATGGCGTCCACCTATTCCGCGGACCATCAGGTAACGTGCTCGTCGGCCTCCGCGACGGCCTTCTCCAGCGGGCACAAGACGAACAACAACTTCATCGGCGCAACCCCGGACAGCCTGCCTACGCGGCCCTTTACGGCCGATTTGCACGAACGCGGATACAAGGTGGGAATCATGAGCTCCGTGCCCATCAACCACGCGACGCCGGCGGCTTTCTACGCCCACCAGACGGACCGCTGGGGTTATTACCCCATCACGCTGCAGCTCCCCTCCTCCGGTTACGAGTTCTTCGCCGGGCCCGGTTTCGCCGAATGGCGCGGACGGGACGGAGAGCAGCGTCCTTCCGGCGAAGTCCTCGCGGAGAACGGCTACACCATCGCCTGGGGCGAGGAAGAGTTCCGCGCGAACATGGACAAGGAACACCTGGTCTTCTGCCAGGAGTCCAACCGGGACCGGAGCGCGAGCGAATACACCATCGACTACGACACCTCCTGGACGTCCCTCGCGGACATGCTCCGGCTGGGCCTGGAATACCTGGGTGACAAGGAGCCGTTCGTCATCCTGTGCGAAGGCGGTGAGATCGACTGGTGCGCCCATGAGAACAGCGTCTATCCGATGGTCCAGTCCATCCTCCGGTTCGACGACGCCATCCGGGTCGCCTACGCCTTCTACGAGCAGCATCCGGACGAAACGCTCATCGTCGTCACGGCGGACCACGAGACCGGCGGCCTCGCGATCGGGTACAACTTCGACTGGCAGTTCTCCGTGCAGGACTGGGACAAGATGGAGGCCCGCTGGCTGGCCGACGGCGGCAAGGACGGGATGACGCATCCGGAGCGGATGGCCTTCCAGCAGGAATGCGGCTTCGGATGGACCACCAACGAGCATACCGGCGCACCCGTTCCGGTGTACGCCGTGGGCAAGGGAGCGGAACGCTTCCACGGGCGCATCGACAATACGGAGATTCCCGCCCTCATCGTAGGGAAATAGGGATATTTTCCGTATATTTGCACGATTTAGACGATTATACCGATTATGAAAAGGACCAAGATCAAGGAGCTGCTCGGCATGGAGCCGGGTACGGAAGTGCTGGCCAAGGGATGGGTCAGGACCAAGAGAGGCAACAAACAGGTGAAGTTCATCGCCCTCAACGACGGTTCCACCATCAACAATATCCAGGTCGTCGCCAATACGGAGGTGATTGACGAAGATACCATCAAGCGGATCACCACCGGCGCCTCCCTCGCGGTGAAGGGCGAACTCGTCGCCTCCATCGGCAGCGGCCAGGCCGTGGAAATCCAGGCCCGGGAGATCGAGGTCATCGGCGAATGCGACCCGATGCGCTTCCCGCTCCAGAAGAAGGACACCTCGCTGGAATACCTGCGCAGCGTCGCGCACATGCGCCTCAGGACCAACACCTTCGGAGCCGTCCTCCGCATCCGCCACGCGATGGCTTTCGCCATCCACAAGTTCTTCAATGACAAGGGCTTCGTTTATCTCCATACCCCGCTCATCACCGAATCCGACGCGGAGGGCGCCGGCGACATGTTCCAGGTCACCACGATGGACCTCAAGAACATCCCGCTGGACAAGAAGGGCAATGTGGACTTCTCCAAGGACTTCTTCGGCAAGAAGACCAGCCTCACCGTGAGCGGCCAGCTCGAGGGCGAACTCGGCGCCACCGCCGTGGGCGAGATCTACACCTTCGGCCCCACCTTCCGGGCGGAGAACTCCAACACCCCGCGCCACCTCGCGGAGTTCTGGATGATCGAGCCGGAAATGGCCTTCTACGACATAAGCGACGACATGGATCTCGCGGAGGAGTTCGTGAAGTACCTCGTCCAGTACGCCCTGGACCACTGCATGGACGACCTCCGGTTCCTCAACGACAAGTATGACGACGGGCTCATCGAGCGCCTGCGCAGCGTCCTCGGAATCGCCTTCCAGCGCGTCACCTACACCGAGGCCGTGGACATCCTCGAAAAGGCCATCGCGGACGGCAAGCAGTTCGAGTACCCGGTCCACTGGGGCACCGACTTCCAGAGCGAGCACGAGCGCTACCTCGTGGAGCAGCACTTCGGCAAGCCGGTCATCCTGATCGACTTCCCCAAGGACATCAAGGCCTTCTACATGAAGCAGAACGAGGACGGGAAGACCGTGCGCGGCATGGACGTCCTCTTCCCGAAGATCGGCGAGATCATCGGCGGTTCCGAGCGCGAAGCGGACCTCCAGAAGCTCGAGACCCGCATCGACGAACTGGGCATGTCCCGCAAGAACCTCGAATGGTACATCGACACCCGCCGCTACGGCACCGTGCCGCACTCGGGCTTCGGCCTCGGCTTCGAGCGCCTGCTGCTCTTCGTCACCGGCATGGCGAACATCCGCGACGTCATCCCGTTCCCGCGCACGCCCAAAAATGCCGAATTCTAACGGATAACCCCATACACTGAAACTATGCTCGTCATCGGTATCGCCGGAGGGTCCGGCTCTGGAAAGACCACGGTCGTCAAGGCCATTACGGAACAGCTCAACGGCAAGGTCGTCGTCATCCCGCAGGATTCCTATTACAAGGATTCCAGCCATGTACCCGTGGAAGAGAGGAAGAACATCAACTTCGACCACCCCGACGCCATCGACTGGAAGCTCATGTGCCAGCAGATCCGGGAACTCAAGCAGGGCAAGACCATCGAGCAGCCGGTGTACTCCTACATCACCTGCTCCCGCTCCACGACGGAGACGGTCACGGTGGAGCCGGCGGAAGTGATCATCGTGGAAGGCATCCTCATCTTCACCTGCAAGGAGCTCCGCGACCAGCTGAACATCAAGATCTTCGTGGATGCCGATGACGACGACCGCGTGCTCCGCATCATCGTCCGCGACATGGCCGAGCGCGGCCGCGACATCCAGACCGCCATCGAGCATTACTGCGACACGGTGAAGCCGATGCACCTGCAGTTCATCGAACCCTCCAAGCGCTACGCCGACATCATCGTCCCGCAGGGCGGCCACAACCAGGTGGCGATCGACATCCTCACCACCACCGTGGAGGAGGCGCTGGAAAAACGGAGCCGCCGACGCAGATGAAACTGACTCCCGATCAGAAAGCAGGACTTCTCATCACCGCGATCATCCACCTCGCGGTGATTGTCATTTTGCTGCTGTGCCAGATCGGGTACGCCGTCCAGCGGGAGAATTCCTTCGTGCTGGACTTCACGAAACAGGAGGAAAAGGAAAAGCTGGAACAGCAGGTGGAGCTGAAACGGAGCGCCCTGGAGCAGCTGGAGAGCCTGATCGCCGCCCAGCGGATGGAGGTGCGGAACGTCACCGTGAACCGCTCCACCCAGCTCAAGGACGACCGGAACACCGATGCGGACCAGCTGTACCGTGACGCCGAGCGCCTGGCGAAGGACCTCCGCGATGGCCAGAACCGTCCCCAGGACGATCCCGAGGACCTGGTCCAGGATCCTGTCCAGCCTGCCAAGCCGGAGCCCCGCAAACAGCAGTCCTACAGCGGTCCCTCCGTCCTCTCCTGGTCTCTGGACGGCCGCAAGGCCACCCGTCTTCCCATCCCCGCCTACCGCTGCGTGGGCGCCGGCCAGGTGACGGTCATCATCACCGTGAACAACCAGGGCAAGGTCATCGACGCCAAGGTCGATGACGGTTCCTCCTCCGGCGACGGATGCCTGCGCTCCTTCGCCACCCGCGCCGCCCGCATGAGCCTCTTCAACGCCTCCACCACCGCCCCCGCCCGTCAGATGGGGACGATTACGTACGCGTTTATCGCGCAGTAGGAGCTATTTCAAACGTCTCCGGCTGGATCTTGAATCGTCCTCTCGACTTTGGAGTACGAATTATAATTCGCACATTCTGCGAATTAATTTTGATGATTATTCGCAAAAAACTATATTTGTTGCGAATTAAACACAGCATCAACGATGTGGATATACGAAAGATACGATTGGATGCACTTCGACTGGGACAAAAACAAGATATCGGCACTCGTCGAAAAGGTCAGCGCCGGTATCGGCTTTCTGCATGGCCGGATCGCCTCCCTTGCGGATGATGACCGCTCCGGCGCTTCCGTCGAGATTCTCACTCAGGATATCGTGTCCTCTTTCCGCATAGAAGGGATCAGTCTCAATACAGACGATGTGCGTTCTTCCATCGTCCGCCGCCTGGGCGTTACCAATATCCAGACCGAAGGCACTTCCACCCATTTCATGGAAGGTGTAGTGGATATGATGCTGGATGCAACGCGTAACTGCACAGTTCCCCTGGACAGGGAGCGCCTCTTTGGCTGGCACAGCGCTCTGTTCCCTACGGGGAGGAGTGGTTCATATCCGATTACCGTGGGAGGTTACCGGGTTGGTGACGTTCAGGTGGTATCCGGATCCATGGGGCATGAAACAGTCCATTACATGGCCCCGCCCGCCTCTGATGTGAACGACTATATGGAGGAATTCATGTACTGGTTCAACAGCGAGTCCGGAATCTCCCAAATCATCAGGTCCGCCATAGCCCATCTTATCTTCGTGAGCATACATCCTTTTGATGATGGCAACGGTCGTATCGGGCGGGCCATTGCAGATATGGCGCTGGCGGCAATAGGCGGAGGAAACGGACGTTTCTTCAGCATGTCCCGGGAAATTGAGAAGGAAAAGAAAGAGTATTATGCCGTCCTCGAGAAAACACAGCGCTTCTGCCATGACGGGGAAATAACCCCTTGGCTGGAATGGTATGTGGCGTGCCTTGACAGGGCTGTGGACAATTCGCTGGAAACACTGAGCGGAATTCTAAACAAATCAGTGTTTTGGCGCGAGTTCTCCGGAATGGAGCTCTCCAAGAGGCAGAGGAAGGTATTGAACATCTTTCTGGACGGTAAGGAAGCAAAACTAACTGCCCAGAACTGGGCCCGGTTGGGTTCCGTGTCCCTGGATACAGCTTTAAGGGATATCGACGACCTTGTAAGAAAGGGAGCCCTCTCTGCCTATCCCGGCAGAACCCGCAAGATAGAATATGCCATCAATTATGTGAAAGCCGATGAATTCCTGGGGCATTTCCGGGACACTCGCGTAGAGCCGGGAGAAAGAGGCCATTATCTCGCCGCCACCTACGATGGTACTGAAGTTCGGGAACGGATTTCCGACCTGGACTATGAACAGTTCATATCCGGAAATTTGTCTTCCTCCGATCTTGTTCACAAGTATATGGCATACCTATTTTCCTGAGCCCCAAGCCCTCCAATAACTCTCGGCCGCCCGAAAAGGTTGACCGGGGCACCGATGCATACCAGCTGTACCGGGACGCCGAGCGCCTGGCGCAAGACCTCAAGGACGGCCTCCTCCGGCGACGGCTGCCTGCGGGCCTTCGCCACCCGCGCCGCCCGTCAGCTGGGGACGATTACCTACGCGTTTCTCGCGCATAAGGAATCCTTGTATTTTCAGATTAAAGCCGTATATTTGCAATATACAAAAAGACATATCATATTCCTGCTGCAACGAAAATCCGGAAAATTTTTAAAGAGGCAGGATTGTGTCCGAGCAGTAATAGCGCACTTACGTGGGCTATCTCCTGCCTCTTACCCATTCCGGAGGGTTCGTTGCGTGGACAGATTGTCCACGTAATTTTTGTTTATGGGATATAGCGGTTGCAGGCCGGGGGGAAATCAGCTTACTCCCACGCTTTTATTTATGCCGGCCTGCAGCCGCTTTTTTCATTTCAAGCATCTGGAGAAAGAATTCCGCATCTGGTGCTTCGGACTCCTTGATTTCTTTTCTAAACCTCGATCTGGCCATCTTCAGGCTTTCAATGGAATTCTTGTTAAGAATAATCAGCACCGTCTCATAGGAGAAACCGGCAAAGAACAGCATGATGGTCCGCAGATTGTCACCTTGAATCCGAGGCACCTGGCTACGAATTCTATTCATGATGTTATTACAGTATCTGTCTAAATCTCTTTCTAAAGAGAGAAAGAGACCGTCGTCTTTTCTAATCTTCGAAGCCACCTCTTTGACTTGTTTGAAGATAGAATCTTTTTCTTTTATGTCTTCTGACTTAAAGTAAGACTCACACAATTCATCCAAATGATTGATCCTCTCGCTGAACAGGGAGCCGAGAAGGTGGGCATTGTCACGGTTCATACGCTCCAGTTCCCGTTTATCCAGGGTCATCCTTGCCATTTGTTCATGCAGCAGGCGATCCTTCTTTCTGGAAATAGTGAGGGCAGTCATCGCTGACAAAGACAAGACAAACAGTCCTATTACAATCCCCAATGCAAGTTTTTGCTGCAGGACTCGAATCTTTTCTTCCCGCAAAAGCGTTTCGCTCTTATAGTAATCACGCTGGGCGGTGCTTACGGACTGTTGTAACAAGACACGGGTCAGGGAGTCCTGGACAGTAGCCGCATGGTCAATAAGATGGAATGCGCTCTGATAATTCCCGCGATTCATCTCGATCTTCGCTCTCATGTAATCAATAGACGCGGAGTCCGCTTGATTTCTGCAGAGAAAATAACCTTTGTTGAACCAAACATCTGAAGAATCGGGAAGAGATACAGCGTCATAGGATGTCGCGAGGTATCCATAGTCTTGTAAACTATAATAATGGGTTGGGGTTGCCTCGTACAATGCAATGGCTGCCTCCGGCGCACGTTCTGTTTCGACGAGGATGCCCGCCTGATGGACATTACAGTAATAGTTGAGTGATGCCAGATCGTACGTTTTCCTTATGAATGAGAGTATGCTGTCGGCCTTTTCGTATTTTCGGTCATTGATGTAATCGATAGCAAGATTGAGTTCGGCATAGGCTTTATATATCTCCTTGTCCGCAGCGGCATAAAAACTGACGGCCTGCTTCCAGCACTCGATGGCCGCGGGGATATTGTTTGTCTGCTTGAAAACGGTCCCTTTACTCTTCAGAATCTGGCCCAACTGATAGTTGTCGCACAAAGACGTGGCCTTTTTTCTCTGCCTCTTCCAGCGCAACAATTGCCGGAGCGTAAGAATTAGCATGAATGAGAACCAACGCATGATAGTACCAAGCCAGCATCTCATACCTCTTGTCAAATCGGCCAGAGTAATAGTAGACAGCCTTACGAGTCAGCGAATCCGAGTCAACGTCGATGTAATTTTTATCCAGGGCTGCACTTTTTAAAAGGGCATACCGGGCATCCAGTTCTTTCGAAGATAGACCTGTTCTTGGAATACTTTCCAGAAGAAAAAGGGCACTATCTGGGTGTTGAAGAAGGAGGGTTTCCACCCGATCCAGTGTAAGGGACGTTTCAGACCGGCATGAGAAGACGATGCTCAACAGAATGAGTGGAAATAAAACTGTTTTTTTCATGGTAAAAGTATCTAGGTATAAAAATAGGCAATTATTCGGTGAAACTGACCGCGAAACAGTAAATTGTTACCATAAAAAACAGGGACATCCTAATAATCAGCAAATTGGGGCTACTTTTATGTTACCGGGATTCTTTTCTATTTCGCATTATTCAACGGAACTTTGCAAAAGCTGGTTTCCTTATACTCATTAAAACTTGATGAAATGAAAGCGTACAAAACCATGACGGCGATTCTCGCCATTGCAATGGTTTGCTTTTCGGCCTACTGGACCGTCGAGCCCTCCATTGCCGCTCCACTACGCGGGCACACGATTCTCATCGTTCCTAAACCCGGTCCAGAAGATGGGCCGCGCTCCTCTGTTCCCAATCCGTTTATTGCCGAATTGGAGGATGGTTCTGCTACGATCCTCCTTGGTGTGACGAGTCCATGCGGAACCGTATCAGTCAGCCTCACCTCCACGGCGGGAGACAACTATTCCACCGGCTTCGACACGACGGATGGCGCGATCCTCCTCCCCATCAGCGGGGACGCCGGGTTATACACCCTCCAAATCACAACCCCGGGGGGAACCCGGTTTGTCGGCGAATTCACCCTCTAGCAGAAAGGAGAGATGAACACGCGGCATATTCTCCTGTGCCTGGCCCTGTCCCTTCTGGGAGCAGGGCTTCAGGCGCAAACGGACCTCCCACAGGTCTTTTCGCCCAACGCTGCGGAACTGGGCAAGTACGGGAAGATTCCCGTGAGCTACTTCAACGGCCTTCCGAACATCACGATTCCCCTGACGGAACTGAAAGCCAAGAATTACACTCTCCCCATCTACCTCACCTACCACGCCGGCGGCAACAAACCCGACCAGCACCCGGGCTGGGTGGGACTTGGATGGACTCTGCATGCGGGAGGGTGCATCAATAGGATTGTAAATGGCGAGAAGGACGAGATGACCTGGCAAGAGTATTCCACGACAAAGCTTGCCAATCTTCCACCAAACGCCGTCGCTATTCCTTTTGATCCGGGATACTTTTATAGAATGCAAACAGTGCAGTCTACAGACTGGTCAAATGGTTCTACCCTCCGGTCAATAAAAGAAAGCAGTAACCATTATGGAGAAGATTATTATCCGGACGAGTTCCAGATTTGCATAGATGATATTCATGCTTCTTTTTATTTTGTTGGAGAAAACCAAATCAAGATTGTCTCGAAATCCAATGATGATTTTACGGTAGAATTCAGAATCAACACAGATGAAGATAATACGGGGCTGTATCCGGATGGCTCATTGCTACTGTACAAACGAAATAATCGGGAATTCCGGGTTCAACTATATCATTATATTGACGAACTGATTGTGACGAATCATGATGGGACCAAATACTATTTTGGAGGCAGTCAGAGCGCCATCGAATTCAGTGTTGTGACACGTTCAAAGGACAGTTGGAATCCTGTTGGAACGGCAAATACCTGGATGCTGACTAAGATTGTGCGCCCAGACGGAGAAACAATCAGTTTTACTTATTCAAGATCCGCGTTCGTTCCGGTCGTCAAGTCCGACTGCCATCGCGTAGAAAACTGGCATGAGCCTTTTCATGGAGAAACAATTGACCATGTGATTATTGACACGTTTAATCCTGCGTTTCACGGGAACGTCTCTTTTTCATTCCTGGTTCCGTCCTATCTCTCAACCATCAAAACATCCTGTTCTAATGAGAGCATATTATTCTTGCCTTCCACTTCCAGTGAATTGGGATATGAGTATACATATCAAGAATTTAGGAGCAGGGCATTCAATTGCCTTGAGCATGATGCGCAGAATTTCGAGCAATTGAGTTATGACTATATCAAATCAATGGATCGCTACCGATGTTTGAGTAGGATCGTATTATTGGGAAGGCATGAAATAACCTTTAACTATGATAATTCCGAGTCGGAACGTCTCTGTCTCAAAAGGGTCTCTATTATAAACGGCTCATCTAATGTGAAGGCTTATTCAATGACGTACAATACATTGAAGCTGCCGGGGTATAATTCCAAGCAAGTTGATTCTTGGGGATACTACAATGGAATAACACTGGGCCAAACTGTCGCAGATACGGTAAGGATCAACGAATTGAAGCAACAGGTCGATACTGTTTTGATGAAGGCGGAAATTCTGACTCGTCTGACTTATCCAACGGGTGGTTATACAGAATTCGAATACGAAGCGCATCAGTACGGGAAGATTGCTTCGCGATTCCCCTTTTCCCTGGAAAACTCATCTGGGCTGGCTGGCGGATTGCGTATACGTAAACTTATTGATGTAGAGGGAGAGCACGAAGAAGTGCGACGATTTAATTATACTGATGGAGGGCAATCTTCGGGCATTCTATCCGGGATTCCCCTTTTCCGAACAGAAGGTAAGATTATCGCACCACAGACGACAACAATGTTTGGCTTTCCCTTTTTTATTGATAAGAGTGTGGACCACTGGTATGATATTTATTCCGAAAGACCTTTGTACATATTATCCACAACGGATGGGAACAATGTTACCTACTCGCTTGTCAAGGAGATCAGGTCTGATGGATCTCGTATCGAGTTTGCATATACGAACCATGACTCGGTAGCATGTAGCGATGAACTGCCTGCTCAACGATACGAAACATTGGAAAACACATGTCTGGATGATGCATTCACCTCGCGACAACTGTTTCGCGGCCTCCTGAAAAGCGTGAAAAGTTACGATTCGTCCGGATTGCTTGTCCAATTCGAAAACCTTGAGCATGCCTATACTCCCGGAGATTTCATTCGAGCCGTCGATTGGCGCTTCCCTTGTTCAGGACTGGTAATGCGACTCTCATATATAAAGTTGTACGCCTTCCATCCTAAACTGTTTCGGAAAACTGTCATATCCTACTTCGATAGGAATACGTCGCACGCTGAGATTACCGACTACACCTACGACTCCCACCGCAACCTGACGTCGGAGACCCGCACGTCGGGGAACCATACGGTAAGCGACTTCTATACCTATCCGGGCAATTATCCTGACAGCCCGGTCTATGCCGCCATGTCCACATCGGGCCGTCATGGGCTTCCGGTCGAGCACGTCAGGTCCTTTGGCGGGACGGTGTCGGAGGCCGAACTGGTGACCTGGAAACAGGGCGGGGCTCCGGGAGACTATGTTCCTTCAGAACGGTTCAAGGCTACCCCGACGGGGCTTCCGGATTTCACGGTGCTCTACGATGGAATCACAGTGGACGATGCCTACGGACCGCCTCTCGTCCGCTATCTGGATTACGACGCACACAGCAATCTGCTGCGATCTGCGACTCCGGACGGGACCGAGTCCTGTTATACCTGGGACCGGGACAGCACGCACCTGAGGGGCGTTTTCGTCGGAGCCGAACGGAAGGAGAGGAGCCGCATCTGGTCCGAACAGGCTCGGGTGACGGAGGAAGAAGACCTGTCCGACCTGCACGACCGCTTCTACGGCAACAGTTTCACGACCGTGGCGGACGGTCCCGTGACGGTGAACATCTGGTTCGACGCCGGAGACGAGCGGGATATCTGGGGCCGGTTCGACGGGGACAGCCTGCTGTCGTTCCACTGCCCGGTTCCCACATCCACAGGAGGCATCACGCCCATCTATACATGCACCTTCCCGTTGCCGGCGGGACAGCATTTCCTCTCCTTGTCAACGAGGGAAGGAGTCTTCCTGCCCGTCATTCCGGTCCTCCATTCTCCGGTAGCCACCGGGGTCGTCGGCGACCATCCCGGTCACGATTCCCTGAACCCGGTCGTGATCATCGATCCGAACGGGAAACTGCTTCGGGGCTACCTGAGCCTGACTTACTGGGGCGACGCGGATTATGTCCATGTCCGGGATGAAGTCGAGTGCGCCCATTTCAGTTTCGAGGATACGGGAGATACGGCGGACGGTTTCCAAAGCGCAAAGTCCCAGACGGCACAGACGATGGTTCACCTCGTCCTGAACCCCGACCGGACCTACACGATGGACCGCCGCGTGAAGCGGAACGGGGAATGGGTCTACGAGCGGATGCCCTTCGGGGTCAATACGACGGATACCTACACGCTGTGTGCCGGGGGAGCCCCCTTCGACGAAGTGCGGATCTACGCGGACGGCGTGCAGCCGGAGACCTGCACATGGTGGCCGGACGGAAACCTGAGGAGCCGGACGGACGCCCGGGGCGTCACGGAAAGCTATGAATATGACGGACTTGGCCGCCTGGTCCGAGTGACCGATAACGAGGGGAAGAAAGTGGCGGAATACACCTACAACTACCAAAACAGGTAAGCCATGCAGCAGACAAGACATTCAATCATGCTGGAAAGCCTTGCTGGCTTGATAATTGCAGCATTTCTCCCGACAACTCTGGAGGCCCAGGAACCGGGCAGGAACTATATCATGAGAACGGAATACACGGAACCGGACAACGCCACGTCGCGCCGCGAGGTCTCCTACTTCGACGGCCTGGGCCGCCCGGAGCAGACGGTCCGCGTGGACAGTGCTGAAACGGGCACGGACCTGGTGGATCTGAAGGAATATGACGACTGCGGCCGGCCGTGGCGCACCTGGCTTCCGGCCGGGATTTCGGAGAACAACGGGCAGTTTGTGTCCCGCCAGACGCTCCTGCAGCGTGCGGCATCCGTGTATGGAGACGGCCGTGTATGGTCGGAGACGGAGTACGACGGTTCCCCGCTGGACCGCGTGCGCTCCCAGGCCGGGCCCGGTGCCGTCTGGGCACAGGCCGGGAGGCGGGCCCGTGCCGGCTATCTGACCAACGGGGACGGAAACGGAGACAGCCTTCTCTGCCGCCGCTTCTATACGGTGTATCCCACCTTGGACACGCTGGTGACGGTCCGCCGGGACGGCATCTGGGCTCCGGGATCGCTGACCGTGGACCGGTCCGAGGATGAAGACGGGCGGACTGTCCTGACATTCAAGGACCTGCTTGGGCAGACCGTGCTCTCCCGGCAGGTGAACCGGGATGCAACCGGCTCGGAACGGTATCTGGACACCTACTACCTCTACGATGAAGGCGGCCGCCTGCAGGCCGTCCTGCCGCCGCTGCTGTCATCAGCGCTTGCCGGAAGCGGCCTTCAGGACTATTCCTCCGCCACGAGTACCGCCATGCGCCGGTACGCGTACCTGTACGGGTACGATGAAAGGGGCCGCTGCATCGCCAAACGCCTTCCCGGATGTGGCTGGATCCGTTACGCCTACGACAAGAACGACCGCCCGGTATTGGAAGAAGGACCGGACGACCGCGAAGCGGGCCGGGTCCGCTTCGTGCTGGGAGACCGTCACGGCCGGGAATGTGTCCGGGGGACCTGCCGGAACGACTTCGATTCCGCGGCGGCATCCATCCCGGACCGTTTCGTGCTTGCGGAAAGGGACTGGCCCTCCATGCGGGACACCAGCCTCTTCGGCTACTTCGCGAAAGGGATTGCACTGACGGAACCTACGGTGTTGGAGGTGGACTACTATGACGATTACTCTTTCCCCCGGGCAGTTCCGCAGGATTCCCTGTTCCGACAGCTGGACACGGCACAGATCCGGACCGGGGTGGAGAACGCCTATGCGAACGTCACCGGGATGCGGACCGGAAGGCTGCTGCGGGTGCTGAACCTGCCCGGCCATTCGCATGAATTGTTCAATCCGTCCGCATGGGAAAACCCTTCCCAGATGTTCCTTTGGGAAGTCTACTGGTACGATGAAAAGGGACAACCGGTGGAGACGCGCCGGGCGACCCACACCGGCGGGATGGAGCAGGAACAGCTGTCCTACCGCTTCACCGGCGAGGTGGCGGGCCGGACACTGGTCCATCACCCGGGCTCGGGGAATCCGAGGCGGGAAGAATACTCCTATACTTACGACCTTTGGAGCCGCCCCCTGGAGACGAGGCATCGCTGGAACTACGGCGATTCCGTGCTGATTGCGGACCGGCGGTATGACGACGCCGGGCGGCTGGCCATGGATCTTCGTAACGGAGAACCGCGCTTGAAAACGCGCTATGCCTACAACGTCCGTTCCTGGCTGACGGGGATATCCGTCGGGGCGACGGACGATGCGGATACCGGCGGGGCGTTCACGCAGCGGTTGTATTACAATAACGTCCGTCCCGTCACCGGAGGCAACATGCCGCAGTGGGCCGGCAACATCAGCGGCATGGACTGGCAGTCGTCTGGGACGGATACGCTACATCGGTACGACTTCGGGTACGACAACCTCTCCCGGCTGGTCGCGTCGGACTATGCCGGACCGGCAGGAGAAGGGGCGTTCTCCGAGACCTACGCCTACGATGCGCATGGAAACCGGACGGAACGCCGGGGGGCGGACGGCGGTGGCAACAGTTTTCAGTATGACGGGAACCGGCTTGTCCGGGTCGGATCGATCGCCACCGGAGGCGGTACCGGCCCGTTTGGCGATCCGTCCGTGTTCAATCCTCCGTCCTATTATGAGATGAATCCACGTGTATTGGCCTATGACGTGGCGGGGCGCCTTTCTTACGACAACAACCGGGGCGTGAAGGCTATCCGCTACAACCTGCTGGGGCTGCCCTCATACATGCAGTCCGGCCATCAGGAAAACGAGACGTATAACGTCCTTCGGTACAACGCTTCCTACGGCTATGCGGCTGACGGTGTGAAACTTCGCCGGAAGAGATGGACATACCGGGAGAACGGCATTCCGCTTTCCGTCGAACATTTCACCGAATACATCGGCAACCTGATATTCGAAGACAATCAGTTAAAGACGGTTCTTTTCGAGGGCGGCTACATCGATGCCACGGACGGCAGTCGTCACTTCTACATCACGGACCACCAGGGGAACATCCGCGCGGTAGCGGATGCCACCGGGACTGTGGAGCAGACGAACGACTACACTCCCTTCGGAAGCGAGTTCGAGTCTGCCGCGACGGGCGTGAACCCCGGTCTCGACCATCGCTACGGCGGGAAAGAGAAGGACGCGACGCTGCCGTCATTCCCGTTCTACGACTTCGAAGCGCGGATGTACAATCCCGCCTATGCCCGCTTCACAACGATGGACCCGCTGTGCGAGAAGTATTACAGCGTCAGTCCGTATGCGTATTGTGCGAATGATCCGGTGAATATGGTGGATCCGGAGGGGAATTCTCCCCAGGTTGTAGGAGCGGTAGTGGGCGCAGGACTGGATATTGTTACTCAAGTTGGCGGAAATCTTATTCAAGGCGAGAAATGGTATAAGATAGATGTAAAATCCGTTATTATTTCCGCAGGTGCTGGTGCGGTGGGCGCAGGTCTCGTATCAAAAGTTAGGCAGGTGAAGGCACTGGCTGATCTCGGTAAAGCAGCTGTGGTAGCTGGTGAGGCATTGACCGAGGCGGCTGTCAGTGGTGCGGAAAGTATTGTAAAACAATATGCATCGGAAGGAAGTGTTTCATTTGAAGAAACCCTTACTGATGCTGCAATTGGTGGAGGTTCTTCTCTGTTTGGATCTGCTGCAAAGTCAGCAAAACAAGCCAGTAGTCGAGGTAAACGAGAGTTGAGGACACTTGAGAATCGACTCGACCGCGCTGAAAGAATCGCTAGAGGTAATAATCCTAAAGCGTCTAGACAAGCCGAAGTGGAAAAAGCTAAGAACAAAATAGAAACCTATGGTGATAAGAGAAAATCAGAAGTAAGCGCTGCCACTGACTTTATTTTGTCTGTTTTTGAAGACTCTCTGCTTTATAATGAAGGAAGAAGGAATAAATAGCGCCAGTAGACGTTTTATACAAAAGATACTGCTTCTGGAAATAGCGCTCATCCTTGGATTGGCTATTATTTTATGGCTATTGGAGGATAACTCTTTTATAATGTGCTGCTATAAGAGTGCCTGTTTGATGAGTATGTCAGCGATATGTCATCTGGGAATTGAAGTCTTTTCGTCTTTAGATGATAATCGCTGGCGGTATAAACTTGCACGAAATGATTATCCTATTTTAAAGGCTGTTGTTTTAATTGTCTTGAATGCCATGGTCTTTCTGCTAACTGCGCCATTTAAAAAAGCATATATTTTTTTTATCGTTCCATTAGCAGCATGGGTTATGTTATTATTATTAAACAAAATCCATCGGTTTATTAGGTAATGTTCCCCAAGTGGATATTTCCCGAACGAGGCACTTATTGTTTATTGAAAAGAACAGACACTCAGCAATTATGATCCTCTATCTCCACAAGGATTACCACAACCTGCTCGGAGACTTCGAACAGACCGGAAAGACCCTCCGCTACAACCTTCTGGGGCTGCCCTCATACATCCAGTCCGGCCATCAGGAAAACGAGACGTATAACGTCCTTCGGCACAACGCTTCCTACGGCTATGCGGCTGACGGTGTGAAACTTCGCCGGAAGAGATGGACTTACCGGGAGAATGGCATTCCGCTTTCCGTCGAACATTTCACCGAATACATCGGCAACCTGATATTCGAGGACAACCAGCTGAAGACGGTTCTTTTCGAGGGCGGCTACATCGATGCCACGGACGGCAGCCTGCACTTCTACATCACGGACCACCAGGGGAACATCCGCGCGGTAGCGGATGCCACCGGGACTGTGGAGCAGACGAACGACTACACTCCCTTCGGAAGCGAGTTCAACGCTGCCGCGACGGGCGTGAACCCCGGTCTCGATTATCGCTACGGCGGGAAAGAGAAGGATGCGACACTGCCGTCATTCCCGTTCTACGACTTCGAAGCGCGGAAGTATAAGTATCTGTCAACTGCGGCGCAGGTGTGCTTTGGGGGTGGTACAGGTACGTTGCATTATTGGCGCAGGTGAGGAAAAAGGGTGGGGACCGGCGCCGCGATTCGCGCTTCTGTGGCCTATGGTGGCGCAGGTTGAGCATAAAATCACACCTGCGCCCCCAAACCGGGGGACCTGCGCCAAGCAGGACGGATAGTCCCTGTACGCACCAACAGAAGATCAGTCTATTCCGGAGGAATCAGATCAGTTCATCCCGTTCCCGCATGTCCTTGAGTCTCAGCTGGAGAGTCGAGGAGCCGCGGTAGAAGTTCTCGACGATGGAGTAGCACACGTCGATGGGGTTGCCGGCCTTGATGTGGTCGTAGAAATCGGCCATGTTGAAGCCGATGGCCGGGATCTGGCGGTAGGGCTGGGATTCCTGCATGAGGTCCAGCTTGAGGTGCACGCCGCCGGCGCCCACCTTGCGGCCGTTGCCGGCGTCATAGACGTCCTCGGTCAGGAAGACCGGGTTCGCGTTGCCGGGGCCGAAGGGCTGGAACTGCTTGAGGATGCGGAAGAACTTGGGCGTGATCTGGGAGAAGTCCAGGCGGAAGTCGATGTCCACGACCGGGGTGAGTTCCTGCTTGGTGATGTTGCCGGAGACGAAGGCGTTCATCCGGCGGCAGAATTCCTCCAGGTTCTCCTCCTTCATCGTGAGGCCGGCCGCATAGACATGGCCGCCGAAGTTCTCCAGCAGGTCCGCGCAGCTCTCGATGGAGGCATACAGGTCGAATCCGGCGACGCTGCGGGCGGAGCCGGTGACGAAACCGTTGGACTTGGTGAGCACGACCGTGGGCTTGTAGTAGGCCTCCACGAGGCGGGAGGCGACGATGCCCACGACGCCCTTGTTCCAGGTGGGGTTATAGACGATCGTGACGTTCTCCGTCTCCAGGGCGGTGCCGTCGGCCACCATCTGCAGGGCTTCCTGGGTGATTTCCCGGTCGATGTTCTTGCGCTCGTTGTTGTTGTCGTTGATCTTCTCGCCGATCAGGAAGGCCGAGCGGTCGTCCATCGCGGTCAGGAGTTCCACGGCCAGTTTGCCGGACTCCATCCGGCCGGCGGCGTTGATGCGCGGGCCGATCTTGAACACGATGTCGTCGATGCCCACATGCCCGGGTTCCAGCTTCGCGAGGTTGATCATCGCGAGAAGGCCCTTCCGGGGGTTCTCGTTGAGCCGCTTGAGGCCGAAGTGCGCGAGGACGCGGTTCTCCCCCACCATGGACACGAGGTCGGAAGCGATGGAGACCACCTGCAGGTCCAGCAGGGGCTCGAGGGTCTCGAAGTCGATGTTGTACTTCCGGGAATAGCCCTGGACGAACTTGAAGCCCACGCCGCAGCCGCACAGGTCGTCGAACGGATAATGGTCGTCCTCCCGCTTGGGGTCCAGTACCGCCACGGCGGCCGGGAGCGCGTCCTCCGGAAGGTGATGGTCGCAGATAATCACGTCGATGCCCTTGCTCCGGGCGTACTCCACCTTCTCGATGGCCTTGATGCCGCAGTCCAGGGTGATGAGGAGGTCCACGCCGTTGTCCGACGCCCAGTCCAAACCTTTGTAGGAGAGGCCGTAACCCTCGTCATAGCGGTCGGGGATGTAATAATCGACTCTCTTGGTGAAACGGCGGACGAAGGAATAGACCAGGGCGACGGCGGTGGTGCCGTCCACGTCGTAGTCGCCGTACACGAGGACCTTCTGCCCCCGGGTGATGGCTTCGTGGAGCCGTTCCACGGCCTTGTCCATGTCCTTCATCAGGAACGGGTCGTGGAGATCCTGGAGGGACGGACGGAAGAACCGCCGCGCCTGCTCGAAGGTTTCCACGCCGCGCTGGACCAGCAGCTCCGCCAGAACCCGGTCCACGCCGAGCTCCGTCGCCAGCCGTCCCACTTTCTCCGGATCTCCCGGCTCATGGACGGTCCATTTGCGTTCCGTGATGCCCATAGTCCTACAAATTTACGCAAAACCATCGGCAAAAGCAAGAAAGAAGCCTGCGGAATCATCAGATTCCATCCAATTCTATGCCGTCCTGGTTCCACCAGTCGGTGTCGGGCTCGTTGAAGGGGATGAGGAAGGGATTGGTGGCGGCTTCGCGGCCGATGGAGGTGGGATGGCCGTGTCCGGGGATGACGTCCGTCTCGCCGGGAAGGCCCATGACCTTGTCCATGACGGACTTGATGAGGGCGTCGTAGTCGCCGCCGTCCAGGTCGGTCCGGCCGATGCTGCCGGCGAAGAGGGTGTCGCCGGAGAGGAGGACGCCGGCCGCTTCGCAGTAGTAGCACACGCAGCCGGGCGTGTGGCCGGGCGTGGTGATGACCTGCCAGGAGACGCCGCCGGCGGGAATCACCTGTCCGTCAGCGACATCCTGGTATTCGAACAGTTCCACGGACTTGTGCAGCTGCAGCCGGTCCAGGAGGGAGGAGCCGAAGCGGAGGACGGGATCGTCGGCCGCACTCAGGTACACCGGGCAGCCGAAGCGCCTCACCAGGGAGGCGACGCCCCAAGTGTGGTCGAAGTGACCGTGCGTCAGGAGGATGGCATCGGGGGCGAGGCCTTTGTCCCGGAGGAAGGACAGGACCTGCTCCTCCTCGTCGTCCCGGAAGAAGCCCGGGTCCACGACGGCGCAGGACTTGACGTCCTTCCCTTCCTGCGCATCTTCCCAGAGGACGATGCAGTTTTCACCCAGCGGATTGACCTGAAAAATCTTGACCTGAAGCATGGCATGTTCGGAATTAGATTGCAAAAATACGGAATATTTCCCTAACTTTGTCAAGATAACCCCTCTCCCATGCACATCGGAATCGCAGGCAATATCGGCAGCGGCAAGACGACGCTCACCACCCTCCTCGCACGCCACTACGGCTGGACCCCGAAGTTCGAGTCGGTCACCTACAACCCGTACCTCGCCGACTACTACGCGGACATCAAGCGCTGGTCCTTCGCCCTGGAGATGTACTTCCTGAACAAGCGGCTGCACGACGTCATCGAGATCGGCAAGTCCGACGAGGTGATCATCCAGGACCGCACCGTGATGGAGGGCGTCCAGATCTTCGTGGCGAACAACTACGCCCAGGGGAACCTGTCCGAGCGGGACTACCACACCTTCATGGACAGCTACAACGTGATGATGGAAGTGGTGAAGCAGCCGGACCTGCTGATCTACCTGAAAAGTTCCATCGAGCACCTGGTGGCGCAGATCGCCAAGCGCGGCCGCGACTACGAGCAGGGCATCTCCATCGAGTACCTCGCCGGCCTGAACGACCGGTACGAGGCATGGATCGGCAGCTATACCGGGCGGCTCATCACCATCGACGTGGACCACCTGGACTTCCTGAACCGGCCGGAAGATTTCGCCCTCATCACCGACCGCATCGACGCGGAACTGTATGGTTTGTTCTGAAATAATTGCTACTTTTGCATTGTCATCCTGAGCGAAGCCGAAGGATCTAAAACCTTATTATCATGCATATCGCCATCGCCGGAAATATCGGCAGCGGAAAGACCACGCTGACCAAGATGCTCGCCGCCCACTACGGGTGGACCCCCAAGTTCGAGTCCGTCGACTTCAACCCCTACCTCGCCGACTTCTACGAGGACATGGAGCGCTGGTCCTTCAACCTCCAGATCTATTTCCTGAACAAGCGTTTCCAGGATGTGGTGGAGATCTCCAAGCAGAAGGACATCATCATCCAGGACCGCACCATCTACGAGGACGCCCGCATCTTCGCGCCGAACCTCCATGCGATGGGCCTGATGAGCACCCGGGACTTCGAGAACTACAGCGACCTGTTCGACCTGATGATGTCCCTGGTGAACCCGCCGGACCTGCTGATCTACCTGCGGAGTTCCATCCCGAACCTGATCGCCCAGATCCAGAAGCGCGGCCGCGAGTACGAGCGCTCCATCCGCATCGACTACATCACCGGCCTGAACCAGCGCTATGAGGACTGGATCAAGGACTACAAGTCCCGCCTCCTCATCGTGGACGTGGACAACATCAAGTTCGAGAACCGTCCCGAGGACTTCCAGCTCATCACCGACAAGATCGACGCCGAACTGTTCGGCCTCTTCCCCGCGGAATAGTTCCGCCGGGGTTTTTCACATATACCCAATCTTATGACAGAAAGACCTACGATCATCGACTTCGTGGAGAAGTACAGCCGGCAGTTCGCCGACCATGTGTACCTCCGCGAGAAAGTGAACGGCCAGTGGCTGGAGATCACCCAGGAGCAGACCCGCAACGAGGCTTACCGCATCGGCGCCGGCCTCATCTCGCTCGGCCTGAAAAAAGGCGAGAAGATCGCCCTCCTTTCCGAGAGCCGTGCGATGTGGATCATGGCCGAGCTCGGCGCCATGTATGCCGGCGCGACCGACGTTCCCCTCTCCGTGAACCTCGGCGAAGGGAAGGACCTCGTGTTCCGCATCAACCATTCCGAATCCAAGTGGATCTTCGTATCCGGCAACCATCTGCCCAAGATCCGAGCCATCCTGCCGGAATGCCCGGACGTGGAGAAGGTCATCGTCTTCGACGACAACGCCTTCGACTATGACAAGCTGGAGGACAAGGAGATCCGGATGTCCGAGATCCAGAAGATGGGCGACGAGTTCCTCAAGGCCCATATGGACGAGTTCGTGGCCCGCTACAAGTCCGTGGGCCCGGACGACTATGCCAACATCTCCTATACCTCCGGGACCACCGCGGACCCGAAGGGCATCCTCCTCACCCACCGCAACTACACCGCCAACGTGACCCAGGGCCACTCCGTCATCTCCATCGAGGAGAACAACGTGATGCTCATCATCCTCCCGCTGGACCACTGCTTCGCCCATGTGGCCGGCATGTACACGATGATGTACTACGGCGGCTCCATCGCCTTCGTGCCCATCGGCAAGAACGCCCTGGCCACCCTTCGCAACGTCCCGACGGCCATCGCCGAGACGCGTCCGCATGTGATGCTCTCCGTCCCGGCCCTCGCCCGCAACTTCAAGAAGAACATCGAAGGCGGCATCAAGAAGCAGGGCCCGAAGGTGGAGAAGCTCTTCAACTTCGCCCTCCGGAACGCCATCAAGTACAACCGGGAATACTACAACCGCGGCACGGGCGGCACCTTCTGGCGCAAGCCCCTGGTGGACCTGTTCGACAAGATCCTGTTCAAGAAGGTCCGCGAGAGCTTCGGCGGACGGATGAAGTTCTTCGTGGGCGGCGGCGCCCTCCTGGACATCGAGCTCCAGCGCTTCTTCTGCGCCGTGGGCATGCCCATGTTCCAGGGCTACGGCCTCACCGAGGCGACCCCGATCATCTGCGCGAACTCCGAGGGCCACGCCCGCTTCGGCTCCTCCGGCCGCATCGTCAAGCCCATGGACTGCGTCATCCTGGACGCGGAAGGAAAGGAAGTTCCGCACGGCACCCGCGGTGAGATCGTCATCCGCGGCGAGAACGTGATGGCCGGCTACTGGAAGAACCCCAAGGCCACGGCCGACACCGTCGTGGACGGCTGGCTCCACACCGGCGACATGGGCTACATCTGCCCGGACGACCCGGAATTCCTGTATGTCGTGGGCCGTTTCAAGAGCCTCCTCATTTCCTCCGACGGCGAGAAGTACTCCCCGGAAGGCTTCGAGGACAACCTCACCGAGACCTCCAAGTATGTCAATGCCTGCGTGCTCCACAACAACCAGAATCCCTACTGCGTCGCCCTCATCGTCCCTGACAAGGCCGCGCTGAAGGAGGCCGTGGAGGCCAAGGGCCTGGACGCTGCGTCCGTCGAAGGCCGGAAGGCCATGCTGGACATCCTCCAGGGCGAGGTGGACTCCTACAAGAAGGGCGGCAAGCACGAGGGCATGTTCCCCGAGCGCTGGCTCCCGACCGCGATCGGCATCTGCGACGAGGAATTCACCATCGCCAACAAGATGATGAACTCCACGATGAAGATCGTCCGCGGCAAGGTGGAAGAGCACTATGCTACCCTGTTGGACTACCTGTACACCGCCGAGGGCAAGGATATCCGGAACGACCGGAACGTCGAGGCGCTGAAATAAAAGACGGGCAGACAGCCATTTTGTATTGAACCGGCCGATTTTTTGCAAAAAGATTTGGCCGGTTCAATTATTCCATTTATATTTGCAGTGTAATAGCATACTAATACACAAGAAATGCTGATCGAACTGAAGGGCATCAACAAGACCTACGACAACGGGCAGCCGCTCCACGTGCTCAAGGGCATCGACCTCGCCATCGAACGCGGGGAGTTCGTGTCCATCATGGGCGCATCGGGCTCCGGCAAGTCCACCCTCCTCAATATCCTGGGCATCCTGGACAACTACGACACGGGCGAATACCGGCTGGACGGGAAACTCATCAAGAATCTCTCCGAACGGACGGCCGCGGACTACCGCAACCGGATGATCGGCTTCGTGTTCCAGAGCTTCAACCTGATCAGCTTCAAGACGGCGGTGGAAAACGTGGAGCTTCCGCTTTATTATCAGGGTGTTCCACGGAAAAAGCGCCACGACATGGCCATGGAATACCTGGAGAAGCTGGGGCTCACGGACTGGGCCTCGCACTTCCCCAACGAGATGTCCGGCGGCCAGAAACAGCGTGTCGCCATCGCCCGCGCCCTTATCACCCGCCCGCAGATCATCCTCGCCGACGAGCCCACGGGCGCGCTGGATTCCAAGACCAGCGTGGAGGTGATGCAGCTCCTCAAGCGCCTGAACCAGGAGGAGGGCATCACCATCATCGTCGTCACCCACGAAAGCGGCGTCGCCAACGAGACGGACAAGATCATCCATATCAAGGACGGATTGATCGGGGAGATCGAAGAAAACAAGTCCCACACGGCCTGGGACGGAACCATGATGAAGTAATGCGGGAACTCATCCACGAAATAGGCTCCACGCTGAGGAACAACAAGCTCCGCACGGCCCTGACGGGCTTTGCGGTGAGCTGGGGCATCTTCCTGCTGATCTGCCTGCTGGGGGCCGGAAACGGCCTGATGAACTCGTTCATGGGCAACATGGAGGACTTCATCTCCCAGAACATCACGGTGGAAGGCTGGCGGACCTCCAAACCGTACGCGGGATATCAGGAAGGCCGGGAGATCACCCTGGACGAGAAGGACGTCACCTTCACGGAGTCCGCTAAATGGTCCGCGGAGGTCAGCGAGGTCACGCGGCAGACGGCTTCCACGTCCGTCACCTTCAGCCTGGACGGAAACACGGTCGCAGGAAACATTTCCGGCGTGATGCCGGACTACATGGAGCAGAACAAGATCAAGCTCTACGCCGGCCGGTTCCTGAACCCGGACGACGTGAAGGAAAGGCGGAAAGTCCTGGTCCTGAGCCTTTCTCAGGCGAAGGAGCTCCTTTCCCGGGATCCGAAGTCCCTTGTGGGCCGATGGGTGGGCGCCGGACCGGTGTCCTACCTCGTGGTGGGCATCTACCACACCGACGAATCCGACATGTACCGGACCTGTCCCATCCCCTACACCACCTACAAGGGCATCTATGACAGCAGCGACAAGGTGGAGAGCATCACCTTCAAGGTGGACGGTCCGCGGACCAAGGAGGGCTACGAAGCCTTCGACAAAGAATACGGCGCGGCGATCCGGCGCCGGCACGACATCGCCCCCGACGACCGGAGAGGCATCTGGATCCGCAACGGCTATACGGAGAACATGCAGATGAACGACGCCCAGCGGATCATCCGCACGGCCCTGTGGATCCTGGGTCTCCTGACGCTGGTGAGCGGCATCGTGGGCGTGTCCAACATCATGCTCATCACCGTGAAGGAGCGCACCCACGAGTTCGGCATCCGGAAGGCCATCGGCGCCTCTCCCTTCGAGATCCTCAAGCTCATCATCGCCGAGAGCGTGGCCATCACCGCCGCCTTCGGCTATGTGGGCATGTTCCTCGGGATGATCGCCTGCCAGGTGATGGACAAGACCGTGGGACAGAAGGCCGTGGACATCGGCTTCCAGAAGATCCAGATGCTGGTGAACCCTTCCGTGGGCCTGGACGTCGCCCTGGAAGCCACCCTTCTGCTGATCGTCGCCGGAACTCTCGCCGGGGCCATCCCCGCGTGGAAGGCGGCACGTGTGAAACCCATCGAAGCCCTGCGCGCGGAATGAGACTCTTCGACACTGATACCTTCCGGGAAATCCTGGACAGCATCCTCCGCAACCGGAGCCGGAGCATCCTCACCGGATTCGGCGTGTTCTGGGGCGTGTTCATGCTCATGCTCCTCACGGGCGGCGGACAGGGCCTCAAGGACCTGCTGGTGCAGAACTTCGAAGGCTTCGCCCAGAACACCTGCATCGTCGCCACCAGCGAGACCACCAAACCCTACAAGGGTTTCAAGAAAGGCCGTACCTGGAACCTCGAATATGCCGATGTGGACCGCCTCAAGGCCATGGTGCCCGAACTCGAGACCGTCTCCCCCACCGTGAGCCTGTGGGGAAAGAGCGTCACCCGGGACGAGAACACCTACTCCCGTGCCGTCGTGAAAGGGGCCCGGGCCGATTACAGCCGCATCGAAACGCCTTCCATCAAGTACGGACGCTACATCAACGACGCCGACAATGCCCAGGAGCGGAAGGTATGCTTCATCGGCAAACGCGTCTATGCCAATCTGTTCCCGGAGGGAGGCGACCCCACCGGACAGCGCATCAGCATCGACGGCAGCTATTACACCGTCATCGGCGTGGACTGGAAGGAAAGCGGGGGAATCAGCATCAACGGAAGCGCCGCCGACGCGGTCACCATCCCCGTCAACCAGGCCCGGAAGGCCTACAATCTCGGGAACACGGTCCACCTGCTGTGCTTCACGGCGAAGGAAGGCGTCACGATGAGCGACATCACTCCGCGCGTGCGGGAAATCATCGCCCGCCGGCACTACATCGCTCCCGACGACGAGCAGGCGATGTTCCTCCTCAACACCCAGCTCATCTTCGGCATCGTGGACAACCTGTTCCGGGGCATCAACTTCCTGATCTGGCTCATCGGCCTGGGGACCCTCCTCGCCGGCGTCATCGGCGTATCCAACATCATGATGGTGTCGGTGAAGGAACGCACGACCGAGATCGGCATCCGGCGGGCCATCGGCGCCACGCCGAACCAGATCCTCGGGCAGATCATCTCCGAGAGCATCGTCCTGACGCTCGTGGCCGGCCTGTCGGGCATCGTGTTCAGCGTCCTCATCCTCGCGGGCGTGGAGCTGGCGATGACCACGGACGGCGTCCTCAAGGCCGCCTTCCAGGTGCCCTTCGGCACCGCGGTCCTCGCCGCCCTCCTCCTCACCGTCCTCGGTGTCCTCGCGGGCCTGATGCCCGCCCTCCGCGCCATGCGCATCAAACCCGTTGACGCCATGCGTGACGAATAATCCCTTGTCATTCTGAACGAAGTGAAAGAATCCAGATATGAAAAAATTCGGTAAAATCCTGATGATCCTCCTCGTGGCCGCCGTGTTCGTGGGCACGTTCGCCTACCTGTTCCAGCGTTCCCGCCCCAAGGAGGTCCGGTACGAGGAGCTCACCCCCGAGATGGGCACCATCGCCAAATCCACCGTCGTCACCGGCAAGATCCAGCCCCGGGACGAGGTGAACGTGAAGCCGCAGATCAGCGGCATCGTGGCGGAGCTCTACAAGGAGGCCGGCCAGACGGTCCAGCAGAACGAAGTCATCGCCAAGCTCAAGGTCATCCCCGAGATGAGCCAGCTCAGCTCCGCCCAGAGCCGGGTCCGCCTGTCCGAGGTGAACCTGAAGCAGGCCCAGACCAACCACGACCGCGAGAAGGCCCTCTTCGACCAGCAGCTCATCAGCGCCGAGGCGTTCGACAAGGTGGCCCAGGCGCTGCAGCAGGCCCAGGAAGAGTACAAGGCCGCCGTGGAATCCCTGGAAATCATCCGGGACGGCGTTTCCTCCTCCAACAAGTCAGGGAGTTCAACCCTCATCCGCTCCTCCGTGTCCGGGCTCATCCTGGACATTCCCGTGAAGGTGGGCAACACCGTCATCAACTCCAACACCTTCAACGACGGCACCACCATCGCCACGGTGGCCGACATGGACGACCTCATCTTCGACGGCAACATCGACGAGACCGAGGTGGGCCGGGTCCACCTCGGCCTGCCCGTCCGCATCACCGTGGGTGCCCTCCAGGACGTCGCCTTCGACGCGGCCCTCGAGTACATTTCCCCGAAGGCCACGGAGTCCGGCGGGACGAACCTCTTCGAGATCAAGGCCACGGTCAAGGTCCCGGAAGGCGTCACCATCCGTTCCGGCTACAGCGCCAACGCGGAGATCGAGCTCCAGCGGGAGGAGAATGTCATGACGCTCCCGGAAAGCGCCATCCAGTTCGAGGGCGAGAAGACCTATGTCTATGTCCTCGGCGACGGCGGATACGAGCGCCGGGACGTGGTCACCGGCCTGTCCGACGGGGTGAACATCGAAATCAAGGAAGGACTCGTCCTGGGCGAGAAGGTCCGCGGCAACCAGATCCTCGAAAGCAAATGAGAAAGACCGTATTGACCCTGACGGCGCTTGTCCTGGGACTCGGGATGCAGGCCCAGGACCTCTCCCGTCCCTGGACCCTGCAGGAATGCCTGGACTGGGCCCTGGCGCACAACCTGACCGTAAAACAGAGCGAGATCAACGTGAAACAGCGGGAGGTCCAGCTCAACACCTCCAGGAACGCCTACCTGCCGAATGTCAGCGGCTCCGCCAATGAGAGCGTGAACTTCGGCCGCGGCCTGACCGAGGACAACACCTACACCACCGGCGCCACGACGACGAACACGAGCTTCTCCATCGGCGCGGGCATGAACCTGTTCGACGGGATGGCCCGGCCGAACAACGTCAAGCTCTCCCGGCTGAACCTGGATGCCGCCGTGGCCGACCTCGAGCGTGCCCGGGATGACATCCGCGTCGCCGTCGCCAAGGCCTATGTGCAGGTGCTTTACGACTACGAGATCCTGGACGTCGCCCGCGACCAGGTGGAACTGGACCGGGCCCAGGTGGAGCGGCTGGAAGCGATGATGGAGAACGGAAAGGCTTCCCAGGCCGAGCTGTCCCAGCAGAAGGCGACGTTCGCCCAGAGCAGCTACACCCTCGTGCAGGCGGAGAACAGCCTCCGGGGCGCCCTGCTGGAGCTTTCGCAGCTGCTGGATTTCCCGACGTCGGACGGGTTCGGGATCTTCCAGCCCGAGATCGCCGTGGGCGACCATCTGCTTGCCCGCCCGGAGGACATCTATGCCGAAGCCGTGGAACGGCGTCCCGGCGTGAAGGCCGAGCAGTTCCGCCTCAGCGGCAGCGACCTGTCCATCAAGATCGCGCAGGCCGGCTGGTCCCCCACCCTGTCCCTGAGCGGCGGCATGGGCACCAGCTACTACACCAACTCCCGGAGTCCCTATCCGCAGGATGCCTTCTGGCAGCAGATCTCGCACAACTTCAGCCCGTACGTGGGTCTTTCGCTGAGCGTGCCCATCTTTGACCGCTTCTCCGCCCGGAACAGCGTCCGCAACGCCCGGCTGAACCGCGAGCTCCAGCAGATCACCCTGGACAAGGCGAAACAGAGCCTGTACAAGGAGATCCAGCAGGCCCATGCGAACGCCCTCGCGGCGGAGGCCAAGTACCGCTCCGCCACCGAGGCCGCCACGGCCTCCGAAGACGCCTTCCGGCTGGCCCAGGCCAAGTACGAGAACGGGAAGGCCTCCGTCACGGAATACAACGAGGCCCGCACCCGCCTCGCGAAGGCCCGCTCCGACAAGGCCCAGGCCGCCTGCGAATACCTCTTCCAGAGCCGCCTGCTGGACTTCTACCGCGGCGGCGCGCTGAAGCTGTAAGCCCTGTTCCGGTGAAGGTCGTGGTGAAGTTCTGAGGATAACTGTGTGGAAACGCCGGTTTTGCACATTTATCGGGCGAAATGACGGAAATCTGTGTGAAACGGCCGGTTTTGCACAGATTTTCCGTATTTTTGTATTATGATTGCGCAAGAGACTATCGACGAAGCCGTACGGCGCCTCTTTTCCACGATTGAATTCACCCGGGAGCCGGAAGGGCTGTACGACCCGCTCCGGTATATGGTCGCCATCGGCGGAAAAAGGCTGCGGCCGAAGCTGTGCCTGACCGTGTACAGCCTGTTCAACGATTCGTTCGGTCCGGAGATCCTGGGGCCGGCGGCGGGCCTGGAGGTGTTCCACACCTTCACCCTCATCCACGACGACATCATGGACCGTTCCCCGCTGCGGCGCGGACAGGAGACGGTGTGGAAGAAGTGGTCCCCGGATACGGCCATCCTCTCCGGCGACGTGATGTGCATTGATGCCTACAAGCGCATCGCCCAGGCGCCGGAAAACGTCCTGGGAGCGGTCCTGGACCTGTTTTCCACGACGGCGGCGCAGGTGTGCGACGGACAGCAGTACGACATGGACTTCGAGCATGTGCGGGCCGTGACCATGCGGGAGTACCTGAAGATGATCGGCCTCAAGACCGCCGTCCTCCTTGCCTGCTCGGCGAAGATGGGCGCCCTCATCGCCAGTGCCCCGGCGGAGATCTGCGAGGGTCTGTACGACTACGGCTACAACCTGGGACTCGCCTTCCAGGTGGCGGATGACTATCTGGACGCCTACGGTGACGAGAAGGTGTTCGGCAAGCCCATCGGCGGGGACATCGTGAACGGGAAGAAGTCCTGGCTCACGGTCCGTGCGATGGAAAAGGGAGCGAAGGGCATCCCCGAAGCCCTCGAGGCCGACTTGTCCCCGGCGGAGAAGATCGCGACCGTGATGGACCTGTACGATTCGGTCCATGTGGCCGACGACGCGCGCGAAACCATCGCCCGCTTCCACGAAAAGGCCCTGAACGCCGCGGCGAAAGTGACCGGCATCAACGGCTACGAAGTGCTCAAGCACTTTGCCGACGACCTCGTGGACCGCGTGAAATGAGACCGGAAGAACTGGAGATCATGGCCCCGGCTGGCAGTTTCGAGAGCCTCGCCGCGGCCGTCGAGGGCGGTGCGGATTCCGTCTATTTCGGCATCGGCCACCTGAACATGCGCTCCCATTCCGCCAACAATTTCCAGGCGGAGGACCTTCCGGAGGTGATGCGCATCTGCCGTGCCTACGGGCTCAAGGCCTACCTGACCCTCAACATCACCCTTTACGGCGAAGAGTTGGAAGAGGCTCACCGGGTGCTGGACCTGGCGAAGGAGACCGGCGTCGATGCCGTCATCGCCTCCGACATGGCCTGCATCCTGTACGCCCGGAGCATCGGCCTGGAGGTGCATATTTCCACCCAGCTGAGCATCTCCAACGCGGAGGCGCTGCGCTTTTACGCGCAGTTTGCCGACGTGGTCGTCCTCGCGCGGGAACTCCGGCTGGAGCAGGTGAAGGAAATCCACGAAACGATTGTGCGCGAGCACATCACCGGCCCTTCAGGGGAACTCGTCCGCATCGAGATGTTCGCCCACGGGGCCTTCTGCATGGCCGTTTCCGGCAAATGCTACCTGTCCCTCGCGGCCTATGGCGAGAGCGCGAACCGCGGCGCCTGCATGCAGGTGTGCCGCCGCGGCTACCACGTCACCGACGAGGAAACGGGCTTCGACCTGGTGGTGGACAACAAGTACATCATGTCCCCGAAGGACCTGTGCACCATCGAGTTCATGGACAAGATCATCGACGCCGGCGTGAAAGTGTTCAAGATCGAGGGCCGTGCCCGCGCCGCCGACTACGTGAAACGCGTATCTTCCTGCTATCGCCGGGCCGCCGACGCCGTCTGTGACGGCACTTATACGCCCGAACTCGCGGCCAGCCTGAAAGCGGAACTCGCCGGGGTGTTCAACCGCGGCTTCTGGGACGGCTACTACCAGGGGGCGCGCCTCGGCGAATGGAGCGCCGTCTATGGCAGCCAGGCCACCCGGAGGCGGGAGTACATCGGCAAGGTCACCAACTGGTTCAACCGCATCGGCGTCGCCGAGATCCGAGTCGAGACCGGTTCCATCCGGAAGGGCGACGAACTCGCCTTCATCGGCAAGACCACCGGCTGCGTGGAGGTCAAGGTCGATGACATGCGCGTGGACCTCCAACCCGTCTCCGAAGCCCCCAAGGGCGTTTTCTGCTCCGTCGCCGTCCCCGTGGCTGACCAGCCCGTGGACCACATCAACGACCACCCCGCGAAAGAGGCGGACGAACGCATCCACCCCCGCCGCGGGGACAAGGTGTTCAAGTGGGTGGAGGACTAGAACTTCACCACGACCTTCACCGGGAAATGGTCGGAGTAGGATTCGGTGCCGGCCGTGAGGACTTCCGAGGAAACCACTTCTACCGGGGCGGCATCCTTGTAGGCAAAGACATAGTCGATGCACTTGCGGGGATCCGTGGTGGAATAGGTGTTGTCCGTGCCGGAAAGCTGGGTCCAGCCCTGGCGCATCAACTGGATCGTCTCGCTGTCCGGCTCGGCGTTGAAGTCACCGCACAGGAAGACGGGTTTTTTCTCGCCCGCGTAAACCGCTTTGAACCAGTCGTTCAGGGCCACCACCTGGTCACGCTGCGAGTTATCCCCGACATAATCCAGATGGACGGAAGCGAACACGCACCGGTCCGTTTCCACCACGGCGATGCTCCGGGGTTCGGAGCCGTCGGACTTGGGAAGGTGGACCTTGTACCGGGAAACCACCTTGTCCCGGGAAACGACACCGTTGCCGTACGCGCCGCCCGCATAGGGGAAGGCCGATGCGAACTGGTACGACCAGCCGCCCAGTTCATCGGCCAGCGCTTTCAACTGGTATGTCGCATGACGCCGGTTGCAGCTGTCGAGCTCGTTGAGCGCCACCAGCGAAGCACCGGTATTTCGGATCAGGTCGGCCACCTGGGGCGTGGTGTCGTCCTCATACTTGGAGAAGACGCCCACATTGTAAGTGACCAGCGTCATCGTCTCCGGCGCCTTCGACTTTCCGCAGGAAAGGAGGAGCAGGGGTAGGAGGAAAAGAGTGAATGACTTATTCATGGACCAATACGAAATGGGAGGCCACCCGACGCTCGCCTTTCGCGTCGGTCGGCCGGTTCACGACATGGGTTTCCGGGTCGCCTTCGCCGGCGACGACGAGGGTGGAAGAGCCGCCGCCGTCCATGTTCAGGGCGTAGCGGGGATTGAAGTTCTTCCGGAGGAAGCGGGTGAGTTCCCGGGCGGACATGCCCTCGCTGACGCCGGGCCGGCGGCCGTCCACGACGACCATCAGGAAATGGTTGTCCCCCGTCACGGCGACGGCAGTCCGGGGATGGCGGACGCCCTGGTGGCGGCGCAGATCCTCGTACTCGTACCGGCTCACGTCCGTCTGGAAGCCCGCAAAGCTCTCGCCCACAGGGTCGTAGTCGTCAATGAGCATCGGCGCGCTGGAGAAGATGTTGGGCACCGTGCTGGTGGAATAGAAGGCCCGCTGCTCATCGACGGTCTTTCCTTTCCCGTCCGAAGAGATCCAGACCCGGGAGCCGCCGTCCGTATAGACCGCCCCTTCGTTCTTCCAGTTGGGGACACTGGAAGACATCACCAGGTTGTTGGGCATGCAAGTCACATAGTTCCCATCCACCTTCAGGACGATGGAGGTGGACTCGTAGCAGGCGTTCATCGCCACCACGGCTCCGTCGTGGGCCTTGAACACGTCAGAAGTACGCACATCCGGAACCGAGGAGGTGAACTTAAGCGCGTAGCCCGGTGCCGACATGTCCCAGTCGGCGATGAACACCCGCTGTGCGGCTCCGTCCACGGAGCCTTCGAACCGGCGGTAGGTCAGGCCGGGGACCACTTCCTTCACGGTCCATCCCTTCTCTTCGGGACGGAACACGAACTGGTCCGTCCGCGCTTTCAGATAGGCCTTGACATCGTCCCAGCGGTAGTACGGGAAACCCTCCAGGTCGCCCAGGTGTGCCTCTTCCCCGTTGAGGAGGACCTTCACGAGGGTGTCCCCGGGCTTGCCCTTGCGGGGATTGAAGAACACGAACTGGATGTTGGCGGCCATCGGGGAGCGGAAGGTCTGGAACCAATAGACCAGGTCATCCGGATCGGCCGGAGCCCGGTCGAAGCCGTCCAGGTCCATGATCAGCTCGAGCGCCATCACCACATGGTCGTGGCCGTAGCGCAGGTCGGCGCCGCGGCTGCCGGCAGCGAGGCGCCGACCCGCCTTCTCCACGATGTCGTCCACGATGGACGAGCAGGGAGTCCGGTAGGCGTGGTACTCGCGGAAACGTTCGTAATTGTCAGTTTCCCAGAGCGTTGCGTATTCCTCCACAGTAAAGAAGTCCTTTACGTCGATGCGAACGTCCTGCGGCAGGCTGTTCATCCCGGCCACGAACATGTACAGGTGGAAAAACACGTTGTACGGATTCCGCTGTCCCAGGGCCTTCTCCGGATTCTTGAAGAGACGGGCTAGGACGTCCTTGTAGTTCGGGAAATGGCGGAGGAAGAACCGCTCGGAACTCTCCGGATACGGGAAGACGTCCGCCGGTCCCTGGTACTTGAACGGGTTCGCGCCCTGGTTCGGGCGCGTCGCCTGCACGTCCATCATCCCCTGATGCTCATAGACTTCCGTCTCAGGCGCCAGGCGGGAAAGGGCTGTGCAGCAGGAGGACATGCTCATGATGGAGCGGACCGACGGCGAGGAGCAGGCATCGACGGAACTCCCCTTCCCGAACACGGTCGGGTAGTTCTTCACCATCGTCCGGGCAATCTCCTGATGCTGATTCCAGCCGATCTCGGTGAGGTCGCCCACCCGGTACTGCACATACTCCCAGAAAGGTTCCAGGTCGCTGAGCAGCTGTTCGCCGCGGGCGGTGAGGTTGCCCTCCCGCCGGCCTTCGGACAGCATGTTCAGGATGATGGTATAGGCGTCTCCGGTATAGGCGTACCGGGAGCCGTGGCGGCCGTAATGGCTGATATAGACGGCCTCATATCCCTTCGGAACAGGCGTGGATACCTTTGGAGACAGGTCGTACAGGCAGTCCAGGCCGGAGGACTTGTTCCAGTCCGACCGGACTTCCTCGCGGACTCCGTACCGCTGGGCGTAGGTTCCGACGCTCCAGCCCAGGAGAAGCGTCACGGCGAGAAACAGGTATTTATTCATAGCGTTATAGTTGGTCATAGGCTTCGATGGCGTCGGTGAAACGCCGTTCCAGATCAGAGAAGGAATACAGGCCGTCGGCATTGGGCGTCAGTCCCTTCAGGGACAGCCGGAGCGCCATCGGCGGATTCTCCGGGGAGAGGACGGAGACCGACCGGAGCTGGTCGGCCGAGGCATAGACGAGCCAGAGGTCGGCATACAGCTTCCCGTCGCGGCCGCGGTATTTCTGGATGACAACTTTCCCGCCGATGGGAGTCTTCGTCTCGATGGCACCGGGGGCGGAGAACTCCTCCGCCCGGAGGGCCGACAGGACACTGCCGATGTTGGAGTCGTGACCGCACAGGAAGGCGAACTTCCGCCCGGGGGTGCGCAGTTCCGCGAGGAGTTCGCGAAGCATCGGATGGGCGACGTTTTCCGCCACGCCGGGCGTGTTGAACAGCGCTTCCTGGTACCAGTCCTTGACACCGGAGATATCGGCCCACTGCTGCCGGGTAAGCGCATGGCCGAAACCGGCCTTCACGGCATCCGGTTCCTCGTAGTACTGGAGCGTAAGCGCGTCCGAGGCGGAACAGGCCATCTTCAGGCCGCCGCGCATGATGGGTTCCTTGTACAGTTCGAACCGGACGGAGGACGGGAACGACGCGAAGGCCGTGGTATCGTTCTCCGCCGCAGGACTGGCCTTGATGTCCAGGACCTTCTCCAGAAGGGCGTACTTTTCCCGCACGGGAGCGTCCAGGCCGCCCATCGCCTCGATCCCGGCATAGGCCTTCTCGAGGAACGAATCGGTGATCTTGGTAATCTGCGGGTTGAACACCGGGTCCATCGTCCCCAGCGGCGTATGCTGTTCCACGTCGATATCGGCCATCGGGAACATCCCGGCGGCGAAGGCGCGGGCCGTGGCGCGGGTACGCTGGATGGAGTTGGCATAGAAGCGGATGCTCCCCTCCTCCGGGACGCCGTTCTTGGCGAAGAAGCCTTCGCCCACGAGCCACTCCCGGAAGAACTGGCCCATTTCCACCTCCAGCGCACCGCCCCGAAGCGACAGCTCGCCCGGATCGGAACTCCAGTCGAACCATTCGTGCGGGGTGATCCGCGAAAGCACCGATCCCGGCCCGCTGAGCGGAGACCGGATGTTGTGCCGGCTCAGGATCACCATCTCTTCCAGGGCGTACCGGTCGGAGAAGCCGTCCGGACGGGGCATGAAGGCGTCGCCGCCAGGAGCTTGGCTCCCGGGGGCCAGCCGCGGGCTGCAGGCGGCCGCAAGCAGGACCGCCAGAATCAGGACATGACGCTTCATCAGTTCTTTACGACATAAAAGAATGTGGGCACGGAGCGTTCGCCGGTATGGTCGGGAACGCCTTTCACCTCATCGGAGTCCGTGGGATAGTTCACCACGTGGGTGGACTCGTCCCCCTGCCCCTGCACGCACATCGTAGAGGATCCGCCGCCGTCCAGGTTCAGGGCATACTGCGGATTGAAGTTCGTCACCAGGAACTGCGTCACTTCCGCGGCGGACATGCCCCGGCTGACCGTCGGACGGCGCCCGTCGATGACGATGAGGAGCAGATGGTTGAACTCATTTTTCGCGATAACGGTGCGGGGATGGGTATTCGTGCTCTGGTGGACATAGGGGTCCTCGGAATTGGAAGACTGCCTGGGATACCGGGTCACGAACGTCTCCCCCATCGGCTCGTAATCGTAGATGAGGATCGGAGCGCTGGACAGGAGGTTGGGCACCGTCGGGGCCAGTTTCATATAGGCCCGCTGCTGGTCCTGATAGGCCAGGTCCCGGCCGGTATCGCCGAAACGGACGTCCCGGACGCCATCCAGCATCACGCATCCCTCGTTCTTCCAATTGGTCACGCCCGTACTGCCGATGGTGCTGTTGGGCATCATGAAAGCCGTGCGGCCGTCCACCCGGATGACGATGGATTCCCGTTCATAGCCCGCATTCATGGTCACGATGGCCTTCTTGTCCTTCATCACCGCCGAGGCCGTGGAACGGCTGTCATAGAGGGCGAACTTGACGGAATAGTCGGTGTTGGACAGGTCGACGTCCGTGACAAAGACGCGCTGCGGGGACTTTGTGACGGGGTCGGTGCCGGAGAAGGTGTAATAGGTGATTCCCTCCTCGACCATCGTGCTCGTCCAGCCGGTGCCGGAAGGATAGACTTTCTTTCCCCGGTTCTTGTCCCATTCGTGGGTTTCGCCGCCGGGTTGGGGATTGACGGGGGTAGGGTCCGGGTCCACCACCGGGGTGGGCGGCGGGATGATGTCGGGCAAGTCCTCCCCCCTGCAGGAAAGGACCAGCAGGGGGATGGACACCGCGATCAGATACAGGGAATGGCGTTTCATGCTTATTTGAGTTTAGGTGCGTCGCCGCTGAGGTCCCACACGTCCGCAGGCCAGCCCAGCGCGATGGCCTGGGAAGAAACCGTCCCCTCGTTGCCGGCATAGTTATCCTTGACACTCTCGGCGCCGTCCACGACGAAGCCGGCGAACGGCAGGGTCGCGTTCCAGCCGATGCAGGCGGAGATGGCGGCGGTCGCCACATCCACCTTGCCCACGAAGGCACCCGTATTGGCATGCGTTCCGTTCACCTCGCCGGCTGCATAGCAGCGTTCCACGGCAATCAAGCCTTTGGCAATGCCGATGAAGCCGCCGATCTCGGACCGTTCGCCGCCGACGACTTTCATCGTGGAGTAGCTGTCCGCGATCTTGCAGGCAAGGGTCGCATTGCCTTCCGGATACCCGGCGAAACCGGCGACATTGTTGCCGTTCGCGGTGATGGTTCCGCCGACGACCGCACACTTGTTGATGTCCGGGCAGTAGTTCACGCCCACGAAACCGGCGGAGTTGGTGGAGCCGGTGATGGTCGCGTTCTCCACGGTGCAGTGCGAGATGACGGCACCGTCGAACCGGCCGGCCTGGCCGACGAAACCGCCCACCCGCTGGGAGGAAGGAGCATCCAGGACGGCATCTTTCACCGTGCAGCGCTCGAACACCGTCGCCTTGTTGATGTTCCCGACAAAGCCGCCCATATAGCGTTTGGCGGCCGTATGACGGATGGTGACGCCCTCGGTCGAACAGTTCTCGAAACGGACGCCGGCGCAGTCCGGAACGGCCACCAGGCCGCCGACATTGTCGGAGGAGGACGTGACGGTCGTGCGGATGACATGGCAGTCGGAGACGGTGGTGGCGATCGCCACCTGGCCGATGAGGCCGCCCAGCCAGGTCGCCCCCTCGATGGCGGAATCCTTGACCGTCACCCCGGTCATCGAGCAGGCCGTCAGGCTCTTGTTCGTGCCCACGTAACCGGCCGCGATGCCCGCCTTGTTGTTGCCGGCGACGATGTTCGCACCGTCAAACGTGACGTTCCTGAGCGTTCCGTACAGGATGCCCGCAAAACTCGCATAAGCCACGGGTTCCGTGATGGTCAGGCCCTTGATGGTCTTCCCGTTGCCGTCGAAGTCGAAGAACTTGTCAAAGTTCCCCTCGTTGTTGAGCGGTGCCCACTCGGCGCCGGAGATGTCGATATCCTGGACCAGCTTGAAGTACTTGGTCTCGCCGCTGACGAGGTCGCCGCGCACGGAGCGGAGCGAAGCCGCGTCGGCGATGAGCCACGGCGATTCGGCCGTGCCTTCTCCGCCCGCGTAGTGCCCGCTGCCCGTCCAGCCGGTGGCGTCCAGGACGATGGTGTTCACCTTGCCGGGCAGGAGGGAGGCCTCCGCCGAGAGGGTGACACTGCGCTGCCAATGGTTGCCGCCGTCGGCCACGACCGTGACGGTCAGGGCCGTTCCGGCCGGGACCTTGACTTCCTGCCAGGGCAGGGTCATCCAGGCGGTGAGCACCCGGTCTTCACCGAGGGTAACGTCTTTCAGTTCCAGTCCGAGTGACGAGACCTTGGTGCCGGCATTGTCGGCATAGAACACCGGTTCGTCGGCCCGGACGGCCACGCTTTCCGGTGCGGTGACACCCTCCGGAAGGGTGAGGGCGAATTTGAGTACGCCGCTCTGCCGGAAAGATCCGCCGTGTTCCGCAGCCCACGCATCGCTGAATTCGAAGGTCTCGAACGCATCAACGCCGGACAGGAGCGCACAATATTTCAGATGGTCCATCGAGCCGTTGCCGGTCTGGACCTGACCGGTCCAGGCGGCCGCCTCCAGCTCCGCCACGGAGTCGTAGGAACCGGGATACAGGATGGAGAAGGCGCTGCCGGCCACCGGCTTGCCGGTGAAGTCGGCCTGGTGGGCCGTGAAGCCGTCCTCGATATCGAAGACGGACGAATTCACGCCCACGACGGTGATCTGATCCCTTTCTTCCCACTTCCAGGCGAGGCCGGTTTCCGCGGCGGCCGCGGCGACACGGGTCGCCGGGCCGTCCGGAATGGTCGCGGAAATGGTGACGAGACCGTCATCCGGAACGGAGACAGGCTCCGCCGCCTTGTTGCAGGAGAACAGGAGCGGAAGAAGGGCCGCTGCCAAAACTAGGTTGGAAATGTTCGTTTTCATGGTCTGTCCTCCTTATTTACTGAATGAACGGGTTTTCGCCGAAGTCGCCGATCTGGCCGTTCGAGCCGGCCTGGTCCACGACGAGCGAGGGTTGTCCTGCGTGCACGGGATAGTCGCCGCTGAAGTCCCAGACCTCGGAAGACCAGCCCAGTTCCCGGGCGACCTGCGAGAGGGTCTTGCCGGCTGCGGCGGCCTTGCCGTGATACGGGAAGTTGTAGTTCGCACCTTCCACCTCGACAACCACGAGCGGCGTCTCCTCGGAGGCGTTCTCCTGATCGTACAGGCCGAAGAGGTCGGAGTAATCGACAAAGTCGAAGTCGGGCTTGCGGTAGCAGTCGGTCAGGAAGTTGTGCGTGGCGGTGAAGCCCACGACAGCGCCGCCGCTGTAATGGCTCTTGTCCCCCTCCACGACGGAATTGCTCCGGACGAAAGTATTCCAGGCCAGACTCTTTTCGACGACATTCTTGGGAGTGCGGGTCGTCATGCCGTCGCCCTTGTCCTGGTTGACGTGACCGGCGATGCCGCCGATGGCGAAACCGGCCGTCACCGCAGAGGCGGAGTAGCAGTTGATGATGGCGCTCTCGTCCTTGATGAGACCGCCGCAGATGCCGCCGACGCGCTGGCTGCCGATGACCGAACCGGCCGTCCAGCAGTCGCGGACGACGGTCTTTCCGCCGTCATAGCCGAACAGGCCGCCGACGTAGTTCTTGCCGGACGAGACCTTGCAGAACGCCGAGGAAGCCGTGATGTTGCCGTTTCCGACGATGCCGACCATACCGCCGACGCCGGTCTTGTTGCCGGTGAAGTTCACCGTGCCCTGGACGTGAACCCGCAGGATTTCCGCGTGCTTGTCGCCCGTCCCGGCATAGCCGCCGATGATGCCGCAGGCACTGTTGGCCGTGCCCACGATCTTCGCCTTGGAGAAGGTCACGTCGTGGCAGGTGCCGAACAGGACGCCGAAGAAGCTCGGATAGGCCCCGCCATAGTCGCAGGTAAAGTTGGAGATGGTGTGGCCGCCGCCGTCGAAATCGACCTCCTTGTCGTACGGGGAAGCGGCGTTGAGCGGCTCCCAGCCGGTGACTTCGGCCATGTCGATGTCGTCGACGAGCTTGAACCAGCGCTTTTCGCCACCCTTCAGGTCATCCCGCATGTACCCGAGCTGAGTCGCGTTGGAGATGAGCCAGGGCTCGGCCTCGGTGCCCTTGCCGCCGTCGTAGCGGCCGGCGTCGAACCAGCCGGTCCCGTCCAGGGTGATGGTGTTCACGAAGCCGCTCCTGAGGACCTTTTCCTCCGCGATGGTGATGTCGCGGATCCAGGTCTTCTCGCCGGCCGCCACCGTGAAGGAAAGGACGGTGCCGGCGGGGATGGTGACATCGTGCCAGGAGGTGGTCATCCAGGCGGTGAGGACCCGGTCCTCGCCGAGGGCGACGTCCTCCATCGTCAGGTTCAGCTCGCTGACCGTGGCCTCGCCGTTTCCGGCATGGAAGAGCGGCGTCCCCGTCGCCAGGGTCACCTTGCTCACGGTCGTCGTGCCCTCCGGAAGGGTGAACTTCAGCTTGAGCACGCCGCCCTGGCGGAAGGTTCCGCCGTGGGCAGCCGCCCAGTCGGCACCGAACGTGAAGGTGTCGAAGGCGTCCACGTCGGACAGGAGGGCGAAGTACTTCAGATGAGCCTTGGAATCATTGCCCTTCTGGACCTGGGCGTCCCAGGTCAGGGCTTCCAGGCCGGAGACGGACGTCACCGTCCCCGGATAGATGATGGAATACTTGTCACCGGAAACGGGTTTTCCGGTGAAAGACGCCTGCTGGGGAGAGAATCCCTCGTCGATGTCGAAGACGGACGGCATCGTGCCGATGACCGCGATCTTGTCGCCAGCCTCCCAGGACCAGGACAGGCCGGTCTCGGCGTCGCCGGCTGCGACGCGAGTGCCCGGCCGGTCCGGGATGGAAGCCGAGATGGTGACGAGACCGGGCGACGGGACGGACGCCGGTTCCACCGCCTTGTTGCAGGAAAGCGCGAGCAGCGAAAGGGATGCTGCGAAAAGGAAGGATGCTATTCTTGTTTTCATGACGGTCGCGGTTTAATAGAGTTCATTCTCACCATAACCCGGAAGCTGGCCCTGTCCGTGGGCATCCTCTTCGGGCAACACTTCCGCATTGGCCTTGAGCGTCGGAACGGGACCGCTGAAGTCCCAGATATCGGTGCTCCAGCCCAGTTCCCTGGCCACCTGCGACAGGGTCTTCCCCACCTCGGCGGCCAGGCCGTGGTACGGATAGTTGTAGGCGGCATCCGCCACGGCGTTCACCACCAGCGGGCTGTCCGGAGAAGCGTTCGGCTGGTCGTAGAGGGTGAACAGGTCGGAGTAGTCCCGATAGTCCAGGTCGGGCCTGCGGATGCAGTCCATCAGGTAGTTGCGGACGGAAGTGAATCCGACGACCGCCCCGCAGCTGTAGTGGGACTTGTCGCCTTCCGTCAGGGTGCTGGCATGGACATATTCGTTCCAGGCGATGCACTTGGAAATGACGTTGTCCGGACGCGATTCCTCCGGCGTGCCGCTCTTCTGGTCCAGGTTGCAGTGGCCGGCGATGCCGGCGACCGCGAAGCCGGCCTCCACGGAAGAGAGGGAATAGCAGTTCACGAGGGAACTCTCGTTCTTGATGAGGCCGCCGCAGATGCCGCCGGTGCGCTGCCCGCCCTTGACCGAGCCGGCCGTCCAGCAGTTGGACACCTCGCACTTGCCGCCGTCATAGCCGAACAGGCCGCCCACGTAGTTGTACGCGGAGGACACTTCGCAGTCGGCGGAGGAGGCAGTGACCGTGGCGTTGCCCAGGATACCGGCGAGGCCGCCGATGCCCGTCTTGTTGCCCTTGAAGTCCACGACGCCCTGGACATGGACACGGGTAATCTCGGCGTGCTTGTCCCCGGTTCCGGCATAGCCGGCGACGATGCCGCAGGCACTGTTGGCGGAACTGGTCACATAGGCGTTGGTGAAGGTCACGTCATGGCACTTCCCGAACAGGACGCCGAAGAAACTGGCGTAGTTGGTGAAGTCCACGCTGAAGTTGGAGATAGTATGTCCGGCGCCGTCGAAGTCGATCTCGAAGTCGTACGGGCTGGCGTAGTTGAGCGGGATCCAGGCGGCCACGGAGGACATATCGATGTCGTTCTTCATCTTGAAGTACACCTTGTTCCCGTGCTCGAGCTTGTCGGCCATCTTCTCCATATCCTCCGCGGTGGAAAGGATGTACGGATACTCGGCCGAACCGTCGCCGCCCTGCGGGCCGGTGGAGACCTGGACGACCGTCACGAACGCGCACGGAGAGCTGGAAAGGGTCCAGTTGTCCGTGCCGGTGACCTTGTCGATGGTGACCGGAAGCACGTACACCTTTTCTTCCTCCAGCCCGGAGGCCGTGATCCGGAGCCGGGCGGAGGAGGACGCCGTGTTGTAACGCGGCAGCATCACCGTATTGTCGAGGAATTCGAATGCGGAGGAAGGCAGCAGTTCGTAATCGGTGCCGTGGGCCGCGTTATAGGAGGCGACGGCGTCGGGGTCCACCTTGAAGGAGAGGGTCAGATAGACGTCGGAGACGGACTCCGCCTTGGCGAGCAGATTGAAGGTCTTGCTCTTGTTCGCAAGCAGCTCGACCGTCTCGTCCGCCCCGTCCAGAAAGGCGTAGAAAACGCCCTTCATCGTGGACACGGTCGGCTGCTCCTTTTCGCGGCAGCCCACGAAGGCCAGCGCGGTGCAGAGCAGCAGGAGATATGATGTGATTCTTTTCATGTTTCAGGTCCGTTTAGAATTTCAAGCCGTCATCCCAGCCCGGGTTCTGGGTCAGGGCGCCGCCCGTCAGGTTGCGGTCGTCCGTGGGGATGGGATACAGGTAGTCCCGGTTTTCATTCCAGGAACGGGAGACGTCGCTGTGCAGCAGGATCATGCCGGAGTCGCCGTCCTTGAGGATGACGTCGGAGCCCAGCTTCTTTGCGACGGCGGCCTTGGAGGTGGCGGAGGCGGAATAGACCTCGAAATCGTCCGTGCCATTGCCGTCCAGGTCGTACACGCCCACGCCGGGGAGATACATCCCGTAGAAGGGGGCCTCGAAAACCTTTCCTTCCTTCCAGCGCATCAGGTCATAATAGCGGTGGCCTTCCTGACACAGTTCGATGGCGCGCTCGCGGCGGATTTCCAGGATGACGCCCTTGTTGGCATCGGCGGCGAGCACCGGGCTCTGGTAGCCGCCGAAGGCCGGGTCGGTGAGGAAAGCGTCCGGGGCGGCGTTGGCTTCGGCCAGGATCAGGTGGGGCATGCCCACGCGGTCACGCAGCTTGTTCACGGACAGGTCCAGGTCGGCCTGCGTCAGGGTGCCGGCATCGGCCAGCGCCTCGGCGTAGTTGAGCAGGACTTCCGCGGCGCGGAAGATGATCAGGTCGATGTCGGAGTTGTTGTTGGAGTCCTGGTCCGTCGTCGTGACGTACTTGTCCGGATGGTAGCCGGTGAAGGACACCTTCAGGTCGGGCGCCGTGAAAGTCTCCTGGCCCATGCGCTTGTAGCCCGGAGTACGGATGCTCTGGGACAGCCGCGGGTCGCGGTTCCGGGTTTCTTCGCCGAAGGTCATGGTTTCCCAGCCCTCCTTGTCGGTGAAGCGGGAGCCGTCCTTCATCAGGTAGCTGGCCACGAGCTTGCGGGTCATGGCCGGGCAGCCCATCGAGCCGACGGTCATCGTATTGCCGGAGCTGTGGCTGGCGCCGTACGCTTTGTTGTAGTCCCGGGCGAGGATCACTTCGTCCATCAGGTCGGTGGCGTTCATGGTGGTGAACAGCTCGCGGTAGCAAGTGTTCACGTTCCCGGAATGCAGGCCGTAACCGCTCGTCTGGATGAATTCCGCGGAGACTTTGGCACACTCGTCCAGATACCACTTATAGCCCTTGGCATTGGCCGGCAGGGTGGCCAGGGCGGGATCCCCGGCATGATACTTCCGGAAAGTGCCTTCAAACAGCAGAACCCGGGATTTCAGGGCCATCGCCGTCCACTTGGTCACCTCGTACGCGCTCTTGCCCACGGGCAGGTTCGCGATGGCGAAGTCCAGGTCCTCGACCATCTTGTCCACGATCAGCTCGCGGCTGTCACGGGGTTTGTTGAGCAGTTCGGTGTCCGTGGAACCGACGGGTTTGTCATACCACGGGACGTCGCCGAAGCGTTTGACCTTGGCGAAATAGAAGTAGGCGCGGAAGAAGCGGGCGAGCGCCTCGTATTTGACGCGGACCTGCTCGTCCGGGCAGTTGCCGATGTTCTCCAGCAGCGTATTGATGTTGCGGAGGGCCGTCCAGCTCCAGCCGCTGCCGCTGGCCGGAATCGTCCGCTTGCCCATGCCCTCGTTGGACATGTTGTTCTGGGTGAAGTGGTCGTCGTTGGCGACATACAGGTCCGTGGAGGGAAAGAGTTCGTAGAAGCCGATGGAATAGGCCTGGAGCTCACTCTCGCTCTTGAAGAAAGTGTCCCCGGACAGCCGGTCCTTGGGCACGGCGTCCAACAGGTCGTCACAGCCGGTGAAGACGAATCCGGCCAGGAGCATCAGGATGGGAATGAATATCTTTTTCATCGCAAGATTCATCAGAGGGTTATATCAATGCCGAAGACGAAGCTTTTCTGCCAGGGATAGATGCGCATGTTGCCGTTCGTCATGGCCATTTCAGGATCGATATAGTTTCCGTGCAGGCCGGGCGCCCAGTAGAAGAGGTTTTCTCCCGTAAAATACACACGAAGCCTGGAGATGGATATCTTCCGGGTAAGGTTCTCGGGAAGGGTGTAGCCGAAGGTGAGGTTCTTCAGCCGCAGGTAGCCGATGTTCTGGAGATAGCGGTCGTTCACCACGCCCAGCGGACGGTTGGCGTTCATGGCGACATAGCCGCGCGGACGCGGGAAGTAGGCGTCGGGATTCTCCTCGCTCCAGCAGTCGTTCAGGAAGTTCTTGGGAATGAAGGTCATGTACGGACGGGCATAGGGGCCCCAGAAATTGCGGGCGTCCGCCGCCGGATACCAGTCCATATGCCCGATGCCCTGGAAGAACACGGCCAGATCAAAGCCCAGCCAGGAGGCGTTCAGGTTCACGCCGTAGTTGTAGCGCGGCTGGCTGTTGCCGATGATCTGCCAGTCGCCGCTGTCCCCCACTTTCTCCGCGCCCTTGTTGATGGCGCCGTCACCGTCCAGGTCGGCGAACTTCATGTCGCCGGCGAAGAGGCCGTTCGGGAAGATCTGCGCGTCGTTCACCTTGCTCTGGTCCACGGCATAGCTCTTCGCCTCCTCATCGGTGGCGAACAGGCCGTCGATGTGGTAACCCCAGATGTCGCCGTACTTCTGTCCCACCCAGTAGGTCTTCGCAAAGAGCTTGTCGGGGTTGTTGAACCGGGTGATGTGGGATACGTAGTCGGAGAAGACGACGCTCGCCCCGTAATGGAAGGCGTCGGACCCCAGTTTGAAGGAATCCCGCCAGGCAAGGGTGATTTCATAGCCCTTGGTCCGCAGGTCGGCTGTGTTCTCCTGCGGGGTGGAAGCGCCGTACACGGCGGGCAGGGGTTCGCCGGCGGTAAGCATATCCTTGGTGTCACGGATATAACCTTCGGCGCTCAGTTCCAGGCGGTTCCCCAGGAAGGCGAGGTCCACGCCCAGGTTGCTCTGGATGGAGCGCTCCCAGGTGAGGCCGGAGGAAACCGGGGCCGACAGGGAGGCCTGCGGCAGGTTCGCCCCTCCCAGCAGGTAGGAGGACTTGCCGCTGGTGGATACGGTGCGGATGGCCGGATAGTAGGAGCTCATCTGCTGGTTGCCCAGTTGGCCGTAGGAGAAGCGGACCTTGAAGTTGTCCCACCAGCTCCGCAGGGGTGCGAAGAAAGGCTCTTCGGAGACTCTCCAACCCAGGGAAGCGGACGGGGAGAACACCCAGCGGCTGCCGCGGAGGAAGCGGGAGGAACCGTCGTAGCGGCCGTTCAGTTCCAGCAGGTACCGGCCCTTGTAGTCATAGTTCAGACGGGCGAAGTAACCGGCCAGTTTGTACTCGTTCTGGCCGCCGGAGGTTTCCATCCGCTTCTTGCCGTCGGGATCGTTGGGATCGGCACCGATCAGGTTCTGGTCGTTCAGTTCTGTCGAATACAGGTAGTAGCCCACGGCTCCCAGGTCCTTGATCCAGCGTGTCTCGTAGTTCACACCGGCCATCAGCTTGAAGTTATGGGCCTGGTTCCAGCTGTTTTCGTAGGTGGCGTAGAGGTTGTATGCCTGGTAGATGTTGGTGTTGGCGCTTTCCGAGAGCTTGTCCTGGAACGGGGACGCATCGTCCTTCGTCTTGATTTCCAGGGGATAGACGGAATAGTAGCCCGGCACCGCACGGTTCATGTAGCGGTTGTACTTGAGCGTGTACGTGTAGTCACCCTTGACGGTGAATCCCCTGAACGGCTTCAGGGTGAAATCCACGGTCTCGCTCAGGTTGTCCACCTTGTCCTCGTTGAAATTGTCCTCGGCAAGGAGCATCAGCAGGCCGTCCATCACGGTGTAACCGTTGTACTTGGTCTGATAGAGCGTCGAGCCGTCCGGGTTGGCGGCCGGGAAGCTGGCCAGCGCATGGGCGGAACTCTTGGCGAAGTTGTTGTTGATGCCGCCCTGGCCCGGATAGAAGTAGGAGCTGTTGAAGTAGCTCGTGTTGGAGCCGATCCGCAGCCAGTCGGTCACGTCGAAGGCGATCTTCGCGCGCAGGTTCACGCGCGTATAGTTATCGGGCTTCTCCTTGAACATGCCCTGCTCGTAGGTGTAGCCACCGGATACCAGATAGCTCACATGCTTGGTGGCGCCGCTGGCGGAGATGGTGTGGCTGGTGGTGGGCTTGATGTCGTTGTACAACACATGCCACCAGTCCGTGTTGGCATAATAGTTATAGACGTCCTGGCCATTCTCCTGGGTGATCACGACCCAGGGGCGTTCCGGGTTCTCCACCACGTCGTTCCGCCGGATCCACAGCTGCTGCATGTCTTCGTCGGTGTAGTTGGCATACTTGGTGCCCGGGCTGTAGGTGCCCCAGAAGAGGTTGTTCAGATACACGGAGTCATAGCCGCGCGTCTCGTAGTCGGTGCTGTTGGTCGGCGCCGTGACGCCGAAGCGGCCGCTGTAGGTCACCTTGGCACGACCTTCCTTCTCCCGGCTGCCGATCTTGGTGGTCACGAGGATCACGCCGGCCGATCCGCGGGCGCCGTAGATGGCCGCCGCAGCGGCGTCCTTGATGACGGAGATGCTCTCCACATCGACCGGATTCAGGTATTGGATATCCCCTTCCACGCCGTCGATGAGCACCAGCGGGCTGCCTCCGTTGATGGAGTTCCAACCGCGGATGTTCAGGGAGGCGGCCTGGCCGGGACGACCGGAACCGGAGGTGATGTTCAGGCCCGGAACGGTGCCCTGCAGCATATGGCCCACGTCCAGGGCGGGACGGTCCTTGAGGTCGTCGGACTTCACCACGGACACGGCGCCCGTGAGGTTAGCCTTCTTCTGGGTACCGTAACCGACGACGACCGCATCATCCAGGAGGGTGCTGTCTTCGCTCAGGACAATGTCCACGCGGGAACGGCCGTTCACGGGAACCTGCTGCGACGTGTAGCCGAGGCAGGAAACCTCCAGGACGGCCTGAGCGGGCACATGGATGGAATAGTTGCCGTCCAAGTCCGTCACCGCGTGGGCTCCGCCCGACATCACAACCGCCCCGGAAACCGGGCCGCCGGCATCCGAAACGGTTCCCCGCACTGTCAAAGTCTGGGCATGGATGCCCATCGGGGCGGCGATTCCGATGAGGAACGCCACCGACATGCTGAACAGTTTTTTTAGGAACATACGATGGATTATTTGAGTGTTATTAAAGATTTTTCAAAATCCGGCCTTTCTTTTACAAATATAATCAACAAAGCCCGGTTTTGTCCTTTTGGATTTTGAATTAGTAGATAAAAAAAGCAGCTTTTATCAATATAAGCCCCTTGCAATCAATCAATTAAAAAAGGATGCCCAAAACAAAAATAGTAGTCCCTTAAAATGGTTTTTCCAGAAGGATTCCCTAAATTTGCAGGAGAAACGACACATTATGCGCCTCTCCATGCTCCGAACCATCCTGTTCTCACTTCCGGGACTCCTGCTCCTGCTGCTCCCTTCCTGCCAGAAGGACGGGAAGGATTCCCCTTCCTGGGAAACCGCCCTGCTGGAGCTGGACAACACCCTGGCCGACAGGAAGGAAATCGAACGGCAGAAAAACGGACGGACCGACACGCTGCGGGCCGCCTTCGCCCGCGCGACGGAGCCCGTTTCCAGATACCGGCTCTGCGACCGGCTCTTCGACGAGTATTTCAAGTACGACCTGGATTCCGCGCTCGCCTATGCCCACAGGAAAGAGCGGATTGCGGCGGAGACGGGCGACGCGCTCCTCCGGCTCGATGCCGCCCTGGACCTCGCCCAGCGGTATCTGACATCCGGCATGTACTATGAAGCGCTCGAAGTGGTCAACGCCGCCGACACGGCCTCCGTCCGGTCGGCCCGGCTGCAGGCGACTTGCAACCAGACGCTCAATTCCATCTACCACGGCCTGGCCCTGACGGCGAAGGACAGCGTCCTGTCCGGCCAATACCGGGCGGAGGAAATGCTGTACCAGCAACGCAGCCGCGCGGCCCTCACGGAGGACATGCTGGATTATTATACGGTCATTGCCGACATCGAAATCGAGAACGGTCACCCGGAGCAGGCCCGGGAGATGCTGTCGGAGCATCTCCGCAGGGAAGCCGGCCTCTCCATCCAGGACAAGGCCATCCTCCACTACTGGATGGCGAAGACATACCGGGAGGAGGGCGACGAGGACAACGAACTCCTGCATTATGCCGTCAGCGCCCGATATGACCAGCTGGCCCCGGTCAAGGCCTCCCGGTCCCTGATCCGCCTTTCCAACCTCCTCAACGGACGGGGCGACCTCAAGCGGGCCTACAATTACATCGTCACGGCCTACGAAGACGCCACCCTGGCCGACGCCCGCGTGGCACTGGACGAAATCAACCGTTCGCTGCCCGGCATCATCGACTCCTACGAGCAGATGGAACAGCACCGGCAGCGGCAGCTCCTGGCTTTCCTGGCCGTCACCGTCCTGTTCCTGGCCGCCCTGGGGTCGGCCCTGTTGCTCCTGTACCGCGACCGGAAGCGGATTGGACGGATGCAGCGGGAAATTCTGGAGAACGTGGACCGGCTCAAGGAATCCAACCAACTCAAGGACACCTATTTAGGACGGTATCTATCCATGTTTTCCGAGCACATCGACTCCCTCGAACGCTACCGGTCCCGGCTCCGGGTCACGGCCAAGTCCAAGGACCTGGACAACCTGCTCCGGGCCCTGAAGTCGGACGAATTCATCGACACGGAACGGAAAGACCTCTACGACAAGTTCGACGCCACCTTCCTGGGCGTGTTCCCGGATTTCGTAAACCAGCTCAACGGACTCCTGCGGGAAGACGCCCGGATCGGCCAGGACCTTCCGGCCGGCAAGCTCACGAACGAACTCCGCATCTTCGCCCTCATCCGCCTGGGCGTCACCGAATCGGCCCAGATCGCCCGGTTCCTGAAGAAATCACCCTCCACGGTGTACAACTACCGGGTCAAAGCGAGAAACGCCGCGGCCTGCGACCGCGACGAATTCGAAAAACGTCTGATGGAAATCGGGAACCCGGGTTAGGCTACCAGGTAATTGCCGGCTTTGTAAGGGCTTCCTTCAACTGGTCATCGTAACGGAGCCGGACCTTGATGCCGGCCTGCTGGAACCAGCAGCGGACGGCGATCTCCTCCTCGATGAACGGGACGATCTCATCCTTCTTGAGCCGCAGGAAGGTTTCCTTGTCCATGTCCAGGGATTTCTCCAGGGCTCCGAGTTCGGCGGACATCGTCTCGGTCAGGCCGTCCTCGGCAAGGGTCTTCTTCATCTCGTCAAAGAGGGCGCGGGCGGAGGAACGGTAGTCGAACTCCTTGTCCTTCGCGAAGGCGACGAAGTCGTCGTAAGCGTCGAAGTGGAAGTCCTCCACGGACGGAAGCGCCTCATGTTCCCGCACATACTTCATCGCATACTGGTCCACGATCCCGTTCAGGACGAGGGAGTAGGTCAGGCGGGAATACTTGTGGCCCTTCACCTCGAAGTCGGGGGTGATGCCGCCGCCGTCCCGGACCGTACGGCCGTGCAGGGTCTTGAATTCGTGGGTCAGGGAATCCGGGATATGGCCCACGCTGCCGTCCTCGTTGCGGTGGCTGTAGTCGATGGCCTGCACGCAGCGGCCGGAGGGCGTATAATACTTGGCGGTGGTCACCTTCAACTGGCCGTCATACGGCAGCGGACGGATGCTCTGCACCAGTCCCTTCCCGTAGGTGCGGGTGCCGATGATGGTGGCGCGGTCCAGGTCCTGCAGGGCGCCGGAGACGATTTCCGAAGCCGATGCCGATCCGGAATCCACCAGCACGACGATCGGGATGTCCAGGTCCACGGGATCGGCCGTGGTCTTGTACTCCTGCACGGAGCCATTGGCCTTCCCCTTGGAAGTCACGACCACGGAGCCCTTGGGGACGAACAGGGAGACGATGTTCACGGCCTCGCTCAGCACACCGCCGCCGTTGCTGCGGAGATCCAGCACCAGGCGCTTCATTCCCTGCGCCTTGAGCGTGTTGTAGCCGTCACGGATGCCCTGGCCCACCCCCTCGGTGAACTTGGTCAGGAGGATGTAGCCGTCACTGTCGTCCAGCATGCCCACATACTCCACGGAAGGAAGGGCGATGCGCTCGCGGGTGACCGTCACGTCGATGGTCTCCCCCGCTTTCCACGTCGCCCCTGCACGGAGTTTCTTCACGCGGAACACGACCTGAGTGCCGGGCTTGCCGCGCATCTTGTCGGAACACTCCTGCGAGGTGAGTCCGTGGGTGGTTTCCCCGTCGATGGTCTCGATCTCGTCACCGCACACGAGGCCGGCCTTCGCCGCCGGCGAACCGGCATACGGCTCGTTGATCATGACGTTGCCGTCCTTGTCCGGCTTGTAGATGACGGCGCCGATACCGCCATAGGTGTTGGAGAGCATCATCTGGAAGTCCTCCTGCTCCTCTTCGGGAACATAGACAGTATAAGGGTCCAGGGCCTCCAGCATGGCGTCCACGCCTTCCCGCTCGATCCGGCCGACGTCCAGGGAATCGACATACGAACGGTTGAGTTCCTTGAGGATGGCGTTATGGAGTTCCACCCATTTTCCCAGGGAGAAACTCTTGGACTGCGCGGAGGCGGCGGAGGTGGCTAAAAGGGCGGCTGCAAGGGCCGCGAGGGCATATCTTGTTCTTTTCATATCCGGGGAAGGACACGCGCAAAGGGCGTGCCAGCGGACGCAAAGTTACGAAAAAATAGTATCTTTGCGCCGTATATGAAACAGATATCCATGAAGATCGTATTTGCCACCAACAACCCCGGCAAGCTCCGCGAGGCGAAAGCCATCCTGGGTGACGGCTTCGAACTCGTCACCCCTGCCGAGGTGGGCATCACCGAGGAGATTCCCGAAACCGGGAACTCCCTCAGGGCCAACTCCCTGCAGAAGGCCCAGTATATATATGACAAAACCGGCCTGGACTGCTTCGCCGACGACTCCGGCCTGGAAGTCGACATCCTCGGAGGCGGCCCCGGCGTCCATACCGCCCGCTATGGCGGTCCCCAGCGGGACCCGGCGGCCAACATCGCCAAGCTCCTTTCCGAGATGGCACGCCTGGAAAAGGAAGCCTCCGTCGCCCGCGAATACGGCATCGCCACCCCGAAAGCCACCCGCAAGGCCCGCTTCCGCACGTCCGTCGCCCTCATCCAAGGCGGGGAGAAGCATTTCTTCGACGGCGTCCTGGAAGGCCGCATCGCCAGGGCCTGTTCCGGACAGGGCGGATTCGGCTACGACCCCGTGTTCATTCCGGACGGCTATGACATCACCAACGCAGAGCTCCCGGAAGGCGGCAAGAACGCCATCTCCCACCGCGGGAAGGCCCTCCGGGCCATGGCGGAATACCTGAAGGGAAAGCAATGATTGAAAGCATCGAGGCGGTCGTCCTGGGATACACCAAGTTCGGGGAGAACTCCGTCGTCGTGCACACCCTCTCGGAGGCTTATGGACGGCGGGGTTTCCTCGTCCATGTAGGCAAGAAGGCGGGGATGGCCCTGCTCCTGCCGCTGAACATCCTGGAAATGGACATCGTCCCGAATCCCAAGTCCACCCTCTGGGGCGCCCGGAACCTGACGGCCCGGGACCCGCTGAACGGCATCCGGAGCAACCTGTACAAGAACACGATGACCCTGTTCCTGTCGGAGGTGCTCCTGAGGACGGTGAAGGACGGGCAGGCCGAAGACGGCCTCTACCCCTGGTGCGTCCGCAGCATCCTCACGCTGGACGGCCTGGAGGCCGATTTCTCCAACTTCCACATCCGCTTCCTCCTGGAACTCGCCGGGGCCCTGGGCTTCCGCCCGTCCCTGGAGGACGTCGCCCCCTTTGCGGAGAAGCATCTCGCGCAGATGAAGCCCTTCCTGACATCGACTTTCTCCGAGTCGATGCTCCTTCCCCTCCGGGGCGAGGAGCGGAACGCCCTGTGCGAAGACCTCCTGCGCTACCTGGAATACCACACCGAATCGGCCATCCGCGTCCACTCCCTCGCGGTGCTGCGGGAGGTTTTCAGCTAATTCCGGCCCATTTTCAGCGAAAAGGCCATTCTTTTTCCGTGGAGAATGACTATCTTTATCCCCCGAACCACCTAACTGACACTGTCTAATGTACAAGATCACGGAGCACCCGATCCTCGACATCCCGCAGGAGGATCTCCATTCGTTCCAATTCGAGGGAAAGACCGTCATGGGCCAGAAAGGCCAGACCATTGCCGCCGCCCTGCACCAGGCCGGATTCCCCGTCCACCATCACAGCCTGAAAGACCGCAACCGTACCATGGAGTGCGGCATCGGCAAGTGCGGCGCCTGCGAAATGGTCGTGGACGGCCACATCCGACGGATCTGCATCACCAAGGTGGACGGCGTCCGCGAAGTGCACCGCTCCGGCGTGGAGAGTTTCTCCGAAGTCCGGGGAGCCGCTCCCGCCGACGAGCCCAAGAAAATCTATAAGACCACCGTCGCCATCATCGGCGCCGGACCGGCCGGCCTCGCCGTCCGGGAAGAACTCCGGAAAGCCGGCGTGGACTGCCTGGTCCTGGACAACAACAGCGCCATCGGCGGCCAGTTCCGGATGCAGACGCACCAGTTCTTCTTCTTCGAGAAGGAGCGCAAGTTCGGCGGCATGCGCGGCTTCGACATCGCCGAAACCCTCGCCGGGGATTCCCGGGAAGGCATCCTCCTGGACAGCGTCGTCTGGGACATCCTGGAAGGCAAGCGCCTGGCCGTCAAGAACGTAGCCACGCAGGAAATCTTCTATGTCGATGCCGACCAGCTCGTCGTGGCCGCGGGCGCCCTGCCCTTCATGCCGGCCTTCAAGAACGACGACCTCCCCGGCGTCTATACCGCCGCCGTCGTGCAGCGGATGATGAACACGGAGTTCACCCTCCTCGGAAAGAGCATCCTCACCGTGGGTGCCGGCAATATCGGCTACCTCACCTCCTACCAGGCCATGCAGGCCGGGGCGAAGGTCAAGGCCATCATCGAGGCGATGCCCCACGAGGGCGGTTTCCCGGTCCAGGCGAACCGCGTCCGCCGGCTGGGCATCCCCATCCTGACGTCCTACACCCTCGTGGAGGCTATTCCGAACGAGGACCGCAGCGGCATCGTGGGCGCCGTCATCGCCAAGTGCGAGAACTTCAAGCCCATCCCGGGGACGGAAGTCCGCATCGACGGGATTGACTGCATCAACATCTGCACGGGCCTGCTGCCGGACAACCAGCTCCTGCGCAAGGGCGCCGAGGTGTTCGGCCGTGCCTGCCACGGCGTAGGCGACGCCGTCCGGATCGGCGAAGGCACCTCCGCCGTCCTCCGGGGCCGCCAGTGCGCCTTCGAAGTGATGCAGGACCTGGGCCGCCGGATCGACTACGCCGCCTATCTCACGCTCTCCAAGGAATATATCGATTCCCAGCAGCGCCCCCAGCGGGTCCTCGAGCGGCCGCTCATGCCCACCCCTGAACGCCAGGCGCAGAAGGGATTCGTCATCGCGGACTGCCTGTACGGGTTCGCCTGCAACCCCTGCTCCTTCTCCTGCAAGCAGGGCGCGATCACCAAGAGTTCCACCTCTGTGACGCCCGTCATCGACTACGACAAGTGCATCGGCTGCATGGAGTGCGTGGCGCAGTGCCCGGGCCTTGCCATCTTCGGCTACCGCAAGGACCGGAACCAGGTGTTCCTCCCGCTGGAATTCAACCTTCCGGAAGGGGCGAAGGAAGTATTCCTGGTCGATGACAACGGCGCCCAGGTGGGCGAAGGCGAAATCGAGCGCGTGATGAAAAAGCCCGGCAAGACGAACATCGCCGTCGTGAAGGCCACCCGCCTGGACGGAGACCTCACCGACGCACACGGCTTCATCCTCAAGGAGAACTATCCCGAACCGCTGCAGCTGACGCCCTGCGGGGCCGAGGCCGCTGCGGAGACCTATGTGTGCCACTGCGAAGACGTCAGCCTGGCGGAACTGCTGAAGACCCTTGCGGGCCGCAAGTCCATCACCGCCCAGGAACTCAAGCACATCACCCGCCTGGGCATGGGACCCTGCCGCGGCTCCCGCTGCCTTCCCCGTGCCAAGCAGGTCCTCCGGGCCCACGGCATCGAAGTCACCGGCGAATTCACCCCGCGCGGACCGATGGCGAACCTCGTGGAGATCGGCAACGTGTGCAACCTCTCCGGCGGCCACCGGCTCGTGACCGCTCCGCAGTTCTCCGAGGAGAACCCGGTGGAGGTGGGCGCCTTCGTCGCCGGCGGCGGCATGGCGGGATCGGCCCTCTTCCGCTACCTCTCCGAGGCCGGCCTGAAGCCGGTGCTCGCGAACAAGGAGCACGGCAGTTCCTGGCGCTGCATCGCCGGCGGCCGTCCGGCTTTCTCCGTCCCCGCCCTGGCGGAAATCGCAAACGGCAACCTACAGATTTTCAGGGAGCTGAGCGCCCGGACGGACATCGACTTCAAGATGACCCGGTACGTGAATTTCGTCCATGACGAAGCCACGTACGAGAGCCTGGACGCCTCCCGCGCCTGGTCCGACGCCTACATGGTGGAGAAGAAGGACTTCGCCCGCGAGATTTCCCCGTATATCAATCCGGACCTGGACCTCTACTCCCATGCCCTCATCTCCAACGATTGCTGGCAGGCCAGCCCGGGCAAGACCATCGACACGGTGCGGAGAATCGGCATCGGCCTGGGCGGACAGGTGCTGGAGGACACGGAACTGGTGGATGTGGCGAAGACCGGAGAAACCTTCCTCGTCACGGTCAAACTCCCGGACGGGCGCTACCGCCAGTACAAGACGGCCATCTTCGTCAACGCCCTCGGCGCCGGCGCGGAGAAGTTCGCCCGGATGTTGGGACTGGACACCGGCCTCTTCCCGGTCCGCCACCAGGCGTTCATCACCAAGCGCCTCCCGCTCATCGGCAAGGACGGCGACTCGCTGGACATGCTCATCGACCGCCGCCACTACAAGGGATTCTCCGCCGTCTATGGCCAGCAGCTCGCCGCGACCGGCCAGATCATCGGCTGCGCCTCCCCGGCTACCGACGCGTCCGAAGCCGGCAAGAACCTGAAGGTCAACACGCAGGCCTTCCTGGAGATCGCCACTGAAGTCTTTACCGAATGGATTCCGCAGCTGCGCGGCATGAGCCTCCAGGCCACCTGGTGCGGCTACTACACGGAACCGCGCTACATCATCGACCCGGCCGCCGGCCTGTTCGTCGGGATGCGCGGGCACGGTTTCATGCTCTCGCAGTATATCGCCAAACTGTATGTGGACACCCTCCTCGGGCGTCCCGTCCCCGCTTTCTTCGCGGACCTCGGCCTCGCCGGCTCCGGCCTCAGCGAGAACGCGTTCAAATAGCGGAAGCGGTTCAGATAACGGAAGAAGGCCCTAACTCCGGGCCTTCTTCATTTTTTCACGTTCGGCTTTCAGGGCTCCCTTCCGGGGCGACTTGGACGACTTGGACGTCCGGGCAGGCTTGCGGGGACGCGGAGGCATCGGAGCATCGGTGAGGGATTCGATGTATTCGTCCTCGGTGGGTGCGGGAGCGTTTTCGTGCCCGGGCTCCACGAGCTCGTAGTCCAGAAGCTTCTGTTCCAGATTGGTGCCCTTGACGCGGATGCGGAGCGGGTCGCCGAGCTTGATGACCGAGTGGTGGCGGCGTCCCACGGCGCGGTAGTGTTCCTCGTCGAAGTCATAGAACTCGGACTTGATGGTGCGGTACGGAATCATGCCCTCGATCTTGGTGGGTTCGATCTCCACGTAGATGCCCCACTGGGTGACGCCGGACACGTGGCCGTCGAACTCCTGGCCCACCTTGTCCTCCATGAACTCCACGAGTTTGTACTTGATGCTCTCGCGCTCGGCCTCGGCAGCGATCACTTCCCGCTCGGAGGCGTGCTTGCACTGGGCGGTGTAGTAGTCCAGCGACTGGGAATCCGCCCCGCGGAGATACATCGCGAGCAGCCGGTGGACCATCAGGTCCGGATAGCGGCGGATCGGGGAAGTGAAGTGCGTATAGAACTTGAACGCCAGGCCGTAGTGGCCGATGTTGTCGGTGCTGTAGCAGGCCTTCGCCATGGACCGGAGCGCCAGGATCTGGATGGCGCCGAGCTCCGGCTTCTCCTTCGCGTCGGTCAGCAAGTTGTTCAGGGACAGGGCGATGTCCTTTCCGTTAGAAATGGGTCCCATCTTGAAGCCCAGGTTGCCGGCAAACTCGCGGAGTCCGGAAAGTTTCTCCAGGTTGGGTTCGTCATGGACACGGTACACGAAGGTCTTCGGGTTCTTCACGGCCTTCCCGCCCATCTTGCCGTCCGAAGCGACGAACTCCGCGACGGACTTGTTCGCGAGGAGCATGAACTCCTCGATGAGCCAGTTGGCCTCCTTGGAATACTTCTGGTGGACGGAGACGGGCTTGCCGTACTCGTCGATCTCCACCTTCATCTCGGGCCGGTCGAAGTTCACGGCGCCGGCGGCGAAACGCTTCTTGCGGAGTTTCAGGGCCAGTTTGTTGAGAACCAGCACGGCCTCCTTGACCTCGTCCGGGACGATGCCGCATTCGGTCCCCTCCCCGAACTGTTCCTGCAAGGCGTTGTCCCCGGCCTCGATGATGGCCTGGGCGCCCTCGTAGGCGAAGCGGTAGTCGGACTTGATGACCGTCCGGCCGAACCAGGGATTGATGACCTTGGCCATCGGCGTGATCTCGAACACGGCGGAGAAGGTGAGCTTCTCCTCGTTCGGACGCAGGGAGCACAACTTGTTGCAGAGCTTCTCCGGCAGCATGGGGACGGTACGGTCCACCAGGTACACGGAGGTGCCGCGGGCCTGGGCCTCCACGTCCACGGGCGTGCCGGGCTTCACGTAATAGGAGACGTCGGCGATGTGGACGCCCACCTCGTAGTTCCCGTTATCCAGTTTCCGGAAGGACAGGGCGTCGTCGTAGTCCTTCGCGTCGGCCGGGTCGATGGTGAAAGTCAGGACCTTCCGGAAGTCCTTGCGGCCGGCGCGGTCCTTGTCGGTGATTTCGTCGGAGATGCCGTCGGCGGCATCCTCCACCGCCTTCTCGAACTTGTAGGGAAGGCCGAACTCCGCGAGGATGGCATGCATCTCGGTGTTGTTCTCGCCCGGCATGCCCAGCACGTCCACCACATGGCCGTGGGGGCCGGTCTCGCCCCGGTCCCAGCCGTCCACGACGGCAGCGACCTTCATGCCCCGCACGCCCCCTTCCGGGACGGGCACGGAAATGTCGTAAGGCATGGTCTTGGAAGACATCAGCACCCAAGCCTGCTGTCCGACAATGTGCAGGATGCCCACGAAGGGCTTGTCCGACCGTTCGACAACCGCGACGATCTCGCCGCTGCGCCGCTTGGCGCTTCCGTCCTTCTCCTGCGTGACGGCCACCCGGACCTTGTCCCCGTGCAGGGCGCCGCGGGTCTTGGACGCCTTTACGTACACGTCCTCCTCCTGTCCCTCGATCCGCACGAACACGAACCCTTCCCGGGACATCATCGCCGTCCCTTCATACTCGGGAACCACTCTCGCTTTCTTCTTTCTCTTCCCTCCGGCGGCCTGCGGGCCGCGGCTCCGGCTGTTTTTACGTCTTGTCATATCGCATGTATTATTTCAACGGCAAAGATACGAATAAATTATTTTCATTAAATTTGTAGGCTAGACAATAACACGATGAAACTGAAAAACCTCTCCCTCGCGGCCGCCGCCCTGCTCGTCCTCTCGGGATGCGGCCCGAAGACACCCCTCTATAAAGATGCCTCCCGGTCCGCGGAAGACCGCGCCGACGACCTTGTCAAAAGGATGACGGTGGACGAAAAGCTGGGGCAGCTCCAGTGCCCGCTGGGATGGCCCATGTACGACAAAGTCTCCGCCGACAGCGTGACCATTTCCGACGCCTACCGCGACTTCATCCAAAACCGGCACGGAGGCATGCTCTGGGCCGTTTTCCGCGCCGACCCGTGGACGAAGAAGACCCTGGAGAACGGACTGGACCCCACGCTCGCCGCCAAGGCCTACAACGCCCTGCAGCACTATGCGATGGACTCCACCCGGCTGGGCATTCCCATCATCCTCGCCGAGGAGGCGCCGCACGGGCACATGGCCATCGGCACGACGGTGTTCCCCACCTCGATCGGCCTGGCATCGACCTGGGACACGGACCTGGTGGAAAAGGTCGGTGAAACCATCGGCACGGAACTACAGGCGCAGGGGGCGACGATCGGGTACGGCCCGGTCATCGACCTGTCCCGCGAACCGCGCTGGTCCCGCGTGGAGGAGACCTACGGCGAAGACGTGCACCTGACCGCGCAGATGGCCTCCGCGATGGTGCGGGGGACGTCCTCCAAGGGGGTAGTCTCCACCCTGAAGCATTTCGTGGCCTACGGCGTCCCGGAAGGCGGCCACAACGGCAATCCCTCCATCATCGGACAAAGGGACATGCAGGAGAACGTGCTCCCGACCTTCAAGGCCGCCATCGACGCCGGCGCCCTGTCCGTGATGACTTCCTACAACACCATCGACGGAATCCCCTCCACCTGCAACAAGGACCTCCTGACGGGCGTCCTGCATGACGAGTGGGGCTTCAAGGGATTCGTAGTCAGCGACTTGGAAAGCATCGACGGCATCGCGCGGGACCACAAGGTAGCCGCTTCCAAGCAGGAGGCGGGCGAAATGGCCCTGGAGGCCGGCGTGGACGTGGACCTGGGCGCGAACTGCTTCTCGCTGCTCAAGGAGTCCGTGGAGAAGGGCCGCGTGAGCATGAAGACGCTGGACCAGGCCGTCCGGCGGGTGCTCGTCCGCAAGTTCGAAGCCGGCCTGTTCGACCATCCGTATGTCGATGAGACTGCGGCCGCCGGCCTCGTCCGCACGCCGGAGCATGTCGAAGTGGCCGCCCAGGCCGCCCGGGAAGGGGTGGTCCTGCTGGAGAACGACGGCATCCTTCCGCTTTCGAAAGGCGCCCGCATCGCCCTCATCGGCCCGAATGCCGACAACCAGTACAACCAGCTCGGCGACTACACCGCCCCGCAGGCGGAGGATCATGTGGTCACGATGCTGGAGGGCCTGCAGGCCAAGGGCGCCGACATCCGCTATGTCAAGGGCTGCGCCGTCCGGGACACCCGGGACAGCCAGATCGCCCAGGCCGTCATCGCAACGATCCTCTCCGACGTCGCCGTCGTCGTGGTGGGTGGCTCCTCCGCCCGCGACTTCAAGACCAAGTACATCGATACCGGCGCCGCCGTGGTGGACGGTGAATCCGTCTCCGACATGGAGGCCGGCGAGGGCTTCGACCGAGCGTCCCTGGAACTCCTGGGCCTGCAGAACGAACTACTGAGGGCCATCAAGGCCACCGGCAAGCCTGTCGTCGTCGTATATGTGGAAGGCCGTCCGCTGGACAAGACATGGGCCGCGGAAAAGGCCGATGCCCTCCTGACGATGTGGTATCCCGGCGGAGAAGGCGGCACGGCCCTCGCCGACGTCCTTTTCGGCGACTACAACCCGGCCGGACGTCTCCCCGTGAGCGTTCCCCGCAGCGTGGGCCAGCTCCCGGTCTATTACAACAAGAAGAATCCGCGCGGACACGACTATGTGGAGATGTCGGCCGATCCGCTCTACCCCTTCGGCTACGGCCTGAGCTACACGACCTTCGAGTACGCCAACCTCCGCGTTTCCGGCCGCGTTCCGGACATCGAGGTGACCGTGGACGTGAAGAACACCGGCTCCCGCGACGGTGACGAGGTGGTCCAGCTGTATGTCATCGACCCGCTGGCCTCCACCGTCCGCCCGCGCAAGCAGCTCCGGGCCTTCGACCGCGTCTTCGTGAAGGCCGGGGAAACCGTCCCCGTCACCCTGAAGCTCGGGGCCGACGCCTTCTCGCTGGTCAATGCCGCCGGCGACACCGTCATCGAGCGCGGCGACTTCCTCCTGGAAGTGGGCGCCTCCTCGCAGGATATCCGACTGAAAGAAACGATAACTTACTAGATATGAGACTTTTGCCGATCATCCTGGGAATGGCTGCCTCGCTGGATGCCGCCGCCCAGGGCCTGCCGTACTGGCAGGACATGACTGTCACTTCCGTGAATGCCGAAACCCGACGCACCGAGGCCGTCTGGTTCGCCGACCGGGCCGACGCCCTTTCGAAGGGATTCCGCGAAAGCGAAAACTACGCGGACCTGAACGGGACGTGGGATTTCAAGTATTTCGATGACTACCACGACATGGAGCGCTACAAAGGCAATGACTGGGACAAGATTACGGTGCCGGGCAACTGGGAAGTGCAGGGCCACGGCGTTGCCATCTATACCAACATTCCCTATGACTTCGCCCCGAAGGATCCGCAGCCGCCGACGCTGCCGGCATTGTTCCCTGCCGCCATCTACCACCGGACATTCACCGTTCCGGCGGGCTGGGACGGACGGACCGTCTTCCTGAACCTCGCCGGCATCAAATCGGGTGCCTATGTGTATGTGAACGGGAAGGGGATCGGCTATTCGGAGGATTCCAAGAGTCTAGCCCGCTTTGATATCACGAGTGCCTTGAAAGAAGGAGACAACGACCTGACGCTCAAGGTGTACCGCTATTCCACGGGTTCCTGGCTGGAGTGCCAGGACTTCTGGCGGATCAGCGGCATCGAACGGGACGTGTACCTCTCCTCCGAGAAGACGCCCGCCCGGTTCGACTTCAGCGTGGTCTCCACCCTGGACCCGACCCTGACCAAGGGCGTGTTCAGTCTGAAAATGCGTTCCCAGGCCCCCGTGGAAGTGTTCTACGAACTGCTGGACAAGGACGGCGAATGCGTCGCGGACGCCGTCTTCGAGTTCAGCGGCGAACTGGTTTCCGTCACGGACACCATCCCGGGCGTGCGGAAATGGACCGCCGAGACGCCGGAACTCTATACCCTCCTGCTCCGCGTCGGCGGGGAATACACCCGCTTCCATGTAGGCTTCCGCCGGATCGGGATCGCGACCGTGAAGGACGGCGACCGCGACGTGAAGGCCCTGCTCGTGAACGGACAGCCCGTCAAGTTCAAGGGGGTGAACATGCATGAACACAACCCCTACACCGGCCACTACCTGACGAAGGAAAACATCCTGCAGGACCTCCAACTCATGAAGATGGCCAATATCAACGCCATCCGCACCTGCCACTACCCGCAACCGCGGGAGTTCTACGAGCTCTGCGACAGCCTGGGCTTCTATGTCTATGACGAGGCCAACATCGAATCCCACGGCATGGGCTACAAGCTGGACCGCACCCTCGGGAACAACGCCGCCTGGTACGGGAAACACATCGACCGCATCCTGAACATGTACTACCGTACGGCCAACTATCCGTGCGTCACGATCCTCTCCCTCGGCAACGAGGCCGGCAACGGCGTCAATTTCTACGAGGCCTACCGCGTCCTGAAAGCCCTCGAGAAGGATGGCCAGAACCGTCCCGTGTGCTATGAACGGGCTGAACGTGAATGGAATACGGACATGCTCGTTCCCCAGTATCCCGGTGCCGACTGGTTCCAGCGGATGGGCGAAAAGGAGTCCGGACGGCCGGTGTGTCCGTCCGAGTACGCCCATGCGATGGGCAACTCCACCGGCTCGCTGGACCTCCAGTGGGAGCAGATCTACGCCCACACGCATCTGCAGGGCGGTTTCATCTGGGACTGGGTGGACCAGGGCCTGTATGATGCGGAACGCGGCTGGGCCTACGGCGGCGACTACGGCGTGGACGCCCCGTCCGACGCGAATTTCCTGTGCAACGGCATCGTGAATCCCGACCGCAACCCGCACCCGGGCTACTATGAGGTCAAGCATGTCTATCAGGATGTCGCCATCACCGGCATCGTGCCGGAGGAAGGCCGGTTCGCCATCCAGAACCGCTTCTATTTCAAGGACCTGAAGGATTACACGGTCCGCTGGCGGATCGAGCGCGACGGCAAGCCCGTGAAGAAGGGGAAGCTGTCCTTCTCCACGCCGGCGCAGGGCACCGAGGAGTTTTCCGTCAAGCTTCCCAAGTGGAAGATGCGCAAGGACGGAGAATACCGCATCTTCTTCGAGACGGCGACGGCCCGGGCGCTGCCCCTGCTGCCCGCCGGCACCATCGTCGCTGCGGATGAGATCCTCCTGAAGGACACCGGTGCCAAGAAGGCCTGGAAGTCCGGCAAGCGGACGGCCGAGGCCGTGGAAGGCGACACCGAAATCCGGCTCACCGCCGGTTCCGGCGAGCTGGTCTTCGACAAGGCCCGGGGCATCGTGAAGCGCTATACCTACAAGAGGACTGACCTGTTCGACCCGGACTTCGGCCTGCGTCCGAACTTCTGGCGCGGCCCGACCGACAACGATTACGGCAACTGGCAGCCCTACCGGGCCCATGCCTGGAAAGAGGCCTCCCAGACCTTCCAGGCCACGGCGTCTGTGGAAGACGGCACGCTCCATGTGACCTACGCCCTGCCGGACGGCTGCTCGATGGCCGTGGACTATACCCTCCTTCCGGGCGGCCTTCTCAAGATCGCTTCCGCCTTCAAGGGCGCCGGAAAGAAGCCGGTGGACATTCCGCGCATCGGCTTCCGCTTCCGCGTGAAGGACAATGACTTCCAGTACTTCGGCCGCGGTCCTGTGGAGAACTATGCCGACCGGAACAGCGGTACGTTCAAGTCCGTGTTCACGGCGAGTGCCGCCGCCGAGTTCTACCCGTATGTCCGGCCGCAGGAAACCGGCCACCACACGGAGACCGAGTGGCTGGGAACCCGCCAGCTGACGGTGGTCGCCGACGGTGCCTTCGAGTTCAGCGCCCTCCGGCACAGCGTCGAGGACCTGGACAGCGAGGATTCCGACCGCCCGTACCAGTGGAACAACTTCGACAACCCGCCCGTCCACGACGAGGAACAGGCCGCGCAGAACCACCAGCGCAAGCAGACGCACCTGTGCGACGTCCCCGACCGCGACTTCACGGAAATCTGCATCGACGGAGCCGCTTCCGGCGTCGGCGGATACGACAGCTGGGGCTCCCGGCCCGAACCCGCCCGAACCGTCTGGTCCAACGAGGACCTGGACTTCGGCTTCACCCTGGTGCCCGCCAGGGCCGTCAAACCCGCCAAAGCCGTCCGCTATGCGTATTAAGCTCCTTGCCGCCGCCCTCTTCGTAGCCGGCACCCTCCACGCCCAGGTGGAATATGTGAACCCGTTCATCGGGACGACCAATTTCGGGGCCTGCAACCCGGGCGCCGTGACGCCGAACGGACTGATGAGCGTCTCCCCGTTCAATGTAATGGGCTCCAGCCTCAACACCTGGGACAAGGACAGCCGCTGGTGGTCCACCCCGTACGTAGAGGAGAACAGCTACTTCACCGGCTATGCCCATGTGAACCTTTACGGAGTGGGCTGCCCGGAACTGGGTTCCGTCCTTACGATGCCCACCACGGGCCCGCTGGAGGTCGATTACCATCTGTACGGCTCCGAGTATGAGGACGAGACCGCCCGTCCCGGCTACTATTCCGTCCGGCTCCTCTCCGGAATCCTGACGGAAGCGACCGCGACGACCCGCACCTCGCTGGAGCGCTACACTTTCCCCGCCGGTGCGGGCAACATCCTCGTGAACCTGGGCGAAGGCCTGACCAACGAGTCGGGAGCCACCGTGCGCCGGGTCTCCGACACGGAAATCGAAGGCAGCAAGCTCATGGGCACGTTCTGTTACAACCGCAACGCCGTGTTCCCGATGTATTTCGTCCTGCGCGTAAGCAAGGCACCGGACCGCAGCGGTTATTGGAAGAAGCAGCGCCCGATGACGGCCGAGGCCGCCTGGGACGCCGACGCCGGCCGCTACAAACTGTATGAGACCTACGCCCGCGAGCTTTCCGGCGACGACATCGGCTGCTGGTTCCGCTACGAGAACCTTGCCGAAGGAGAGCAGGTGATGGTCCAGGTGGGTGTCTCGTTCGTGAGCATTGACAATGCCCGGGAGAACCTGGAAGCGGAGCAGTCCGGCTTCGACTTCGCGGCCGTCCGGGCAGCGGCGGAGAGCGCCTGGCAGGCGCATCTGGGCCGCATCCGCGTGAGCGGCGGGACCGAAGGACAGAAAACAGTATTCTATACCGCCCTGTACCATACGCTCATCCATCCCAACATCCTGGAAGATGTGAACGGGGAGTATCCCCTGATGGAGTTCGGAAACCCGGCCGCCGTGAACAGTTATCGGATTGCCACCGGACGCAACGGGCAGGCGCAGCTGAAACTCCGCGCCCGCGGCGTAGGCCGCGTTCCGGAAGGGCAGCACCGCTACACGGTGTTTTCCCTGTGGGATACGTGCCGGAACCTGCACCAGCTGCTGACGCTGGTCTATCCGGAGAAACAGATCGACATGGCCCGCTCCGTGGTGGGCATGTACCGCGAATGGGGCTGGATGCCCAAATGGGAACTCTTTGGCCGTGAGACCTTTACGATGGAAGGCGATCCGGTCATTCCGATGCTCACCGACACCTACCTCAAGGGCCTGACCGACTTCGATATCGCCACGGCTTACGAGGCGTTCGTCAAATCCGCCGACACGCCGGGAGCGGAGAACCGGATGCGGCCCGACGTGGACCCGTACATCGAGCGCGGATACATTCCCCTCGGCTGGTTCGCGCAGGATTTCTCCGGCGACAACTCCGTGTCCCACGCCCTGGAGTACTACATGGCCGATGCGGCCCTCGCCCGCCTCGCGACGGCCCTGGGGCATCCCGAGGATGCCGCCAAGTACCGCCAGCGCTCGCTGGGCTACAAGCACTACTGGTCTCCGGAGTACGGCTGCCTGCGGCCGCTGAAAAAGGACGGCACCTTCCTGGACCCGTTCAATCCGCGCCAGGGCGAAAACTTCGAGCCCGTACCGGGCTTCCATGAGGGAAGCGCCTGGAACTACACGTTCTATGTACCCCACGATGTGGACGGCCTGATCAAGCTCACGGGTGGTTCAAAAGCCTTCGTGAAAGCCCTGAACAAGGTGTTCAACGAAGGACTGTATGACCCCGCCAATGAGCCGGACATCGCCTATCCGTACCTGTACAGCCGGGTAAAAGGCGAGCAGTGGCGCACCTGGAGTACGGTCCACGACCTTTTGGCCAAGCATTACCACAATGCCCCGAACGGCATCCCCGGCAACGACGACACCGGCACGATGTCAGCCTGGGCGGTGTTCTCCATGATGGGCTTCTACCCTGACTGCCCGGGCGACCCGTCCTACACCCTCACCCTCCCGGTCTTCGACCGCGTGGACATCGACCTGCCCGGCGGCAAGCCCCTGACGGTGACCAAAGCCGCCGGCGCCCGGCCCGCGAAGGGAACCTCCGCCCGTCTTGGCGGCCGCAAAGTCACCGACTACCGCATCTCCCACGACGCCCTCGTGGGCGCCGGCACCATCAAGTGGCAATAGGCCGCTTCACCTTCACCGCGACGCGGGAGCCGTCGGGGAGGAAGATGGGGACGAGGGGTTTGAGGACGATGCCTTCGCAGAGGTTGCCGTCGATGGGCGGGAGGCCGAGCTCGGCGGGGATGCGTGTGGGAAAGGCGCAGGGGTAGGCCAGGCAGTCGTCCAGGAGGCCGACGAAGAGATTTCGTGCATAGAGGAGCCCGGCCGTTGAGAAGAGGGCGTTCGCCTCCTGGACAGGCAGGAAAAAGCCGCCGGCCTTCGTGAAGACATAAATGTCGAAAGCGTAGAAATCGTGCCCGGGGGCATACCAGATGCCCTTTTGGACGGGACGGGCCCGCTCCTCCGGCACCACTTCGGGATGCGGGTAATGCCCGCCGAAGAGTTCCCCATAGACCGCGATGGAAATCGTCTCCGGATACGCCAGCCGGACACGGTTGTAGATGTGATAGACATGCCCCGAGTAGCGTTCAAGGACCTCCTGATAGCCGAAGAAAGGCTCCAGCGGATCCAGGATGGCCGTCCGCCGGGCCATCCGGACATCCAGATCGTCACACAGGAAGGAGACGTTCGCCCCGTCCACTTTCTCCTGAACGGCGAACAGGGTCCCGATTTGCACATTTTCACGCACTTGCGCCATCCACGCCGCATCCGCGGCATTCCCGATGGAAGGATAAGGTTTGAACTGGATCATGGCCGTATTCTCGTTTTCCGCAAAGTTCGGGAGCGAAAAGGAAAAGGACGGCATGATTGCAAGGCTTGCAATGTCGGATTTCCTGCAAGGCTTGCAGACTTTTTTTCGGAATGGACGCAAAAAATGCGTATCTTCGCAAGGAATGAACGGTTGGGAAGCACAGGTATGGCTCCGGTACTGGCTGGAGCACGACGGGGCCCTGGAGGACCCGGCCGTGGACTATCTGGCGGAACGGGTGGAGGAAATGGACGCGGCCGCGCTGCTCGAAGCCATGGGCATCATCCGAAAACGCCTTTCCGAGATGGGAGAGCTGAAAGGGACGGACACCGGCGAACGGATCCGCATCACCCGGGACTTCCGCATCCTGCTGCCGGAGCGTTTCGATACGGAAATCCGCCTCCGGCCCCTGGTGAAGACCGTGTTCCTGCTGTTCCTGAGGCATCCGGAAGGCATCCGCTTCGGAGCCCTGCAAGACTATCGGAAAGAGATGACGGACCTGTACATGGGCATCAGCCGCAGCACCGACGCCGAAACCGTCCGGGAACGCATCGGCCGGCTCACCGACCCGAAGGACAACTCCATCCACGAGAAGGCGGCGAACCTGTCGGCCGCCCTGTCCCGCTATTTCAAGCCTTCCGAACTGCCGGCCTACACCCTGACCGGGAAGGCCGGGGCGCCGAAACGCATCCGGCTGGACCGCGCCCTGGTGGAATGGGAGTAAACCCCTGTCGCGAGAAACGACTATAAGTATATGAAACCACAGAAAGCACTGATCCTGGCCCTCCTGGCACTGGCCGCCTGCGCCCCCAAGCCCCGGCAGGAGGAGAAGACCACGAAACTGTACACCGACCGGCCTCCCGTGGAGGAGCGCGCCTTCGTCTCCCCTGCCGTGGATGCGGCGACGGAAACCATCGCCGAGCAGATCACCCATCCCAAACTCCGGGAAATGTTCCGGAAATGCTTCCCGAACACCCTGGACACCACCGTCCATTACGCCGAGGATGAGGACGGCCGTCCGGACACCTACGTCTATACCGGCGACATCCCGGCCATGTGGCTCCGCGATTCCGGCGCCCAGGTCTGGCCCTATGTGGAGTATGCCAACGAGGACGAGGCGCTGAAAAGGATGATCGCCGGCGTGGTCAACCGCCAGTTCAAGTGCATCCTCATCGACCCGTATGCCAATGCCTTCAACATGGAACCGCTGGGATTGGCGAACGATACGGACCTTCCGAAAACCAGTCCCTACGTGTTTGAGCGCAAATGGGAGATCGACTCGCACTGCTACCCGGTGCGTCTCGCGTACGCCTATTGGAAAAAGACCGGGGACACCTCCGTCTTCGGCGACCTGTGGCTGCAGACAGCCCGGACCATCCTCGCCACCTTCAAGGAGCAGCAGCGCAAGGAGGGACACGGCAGCTACTGGTTCCTCCGCACGACCGACCGCCAGCTGGACACCAAGTGCGTGGTGGGCCGGGGCAATCCGGTGAAGCCTGTGGGGCTCATCGCATCGGCCTTCCGCCCGTCCGACGACGCCACGACCTTCGAGTTCCTGGTGCCCTCCAACTTCATGGCCGTCACCACGCTCCGCAAGATGGCGGAAATCCTGACGACCGTAAGCGGCAAGCCGGAAATGGCCGCCGAGTGCACCGCGCTTGCCGATGAAGTCTCCGGCGTCCTCCGGAAGTACGCCGTCGTGGAGCATCCCGTCTATGGGAAGATCTACGCCTACGAGGTGGACGGCTTCGGCTCCCACCAGCTGATGGACGATGCCAACGTCCCTTCCCTTCTCTCCCTCGGGTACCTGGACCCGGAGATGTACAAAGACCCCATCTACTTGAATACCAGAAGATTCGTCTGGAGCGAAGACAATCCCTACTTCTGGCGGGGCCAGGCCGGCGAAGGCATCGGCGGCCCGCACATCGGCATCGAGAATGTCTGGCCGATGTCCATCATGATGAAGGCCTTCACCGCGCAGGACGACGACGAGATCCGCGCCTGCCTCACCCAGCTGCTCCGCACCGACGCCGGCACCGGCTTCATGCACGAGTCCTTCAACAAGGACGATGCGGACGACTTCACCCGCCCTTGGTTCGCCTGGCAGAACACCCTCTTCGGCGAGCTCGTGGTGAAGCTCGTGAATGACGGAAAACTCGAATTACTCAACAACCTCCCCCGATGAAACGATATCTTGCCATCCTCGCCGTCCTCGCGACGGCCTGCAGCGCCCCTGTCCATGAGGAACTGGTGACCGACCCGGCGGACTATGTGTCCACCCTCGTGGGTTCCCAGTCCGATTTCACCCTGTCCACGGGCAACACCTATCCCGCCATCGCCCTCCCCTGGGGCATGAACTTCTGGACCCCGCAGACCGGCCCGAACGGAGACGGATGGGCCTACACCTACGGCGCGCACCACATCCGCGGCTTCAAGCAGACGCACCAGCCTTCGCCCTGGATCAACGACTACGGCGCCTTTTCGCTGATGCCCGTCCGCGATGCCTCCAAGCCCGGAGAGAACGAGCGCGCCAGCATCTTTTCGCACCTGAGCGAGGTCGCAAAGCCCTATTACTATGAGGTTTACCTCGCCGATCATGACATCCGGGCCGAAATCACGCCCACCGAACGGGCGGCCGTCCTGCGGTTCACCTTCCCGGACAGCGAAACCTCCGGCGTGGTCATCGACGCCTATGCCGGCGGCTCCTATGTGAAAGTGATGGACAAGTACACCGTCGCCGGTTACGACACCAACAACCACGGCGGCGTGGAAGGCGATTTCAAGAACTGGTTCGTCGTGGAGTTCGACAAGGAGATCGCCTCCTACGACATCTATGACGGAGACCAGCTCCAGTATCCCGAAGACCGCCCGCGCGAACACGCGATGGCCGTCGTGAAATTCGCGACGAAGCTCGGTGAGCAGGTCCATGCCCGCGTCGCATCTTCCTTCATTTCCCTGGAGCAGGCCCAGCGCAACCTCCGCGAAGTGGAAGGCGCCTCCTTCGACGAGGTGTGCAGCGCGGCCAAAGCCCGCTGGAACGAGATCCTGGGCCGCATCGCCGTGGGTGGCGGAACTCCGGAGCAATACCGGACCTTCTACTCCTGCCTGTACCGCAGCGTCCTGTTCCCGAGGAAGCTCTATGAAATCGACGAAAACGGCGAGCCCGTCCACTACAGCCCCTACAACGGGAAGGTCGAGAAGGGCTACCTGTACACCGATTCCGGTTTCTGGGACACCTTCCGCGCCCTGTTCCCGCTGCTGAACCTCGTCTATCCCGACGTGAACGCGGAAATCCAGTCCGGCTATGCCCATGTCGCCCGCGAGAACGCGTTCCTGCCGGAATGGGCCTCCCCGGGCCACCGCGGCTGCATGGTGGGCAACAACTCCGCCTCGGTCGTTGCCGACGCCGTCGTCAAGGGTGTGAACACACAGGACCTACAGGTACTCTACGACTGCATCCAGTACGGTACCGAGCACGTGCACCCTACGGTCAGTTCCACCGGCCGCCTGGGCCACGAGTACTACAACACCCTGGGGTATGTCCCCTGCGACACGGGCATCAACGAAAGTGCCGCCCGCACCCTGGAATACGCCTATGACGACTGGTGCATCCTGCAGCTCGCCAAGAAGCTGGGCCGGCCGCAGGAGGAACTGGACAAATGGGCCGCCCGCGCGGGCAACTGGAAGAACGTGTACAGCGCCGAGGACCGCCTGATGCGCGGCCGCAACGCCGACGGCACCTTCCAGGCCGGTTTCAGCCCCTACCGCTGGGGCGGTCCCTTCACCGAGGGCAACTCCTGGCACTACACCTGGTCCGTTTTCCACGACGTGCAGGGCCTGGTCGATGCCATGGGCGGCGAGGAGTCCTTCGTCCAGATGCTGGATTCCGTCTTCGTGGTCCCGCCCGTCTATGACGACGCCTACTACGGCTTCCGCATCCACGAGATTGCGGAGATGCAGGTGGCCGACATGGGCAACTACGCCCACGGCAACCAGCCCGCGCAGCACATGCTGTACCTCTACGACTGGGCCGGACAGCCCTGGAAGGGCCAGCTGCACATCCGCGAGACCATGGACCGCCTGTACCGCGCCACGCCGGACGGCTACTGCGGCGACGAGGACAACGGCCAGACATCGGCCTGGTATGTCTTCTCCGCCCTGGGCTTCTACCCGGTGTGCCCCGCCAGCACGCAGTACGCCCTGGGCACGCCGCTGTTCCGCAAGGCCGTCGTCACGCGGCCCGACGGAAAGCGCTTCGAGATCGATGCTCCGGCCAATTCCGCCGACGCCTTCTACGTGCAGGACATGAAGCTGAACGGCAAGACATGGACCCGCAACTACCTGGAGCACAACGACCTCGTCCAAGGCGCACAGGTGCGCTTCGACATGGGCGCCACACCGGCGACCGGACGCGGCACCCGTCCCGAGGACAAGCCTTACTCCTTCAGCCGGGAGAAATAGCTTGCCCTTTCGGGCGAGATTGCGTACATTTGCATCGCAAAAACTGACAACTCATGAAGATTTCTGGTAATCCGCTCCCGGGCATGCCCTGGGAAGAAAGGCCGGCAGGATGCAAGGACGTCCTCTGGCGTTACAGCAAGAACCCCGTGATTCCGAGAGACTTGCTTCCGGACAGCAACAGCATATTCAACAGTGCCGTGGTCCCGTTCAAGGGCGGCTTTGCCGGCGTTTTCCGCTGCGACGACAAGAACCGCCGGATGACCCTCCACGTGGGTTTCTCCAAGGATGGTTTCCACTGGGACATCCACCCGGAGACAATCCAGTTCTCCTGCGACATCCCCGAGGTCGCGGAGTGGGTCTATGGCTACGACCCCCGCGTAGTGAAGATCGAGGACCGCTATTACGTAACCTGGTGCAACGGGTACCATGGGCCCACCATCGGCGTGGCCTGGACCGACGATTTCGAGACCTTCCACCAAGTGGAGAATGCCTTCCTGCCGTATAACCGCAACGGCGTGATGTTCCCGAAGAAGATCGGCGGCCGCTTCGCGATGCTGTCCCGCCCGTCCGACACGGGCCACACGGCCTTCGGCGACATCTTCTACAGCGAATCCCCCGACCTGGAGTTCTGGGGACACCACCGCCACGTGATGGCACCGGCCCCCTTCGAGGTGAGCGCCTGGCAGTGCATGAAGATCGGCGCCGGCCCCGTGCCCATCGAAACTTCCGAAGGCTGGCTCCTCCTGTATCACGGCGTCCTCCGTTCCTGCAACGGCTATGTCTATGCGTTCGGCAGCGCCCTGCTGGACCTGGACGAGCCCTGGAAGGTCCTCGCCCGCAGCGGCCAGTACCTCATCAGCCCGCGCGAATACTATGAGCTCGTGGGCGACGTGCCCAGCGTGACCTTCCCCTGCGCCGCCCTGCACGATCCGGAGACCGGCCGCATCGCCGTCTATTACGGCTGCGCCGACACCGTCACCGGCCTCGCCTTCGGCTACATCCCGGAAATCGTGGAGTTCACCAAGCGGACGAACATCCTGTAGATGATCAGTTTCCTGATTGCCGCCCTGTTCGCGGCCGATACGCTTCAAATGCCCCGGATGGTCGAGATCCCGTCCGGGACATTTTGGATGGGTACGGAGAACCCGCCCATGGAAGACTGGGACGAGGCGCCCCGGCGGGAGGTGAAGGTCGATGCGTTCCGGATGAGCGCGACGGAGATTACCAACGCCCAGTACGAGGCGTTCGACCCCACCCACAAGCGGGGCGAGCAGGGCTTCTCCACCGGAGACGGCGAGGCGGTGATCATGGTGTCCTGGGACGATGCCATGGCCTACTGCCGATGGCTCTCTGAACAGACCGGCAAACACTACCGCCTCCCTACGGAAGAAGAGTGGGAGTATGCCTGCCGGGCGGGAACCACAACCGCCTTTAACACGGGTGAAACCTTCCCGGAAAGCCAGTGGAAGGTGCAGCGCAACACCCGCGACAAGGAGCACGTATCCCTGCAAGTAGCTCAGTTCGAGCCCAATGCGTGGGGACTATATGACATGCACGGGAATGTGGAGGAGTGGTGCCGAGACGACTATGACGGTACGGAATTCCGCGTTGTCCGCGGCGGCAGCCACAACACGCCGGTGCGGTATCTGCGGAGCGCCAACCGGTCCGCATCCGTCCAGGCCGACCGCTCCGTCCTGCTGGGATTCCGGGTGGTCGAGAGCAATCAGTTCCCGGAGGTGGTTGGCGGGCCCATGCCCAGTGACGGGAGATCCAAGGGGAAATGGAGCCGTCCCGCCAATGAACCTGTTTTCCTGGAGCCGCTCCCCTATGTCATCGAGCCGGAGGATTCCCATACCCCTTTCTATGCCCATAACCACCAGCCGGCCGTCACGTGGGTACCCGGCGGCGAACTGCTGGCCATCTGGTTTTCGACCGACACCGAGGCCGGGCGCGAAATGGTCGTGCTGCAGTCCTCCTTCCAGGGCGGGAAATGGTCTCCGGCCAGGCTGTTCTGCAAAGTCCCGGACCGGAACATGACCGGCAGCGCCCTGCTGACTCGCGCCGTCGGGAGAAAGAATGAAATCCTCCATTTCCAGGGCGTCGGCGATGCCGGAGAATGGAAGGACCTGGCCCTGGCGATGCGAAGAAGACTTTCCAGCCACAAACACGGTCCCTGGACGTGGACGGATTTGAGATACATCGAACCGGAGCATCGCGTCCGCCACCAGGTCATCGCCGGGCCCATCGTCACCCGGGACGGGCGCATCCTGCTGTGCTGCGACGCCGGGCCGGACGGCGAGGCCGGAACGTCCCTGCACGTCTCCAAGGACGGCGGCCGGACCTGGGAAGACACCGGCAGCACCATCGCCGGTATCCACGCAGGCATCGTGGAGCGCAAGGACGGCTCCCTGATGGCCTTCGGGCGGGGAGGCGCCATCGACGGACACATGCCCTGCAGCATCTCCTACGACGGCGGGTACACATGGACCTATTCCGCCACGGAGTTCCCGCCCATCGGCAGCGGCCAGCGGCTGGTACTCAAACGGTTGCAGGAAGGGCCGATTATGCTTTGCTCTTTCGGCGAGAACGGACTTTTCGTGGCCCTGAGCTATGATGAAGGCACCACCTGGCCCGTGAAGAAACTCCTCACCGACGGCAAGACGCGCGTGCTGGACGGCGGTGCCTGGACCGGTACCTTCACGATGGACGCCACCCACGCCGAGCCCAAGGGTTACCTCGCCTGTACCCAGTCCCCCGACGGCATGATCCACCTCCTCTCCAGCCGCGTCCACTACCAGTTCAACCTCCGCTGGATCGAAAAGGAATAGGCATCTTGGAAAGACGGGCGGTTTTTCGTATATTTACACGATTTAACCGCATGGACATGAATTTCCGCACTATCTTTCTCGCAGCTGCCGCCGCCATCCTCGGCGCCTGCACGGCTGCAACCCCTTCAGAAGACTACGCTGCCTACGTGAACCCCAAGATCGGAACGGGCGGCCACGGCCACGTGTTCGTGGGTGCCAATGTGCCCTTCGGATTTGTCCAGCTGGGTCCCACCAGCATCCCGCAGAGCTGGGACTGGTGCTCCGGCTACCACGACAGCGACCGGACCGTGATCGGCTTCAGCCATACGCACCTCAGCGGCACCGGCATCGGCGACCTGTTCGACATCACGGTCATGCCCACGACCGGCCCCACCACGCCCGCCCGCGGCACGGAGAAAGATCCGGCATCCGGCGCCTGGTCCTACGCGGACCGCACGAAGGAAATCTGCGAACCGGGCTACTACAGCGTTCCCCTGGAGCGCTACGGCATCACCGCTGAAATGACCGCCACCGCCCGCGTGGGCTTCCACCGCTACACATTCCCGGCCACGGACAACGCGAACCTCGTCTTCGACCTGGAGAACGGCGGCTGCTGGGATGACGTGACCGACGCCGGCTTCGAGGTGGTGAAGGACGAAGAGGGCCACGTGAAGGCCCTCGGCGGCTGGCGCTTCTCGACGGGATGGGCCCGGAATCAGAAGATCTTCTTCTGGGCCGAATTCTCCCGCCCGTCCGTGGAATTCTCCGTCGCGGAGAACCCGAACAATGACAGCGAGCGCGGACGCGTCCGCAAGCCCGTTTACGGCTACTACGGCCTGGGCGCCGTGGAGGAAGGAACGCCGGTGCTCGTGAAGGTCGCCCTCTCCCCCGTCTCCGTGGAGGGCGCGAAGGCCAACATGGCCGCGGAACTCCCCGGCTGGGACTTCGAGGCCGTGAAGGCCGATGCCCGCAAGGCCTGGAACGAGGAACTGGGGCGCGTCGCCATCTCCTGCCCCGACCCGGACACCAAGACCGTCTTCTACACCGCCCTCTACCACACGATGGTGGCCCCGTCCGTGTATAACGACGTGGACGGCCAGTACCGCGGTTCGGACGATGTCGTCCGACAGGGCAACTTCCAGAATTACACCACCTTCTCCCTTTGGGACACCTACCGTGCCGCCATGCCGCTGATGACCCTCATCCACCCCGGCCGCTGCAACGACATCACCGCCACCTTCTACCACATCTATGAGGAGCAGGGCGACCTGCCGGTGTGGCACCTGATGGGCAACGAGACCGACTGCATGGTAGGCAATCCGGGCCTCGTCGCGTTCGCCGACAACATCGTCAAGGGCTTCCAGGCCGGTCTCACCAAGGAACAGATGATCGAGGCCATGACCAAGACCGCCACCACGCCCGACCGCGGCCAGGACCTCCGCATGGAATACGGCTACATCCCGGCCGACCTGTACCGGGAATCCGTGGCCAACGACATGGAATACGCCATCGCCGACGGCGCCCTGGCCAACGCCGCCGCCTTCCTGGGCGACGAGGCCGTGGAGGCCGTCTATCGCGAGCGCAGCCACTCCTACCGCCATTTCTGGGATGCCGACCTGCAGTTCATGCGCGGCCGCAAGGTCGATGGTACCTTCACCGAGCCCTTCGACCCGATCTATTCCCGCCACGAGACCTCCGACTACACCGAGGGAACCGGCTGGCAGTACATCTGGCTCGTCCCGCAGGACGTGGAGGGCCTCCAGGACCTGTTCGGCTCCCGGGAGGCGATGCTCGCGAAGCTGGACGGCCTCTTCGAGGCGCCGGACCACGTGGAAGGCGAGAACGCCTCTCCGGACATCTCCGGCCTTATCGGCCAGTACGCCCACGGCAACGAGCCTGGGCACCATACCCTGTACCTGTATTCGATGCTGGGCAAACCCGACAAGGCCGCCGACCGCATCCGCCAGGTCTATAAGGAAATGTATTTCAATGACGTGGAAGGCCTTGCCGGCAACGAGGACGTGGGCCAGATGAGCGCCTGGTACGTGCTCTCCAGCTTCGGGTTCTACCAGGTGGAGCCCGCCTGCCCGCGCTTCTGGTTCGGCGCCCCGAACTTTGAAAAGGCGGTCGTGAAGGTCGCCGGCGGCGACTTCACCATCACCGCCAAGGGCCTTTCCGACGAGAATCGCTACATCCGCGGCATCAAGCTGAACGGCCAGCCCTACGACCTCCCGTACATCGAGTACAAGGACATCGTCAAGGGCGGAACGCTCGAATTTACAATGGGAAAATAATATGGGAAACTACACCAACGATTCCAGGATCGTCCTTACCCTGGACGCCGGCGGCACCAACATGGTGTTCGGCGCGATGAAGGGCGAAGAGTATGTGGGCGAGCCGATCACGCTCCCTGCCAATGCCAATGACCTGGACCTGTGCCTGAAGACGATGGTCGTCGGGTTCGAGTCCGTGATGAACACCCTCGGGGGCGAGAAGCCCGTGGCCATCAGCTTCGCCTTCCCCGGCCCGGCCGACTATCCGAACGGCATCATCGGCGGATACCTGCCCAACTTCCCGTCCTTCCGCGACGGCGTGGCCCTCGGACCGTTCCTCCAGGAGAAGTTCGGCGTGCCCGTGTTCATCAACAACGACGGCGACCTGTACGCCTTCGGAGAAGCACTCGGCGGTGTCCTCCCGCAGGTCAATGCGAAGCTGGCGGCCCTGGGCAGCGCCAAGCGCTACCACAACCTCATCGGCTACACCTTCGGCACCGGCTTCGGTATCGGCTGCGTCGTCAACGGCCAGCTCAACCGGGGCGACAACTCCTGCGTGGAGACCTACTGCCTTCCGCACAGCCGCATCGACGGAGTCATCGTGGAAGACGGTGTCGCCGTCCGCGCCGTCAAGCGCGTGTACGCGGAACGCTCCGGCGTAAACGATCCCTCCCTCACCCCGAAGGACATCTATGACATCGCCGAAGGCAACCGTCCCGGCAACCCCGAGGCCGCCAAGGCCGCCTTTGCCGAGATGGGCACTGTCGCGGGCAACGCGATGGCCGTCGCCGCCCAGCTGATGGACGGACTCATCGTCATCGGCGGCGGCATCACCGCATCCAAGAAGTATTTTATGCCGGCCCTGCTGGACGCCCTCCGCGGCACGGTCCGCACCCTGTCCGGCGACACCCTCGCCAAGGTGCAGATGAAGGTCTACAACCTCGACGACGAGGCCGAATTCGCCGCCTTCGCCAAAGGCAGCGCCCGCGAACTCAAGGTCTACGGTTCCGACAAAACCGTCACCTACGACCCGCAGAAACGCATCGGGATCATGATCTCCAAGATCGGCGCCTCCAAGGCCATCTCCGTCGGCGCTTACGACTTCGCCCTGGCGCAACTGGACGCGTAACAGATTCCTTCGCTTCGCTCGGACTGACAATGGTCTTTGCCGGAATGACGATCATC
>JAFUDV010000012.1 GCA_017464245.1 Bacteroidales bacterium | reverse complement strand
GAAAACGGCGCGGCGCTCTATCAGGGAATCCTTCGATTCATGGATGACTACAACTACCACCGTCATCACCAGGGAATCGACCGACAGATACCAAGCAAGCTCTACCTACGGTCGGCTGCTTGACATTAACTAACAACATGACGGTACCTGTCTAAAAAACGGAAGTACTACACCACAAATACGCAACCTTTCCTTCAAAAAATTTTCATCCAAACTCACTGAATTACCTACACTAACTGTTAATAAAACAAAATCGGAAGGCCGCAGCCTTCCGAATAAAATGCACGAAAAAGAGAATATTAACTTACAATCTGTAATCAATCTGTCCCATATACACGCCCATCCATCCGTCCTGCACGACCGGGACCGGAATCCCGTCCAGATTCGGATGATATACCATTTCTTCCAGGAAGGTGTGGGAATGGCCCGTCACGAAAAGGTCGATGTTCCGTGTCTTGGAACACAGGACCGGATCGATCACATCGCCCGGATTGTGTTCCGTGTAGCCGATGTGCGTGAGAGCGATCACGAGGTCGCATTTCTCCTCCCCTTTCAGGAGGTCCGCATACTGCTGGACCGTCTCCACCAGCGGGAACTCCGGCACCCGCTCGGCGATGTCGCCCGCCACCATGGACTTGAGGTCGCACAGGACGCCCAGGACCCCGATCCGGAGCCCCGCCCGTTCCAGGACGACATAGGGCTTGACATACTTCCCTGCCTCGAAAGGCGAGAAATCGTAGTTGCACACCACGACCGGCATCTCCAGCGAGGAAAGCCTCCGCCCCAGGTCCTCCAGGCCGTTGTCGAACTCATGGTTGCCCAGGGTCACCACATCGTAATGCATTGCATTCAGGGCCTGGATCTCCAGGTCGCCGTGCAGTTCGGAGAAATAGGTCGTTCCCTGGCAGAAATCGCCGGCGTGCAGCAGGAGCACGTTCCCGGCCCTTCCGCCTTCCGGACACTGTCCACGAAGGCCGCGCGCTCGATGATACCGCCCATGCCGGCATACTCGCCGACACGCTCGGGCTCGAAATGGCTGTGCGTATCGTTCGTGTGCAGGATCACCAGATGCCGCCCGGGAGCCGCCTCCGTGCGCTGCCAGAGCCATCCCGCTGCCGCAGCCAGCGCCACGGACAGGCAGATGAAAAGGATTCTCGCTGTCTTGTCCATTCCTTAGTCCTCCATGATTACGCGTCCGTCCTTCTTTCCGTCCAGGACGATGCCGGCCGCCTCCGCCTTCCGCACATACTCCAGCATCACGTCCCGCACGAGGACCGGGCTCAGCACCACGTCCTCCGCCAGGGCGCCGATGGCGATCTGGTCGCCGCCGGAGAGGAGGAAATCGATGGTCGCCACGTTATACACCTTGTCCGGGTCGATGGGCTTTCCGCCCACCTCCGCCTCCACGAGTTCATGGGCCTTGACCTTCACCCGGCAGCCGCTCACGGCCTGGAAGGCCTTCGTCTTCGCGAGTTGCTCCAACAGGCGCGTCAGATTCTTGCCCCGGACCTTCGCATAGCACATATAGTTCTTGAACGGGAACATCGCCTCGATGTCGTCCATCAGCACGGGTCCTTCCGGCAGCGGGATCCGGATTCCGCCGTAGTTGGTGACGGCGAAGTCCATGGGCACCTTATAATAGTCGCTGGCCTTCTCCCGCAGCGCATCGGCCACGATGTTGCCCAGCGGAAGGTCGGGTTCCGTCCGCAGGTTCTCCAGCATCCGGGCGCTGTGCCCGACGACTTCCTTGAGCCGGGCCATCCTGGGCTGGGCCTCCATCAGAAGCATGGCCACTTCGGGCGTGGCGCCGTCCGTGAAATGCTTCCCGTTCGGAGCGATGTAATCGTCCTCGAACGTGCCCAGGGCGGAGTCCACGTTCTCGGCCGTAACCGGCACCACGCCGGTCCGGCTTCCGTCCATCGCCACCCGCTTCCAGGTCATCTGCGGGCCTTTCTGCGAACAGGCGGTGAGGGCGAGGAGCGACAGCAGAATTAACTTTGCCTTAACCATTTCCAAAGGTCTTTGAAGGTCGATTTCTTGCCGTACATGAGGATGCCCACCTTATAGATCTTGGCCGACACCCAGGCGCACGCGACGAACGTGAGCACGAGCAGGCCGATGGAGAGGGCCAGTTCCCAGGTCGGGACGCCGAACGGCAGGCGCGCCAGCATCACGATGGGCGAGGTGAAGGGAATCATCGAGAACCACCACACCAACTGGCTCTCCGGCGCCCGGAAGGCGTAGAAGGCCACAAGGAAGCCGACCAGCAGCGGAATCGTCACCGGAATCTGGAGCTGCTGCGTGTCCGCCTCGTTCTCCACGGCCGATCCGATGGCCGCAAACAGCGACGCATACAGCAGGTAGCCGAACAGGAAGAACAGCAGGAAGGAAACGATGATTTCCGTATAATTCAGGGAAGCGAGCGTGCCCATGACGGCCTGCATGCCGGTCGGGCCCTCCGCCACGGCCGTCGTATCCGTCAGGGCCTGCAGGTCGAGGGTGGATCCGCCCATGCCCGTGCCGGCCATTTCCTGGATCATCTGCGTCTGGGACTCGTCCATGCCTCCCGTGATCTTGTCCATCCCGACGATGCCGCCCAGGATGCCGATGATCAGGCCCGTCAGCACGATCCACAGCAGGAACTGCGTCAGGGCCACCAGGGCCACGCCGATGATCTTGCCGAACATCAGTTCCGTCGCCTTGACCGAGGAAACGAGGACCTCCACCACGCGGCTGGACTTCTCCTCGATGACGCTGGACATCACCATGCCGCTGAACAGGGCGATGAACATGTACAGGGCCATGGCGAGGACCATGGAAATGATCATGTACACCTCGCTCTGGGAGATGGTCTCCTTGCCCTCCGCGTCCACCGTATAAGAGGTCAGGTGGACGTTGGAATGGATGTCCGAGAGGATCTGTCCCAGTCCCTCGATCCCGTAGGAATCGATCCGGTACGCCTCCACGGCGTCATTGATCCGGTTCTCGATCACCTCCGCCGTTTCCATGCCCATGGGCTTGTCGGCATAGGTGGTCGCGGTCACCGACTTGCTCGCGCTGTCCAACGGGGAGATGTACAGGAGGATGTCCGCGTCATAGTCGGAAAGCCGGTTCTTCACCGCTTCCGGATCGGTCTCGGAGAGCTGCGTGAAAGTAAGCTGCTTGGTATTCTCCAACTTCTCCATCACGATGCCGGAGTTGTCGATGACGGCGATCCGCTTGGAGTCGCCCTCGGTCCGGAGCATGATGAAGATCATCACGGCGTACATGCCGGCGAACAGGATCGGAACGCCGAAGGTCGTGAGCAGGAAGGACTTCTTCTTGACCTTGTTCAGGTATTCCCGCTGGATGATGATGCCTAGTTTCTTGAGATTCATGCTACTTGCCCTCCCCTTCCGTTACGAGTTTGATGAAGATGTCGTTCATGCGCGGAACGAGTTCGCGGTAGGCGTTGATCCGGATGCCGCCCTCGATGAGTTCCGTCAGGCGGACGGACGCCTTCTCCCGGGAGACCACCTCGGTCTTGCGGACGAAGTCCTCCGTGTACTCGATCTCCACGTTGTCCTCGCCGAAACGGTGCCGGATGTCGTCCGTTCCGCCGGTGATGACGAGTTTCGCCTTGTTGATAAGGGCGATGTTGTCGCAGAGTTCCTCCACGGATTCCATGTTGTGGGTGGACAGGATGACGGTCGCGCCCTCGTCCTTGAGACGGAGGATCTCCTTGCGGATGAGTTCCGCATTGACCGGGTCGAAGCCGGAGAACGGCTCGTCCAGGATCATCAGGGACGGCTTGTGGACCACGGTGGTGATGAACTGGACCTTCTGGGCCATGCCCTTGGAGAGTTCCTCCACCTTCTTGTTCCACCAGTCCTGGATCCCGAAGCGGACGAACCACTGCTTGAGTTCGTAGGCCGCCTCGCGGGAGGACATGCCGCGGAGCTGGGCCAGGTACATCGCCTGGTCCCCCACCTTCATCTTGCGGTACAGGCCGCGTTCTTCGGGGAGATAGCCGATATGGGCCACGTCCTCGTCGGTGATGGGCTTCCCGTTGAAGAGGACTTCGCCCGAGGTCGCGATCGTGATGCGGTTGATGATCCGGATCAGGGTCGATTTGCCCGCTCCGTTCGGCCCCAGGAGGCCGAAAATCTTCCCTTCGGGAATGGAGATGGACACGTCGTCCAGCGCCACCTTCTCCCCGAAGTGCTTGGTTACATGTTGGACATCAATAATGGACATACGTCTTTCGTTTCTGCAAATATAGAAAGAAATTATTGATTTGCAATAAGAATTTATTAAATATTCAGAATCTTCGTCACAAGTTCCACTAGAAGCTCACCCGGCGAAGCCTCGCCTACATCGCCGCCTTTTCCCTTGTAATCATAGTCGGCGAGGAGGGAAATCACCCGCATCGCCTTGGGCAGCGGATAGTTCCTCACGGCGGCATCATATTCCTTATAGAAATAGGGATTCACGCCCTGGAGGACCTTGGCCTTCGCGTCCCGGTCTCCGCCGCGGCCGCCCTGGATGAGGGTGCCGTATTTGAGGACACGGTTGAAGAACAGGAAGAGGGCGCTCACGGCCATGGGCATCGCAAAGCGGGGGCCTTCGCCGATATGGGCCGCCAGGGTGACCGACCGGGCCGCTTCCCGCACGGACAGCGCCTTCGTCAGTTCGAACACGCTGAACTCCCGGCTGATACCCACGTTCTTCTCGATGTCCTCCGCAGTGATTTCCTTCACACCCTCGGGCAGGTTCTTCAGGAGCTTGTCCGTCTCCACGGCGATCTTGCCGAGGTCCGTCCCGGCCGCCTCCACCAGCAGCTGCGTCGCATCCGGCCGGATGGACAGGCCGCGTTCCGCGTAATAGCTCGCAATCCACTGCGGGGCTTCATAGTCCCGGAGCGGCAGGGATTCCACGATGACGCCCTGCTTCAGGACGGTCTTGTACAGGGACTTCCGCTTGTCGGCATTGGCCCCATGGAGAAGAATCACCAGCACGGTGGAATCCAGCGGCTTCTGACAGTACAGGGCCAGTTCCTCCAGCGATTTCATCTGCTGGGCTTCCTTCACCACCACCAGCTGCCGGTCCGCCATCATCGGAAAGCGCCGGGCCGCGGTGATCACCGCGTCGGCATCGACATCGGCCCCGTAACAGATGGTCTCGTTGAAGTCTTTCTCCCAGTCCTGGAGGCAGTTGTCGATGATCGCCTGGCACAGCAGGTCGGGATAGTACGGCTCCTCCCCCATCAGGAGATACACCGGCTTGAACACGCCGGAGCGGACCTCCTCGATGAGACTGCGGACCTGCCGGTCCGTTTCCATATAAGATTTTGCGGCCACTATTTCAGTTCAAATTCCACCGTACCCTTCACATCCTGCGCGGAGGCGGCGACCAGGGCGCGGAAGGTGCCCTTCTCGGCCACCCAGGCGTGCTTGTCCGCATCGAAGAAGCTGAGGGCGTCCTTGTCGATGGTGAAGCTCACATCGGCCTTCCGGCCGGGATCGAGGCGCACCTTGGCAAAGCCCTTGAGTTCCTTGGCGGGACGGCCCACGGAGGCTTCCACATCGGCGATATACAGCTGGACCACCTCGGAACCGGCCACGGCGCCGGTATTGGTCACGGGAACGGTCACCGTCACGGTACCGGTCTCCGTCATGGACTTCCTGTCAATGCGCGGTTCGCCATAGGCGAAGGTCGTGTACGTAAGGCCATGGCCGAACGGGAAGAGGACGCCGCCGTGGAGGTCATACCAGCGGTAGCCCACGTAGATACCCTCGGTGTATTCCATGTCCAGGACCGGCATACCGTCGATCTGGGTGCTGCGGAGGATGCCCGGGTACTGCGCCTCGGTCAGGACCGGATTCTTGTCATAGGAAACCGGGATGGTGAACGGCAGGCGGCCGGAAGGATTCACGTCGCCGGACAGGACGTCGGCCAGGGAATGGCCGGCCTGGGAGCCCAGGTACCAGTCCTGGACGATGGCTGGGACCTTATCCACCCACGGCATCGCCACGGCGTTGCCGGAGATGTTCACGACCACGAGCTTGTCCGTCACCCCGGCCAGGGCCTCGATGACTGCATCCTGATTGTACGGGAGGCCGTACTGGACGCGGTCCAGACCCTCGGCATCCTGCCGGTCGGCCTTGTTCAAACCGCCGATAAAAATCACATAATCAGCGCCTTCCGCCGCCCTAACGGCATCGGCGATCAAAGTCTGGGCATTGCGGGACTCCCGCAGGTCCTGGCCGGTGGAGACACCGTTGTACTCACCGCCGGTATCGCCCACATAACCGCGCTCCCAGATGACTTCGGCCTCGGGCCAGCGGGCCTTGATGCCGTCCAGCGGGGAAACTTCCAGTTTCGCCTTCAGGGAGGAGGAGCCGCCGCCCACGGTCATCATCTTCACGGCGTTCTCGCCCACGACGAGGATCTTGCCCGGCTTCGCCGCCATCGGCAGGACACCGCCGTCATTCTTGAGGAGGACGATGGACTCGGCGCCGATCTTGCGGGCCGCGGCATAATGCTCCGGAGAGGCCTGGCTGCCGAACGGCCGGTTGCGGTCCATGGACGTGCGGAAGATCAGGCGCAGGATGCGCTTGACACGGGCGTCCAGTTCCTCGGTGCCGATTTCGCCCTTCTGGATAGCCTGCTTGTAGGGAGCGGCCAGATAGTAGCTGTCATAGGCGTTGGTCTTGCCCATGGTGAGGCCGTCGGTCCAGGAGCCGTACTCCAGGTCCACGCCGTGCTTTGCGGTCTGGAGCGTGTTGTGCACACCGCCCCAGTCGCTGATCACCACGCCGTCGAAGCCCCATTCCCCGCGGAGGATCTTGTCCAGCAGGACCTCGTTGGAGCACAGGTGCTCGTCGTTATACAGGTTGTAAGCCGCCATGACGGACCAGGCGTGGCCCTTCTGGACCGCCGCCTTGAAGGCCGGCAGATAGATTTCATACAGGGTGCGGTCGTCCACGATGGTGTTCGCCACGTGCCGGTTCACCTCGCTGTTGTTCAGCGCATAGTGCTTCACGCACACCGCGACGCCGTTGGACTGCACGCCCTCGATGTAAGGGACGACCATCTCGCCCGCAAGGTACGGGTCCTCGCCCATGTACTCGAAGTTGCGGCCGTTCAGCGGGAAACGGTAGATGTTCACGCCCGGGCCCAGCAGCACGGTCTTGTTGCGGTAGCGGGCCTCCTCGCCGATGCTCTTGCCGTAGAGGCGGGACAGTTCGCGGTCCCAGGTGGCGGCGAGGCCGCTCAGGGCCGGGAACGCCGTGATGGAGTCGTTGGTCCATCCGGCCTGGTCCCACTCGTCCCAGAGCACTTCCGCGCGGATGCCGTGGGGGCCGTCGGTGCACCACACCTCGGGGATGCCCAGGCGCGGCACGCCGGGCGAGCTGAACTTGGACTGGGCATGGACCATCGCGATCTTTTCGTCGAGGGTCATCTTCGAGAAGGCGTCTTCCACCCGCGCCTCGAGCGGCTGGGCGTCATCCAGATAGACAGGAAGGTTCGATTTCTTCTGGGATGCCTGTCCGCACGCAACGGCGACAAGGGCCAGGCCAAGGAGGAGAGATTTACAGTTCATCAGGTTATCCGTATTACTTAACTTACAAATATAAACATAATCTGCGGAAAACAACTTCCTCAGATTCAATTCAGAAGGTTCGCAGGCAGATGCCCACCGTCCAGGTGGACATGGTGGGACCCGGCTCCGGAAAACGGCGGGCGGAGGCGGGCTGGAACTTGCCGAAGACGCCGAAGCGTCCGTAAGAGACCGAAGCCAGGAAATCGTAACCGAAGGGCTGGACTTTCCCGCCTTTGCTTTCCGTGAATTCCCGGAAATCCTTCTTCGTGATATCGAACCGGACCCGGGGCGAGAAAGAGTAGAGCGCCTCGGCGCCCACGCTGAGGGTGGCCCGCCCGAGATGGAACTGCAGGGTGGCGGGAACCATGACCGTCCATTCCCGGACGGAAGAGCGGTATTTCGCATCCTTCTCCTTGTCTTTCTCCTCCAGCGGCGCAATCTGGATGATTCCGTCATCATCCTGCACGAAGAGTGCATCCCGGGTCTGGAACCAGTCCATGCCGATCCCGGCACCTACATGCAGGCTTCCCCAGGAAAACGGGCGGTAAAACACGTCCAGGGCCTGCACGTATGCCTGCCAGGAATCCATGCCCTTGGACTGGAAGTCCTCCGACCGGACCAGATGGACTCCGTAACCGGCTTCCGGTACGAGCCGGAACCCGAACCGCTCGAATTTCGGACCGCCTTTCCTGGCCTTGACCTCCATTTTCTCGATCTCGGACAGGCGGCTGCGGTTGGCCTCAGTCTGGGCGAAGGCAGCGGACGCCACCAGCGTCAGGGCCGCCCCAAGAATGATTCTCAGGTATTTCATCTTCAGTTCTGGTCAAGTTTGACATAGGGCATACGGGCGATGACGGAGTAGCCGGCCGGAAGGACGTCCCGGAGGTGGATCATCGGCGGGTTCTCATCTTTCGCAAGGGACAGGAGCTCTCCCAGCAAATCATTCTTTGCCGGGTAGGCCACTATGCCGTACTTCTCCAGGCCGGCCCGCTTGGCCGCATACCTGACGGCATCCAGCAGGAGTCCCTTTTCGTCGGCAAGACCGATTTTCAGGGCATCGCCGCCGGACCAGACACGGCCCTGCGCAAGGGCATCGACAGCGTCACGGTCCATCCCGCGGCCGTCGGACACCACCCGGACAAAGTCGTCATAGATGCCGTCGATGTCCTCCTGGTACCGGGCCAGTTCCCGTTCGTCCAGCGGACGGATACCGGAGCCCATGTCGCTGTGTTCGTGCGTCCCGACGGTGTAAGGATGGATGTGCAGTTTCCCCTCCAGCGCCTCCCCGTAGGAGACGACCTGGCCGAACACGCCGATGGAACCGGTCAGGGTGGCATTGTCCACGAAGATCCGGTCCGTGCCCGCAGATATCCAGTATCCGCCCGAAGCGGCATAGTCCCCGTAACTGGCGATGACAGGCTTGACCTTCCGGAGCGATTCGACCTCGCGCCGAATCATCTCGGCGGCCACGACTTCCCCGCCGGGGGAATTGACCCGGAAAACCACGGCCTTGACGGTGGAATCGGCCCGAACCTTCGCGATTTCGCGGGCGAACTTCTCCCCGGCGATCCCGCTGCCGGAGCGGACGATCTCCCCTTCGGCATACAGGACGGCGACCTTCTTGGAGCCGCTGTCCTTCAGCGACTCGACATAATCGGACATGGAGACTTTCTTCAGGTCGTCCGGGTCCGCCTTGCCGAACAGGTGGCACAGGTAATCCTCCATCTCATCCCGGTATTTCAAGCCGTCCACCAGTCCCTTGTCCAGCCAGTCGCGGGAAGTGGAAAGCCGGAGGGTGGAGACACAGGCGCGCAGCGAATCGGCCGCGACGCCGCGGGATGCGGCCATTTCTTCCACCATCGGCGTCCAGACGGAGCCGAGCAGGGCCTGATACTGCCGGCGGTTCTCCTCGCTCATTTCGCTGCGGACATAGGGCTCTCCGGCCGACTTGTAGCTTCCGTGCCGGATGAGCTGGATCCGGATGCCCAGGGAATCCAGCAAATCCTTATAATACAATTGGGTGGAGGCCGGTCCGTTCAGGGTTCCGCTGGATCCGGGATGCATGAAGACACGGTCTCCTACGGATCCCAGGTAATAGGAGGCCGTCGTGAAAGAGACACCATAGCAGACGACCGGCTTCCCTTTGGCAGCGAAACGCGCCAGGCTCTGCCGCAGTTCCTCCCGCGCAGCCATGCCCGCCGAAATCTGGTCGGGCCGGAGAAACACCATCGCGATGTCCTTGTCCTCCGCCGCCTTCTCCAGGGCACGCTCCACGGAAAGGAGGGACAAGGTGGAATTCACCGACAGTCCGCCCGACAGGGAGAACTGGAAACTGCTTCCGCTCCGTTCGCTCAAATGGTCCCCGGCATCGAAATAAAGGATTTTCCCTTTCAGGAAGCCCTGTGCCCGGAGCGGCGCACAAAGCGCCAGGGCAAGCAGGAGACAGGCAAATGATCTTTTCATATCCATTCCATGAAAAAAGGCGGCCGACAAGGCCGCCGATCAGGGTGTCAAAGGGTTATTTCTCGAACCGTTTCTCCTTGGCGCGGACAATCTTCTCCTTCATGGCGTCGGCCGCTTCGGTGACGGCCTCCTCGAAGGTCTTGGCATTGCGCTCGATCACGAGGTCTTCGCCGGGGAAACGGGTCTGGAGCCGGACATTCTTGTTCTCAGGGTCGGGAGAGAGGGAGAGCGTGACGTCGATGTCGCCGAGATTGTCGAAGAATTTCTCGAGCTTTCCGACCTTCTTCTCCACATAGTCGAGCAGTTCCTTGCCTGCGTCGAACTTCAGGGACTTCACATTAATCATTTGAGCCTCCGTTTTTTGCCCTTGGATGGGCCAGGTTATACACTTTTTTCAGCCGGTCGACGGAGTTGTGCGTGTACACCTGCGTGGCGGCGAGGGACGCGTGTCCGAGCATCTCCTTGATGGAATTCAAGTCGGCGCCGTCGTCCAGGAGGGCCGTGGCGACCGAATGCCTGAGCACATGGGGGGATTTCCTCCCGGTGATGCCGTACCCGTCGAGTTCCTCTTTCACCGTCCGGTCCACGTACACGGGGTACAGGGCCCGTCCTTTCTCCGTGACGAGAAGCGGGGCGTCCGCAGGGGGTGCGCCTCCTCCCATCGACTCAACTGCATTCAAATATAAGCAAATTTCGTGACAAAGTGAAGGGGTGAGCGGAATTTCCCGCATTTTGTCCCCTTTTCCGTGTACGCGGAGCACCTGACGCGCCGGGTCGAAGGAGCCGACCGTGAGACCGATGAGCTCCGCCCGCCGGATGCCGGCCCCGTACAACAGGCTGATGATGAGCCGGCGGAGACGGTGACGGTAGATCTCCACGGCCGTCTTGTCCGTGGGCGCGGGGCCGAAGCTCCGGAGAATCTCCAGTTCGTCCTCCCCCGCCCAGTGATCCGTCGCGGCGAAATACGCGTCCATCGACCGGACTTGATAGTATTCCGGAAGCCGTTTCTCCATCTTGGGGCGCTTGACGGTGCGGGCCGGATTGGACTGGAGGACGCCCTTCTGCATCAGGAACCGGCAGTAGCCGCTCAGCACCGACATGTGCTGGTGCACCGTCCGCGCTTTCTCCCCCCGGTTTATCAGGTCCGCCTCGTACCGGCGGAGCAGGGAGGGAACCAGCGACTCCTCCACCTTCCCGTCGCAGAAGCGGGCGAAATCGTCCAGGACATCCCGGTAGATGTCCTGTGTCCGCGGGGAATACCGGCGGATGTCCCGGAGATAGGTGATGAATTCCTCCGTCATGAGACTATATCAGGTTGAGGAACAGGGTGATCACGCCCGTATTGATGAGATCCACGAACATCGCCCCGATGATGGGGACGATGAGGAAAGGCTTCACCGCATAGTGGTACTTGTAGCATACGGCCGACATGTTCGCCATCGCGTTGGGCGTGGCGCCGAGACCGAATCCGCACAGTCCACTCACAAGGACGGCCGCGTCATAATCCCTGCCCAGGGCGGGGAAAGCCACGAAGGCGGCGTAGAGGAAAATCAGGAGGGCCTGCGCCAGGAGGATGGCGATGAGCGGCAGCACCAGCCCGGAAAGCTCCCACAGTTTGAGAGTGGCCATCGCCGTTCCGAGGAAGACGGACAGGCAGAGATTGCCGATGGACACGATTTCGTCCAGGCACAGCCAGGTCCGACGCCCCTCCCGGGGACGGCCGGTGAGATTGCGGATGAGCGCCGCCATGACGAGGGCGCCGAAATAGGTCGGGAAGGTGATTCCCGTAAGGGATAGAATCCGGCTGAGGCCCATGCCGAGGGCCATCGTCAGCAGCATCTGGCAGGCCCCCTGCAGGGAGCGGCGGTAAGCCTGTTCATCCGTTCCCGTGTGCATCTCCCGCTTTTCCTCCGCCGCCTCGCTGCCTTCCACGCCCATGATCACGTCTCCCGATTCCGACGCCACCGCGAGGTGACGCCTCCGGACGAGGAATTCACCCAGGGGGCCGCCGATGAGGGATCCGGCGACCAGACCGAAAGTCGCGGCCGCCATCGTGATGGAAGACGCCCCGTGCAGACCCATCTGCTCCAGGACGGGAGAGAACCCGCCGGCCGTTCCGTGTCCGCCGCTCATCGGGATGGAGCCCGCCGCCATGCCCAGCAGCGGGTCCAGGCCCATGCCTTTGGCAATGCCCACGGCAAGGCCGTTCTGCAAGGCGATCAGGATGGCGACCAGCAGGATCATGACAAGAAGGGGCTTCCCACCCTCCTTGAGCACCCGGAGGTCCGACTGATATCCGACCGACGTGAAGAAAAGCATCATCGCCAGGTCCTTGATGGTTCCGTCGAAGAGGAAGTCCAGTCCGAAAACGGCATGGAGAAGGAGCGTCAGCAGCGAGACGGCCAGCCCGCCCGAAACCGGCGACGGAATGCAGAACCGTTTGAGCAGAGGGATGGTCCGGGTGAAAAAAACGCCCAGGAACAGGGCCAGGATGCCCGTTCCCGCCGTCATGTACATGTCCAGGGATACGTCCATCGCTCAAAGGGGGCTTATTTCACCGGAGAAAGTCCCAGTTCCGCCGCCTTTTCGCGCATGAGCGCATCGGCGGCCTCGAAAGTATTGGGAATGAGCCCGTCCAGGATGGCGTTCTTCACCGTTTCCTTGATCTCCCCGATCAGGTTGCAGGGGCCGATGCCGAACACCTCCATCACATAGTCGCCCGTGATGGGATTCTTCCAGTTGCGGATGGCGTCCTTCGCCTCCACTTCCACCAGCTTCTCCTTCACCAGTTCGAAGTTGCGGTGCAGGCGGGCCACCTTGGCCGGGTTCTTGGACGTAATGTCCGCGTGGCACAGCAGCATCAGGTCGTCGATGTCGTCACCGGCATCGAACAGGAGCCGCCGCACGGCGGAATCCGTCACGCCGTCGTCCACCAGCGCAATCGGGCGCAGGTGCAGCCCCACGAGCTTCTGGACGTATTTCATCTTCTCGTTCAGGGGCATCTTCAATGCCTGGAAGATCTTCGGGACCATGCGGGCGCCGATGACTTCGTGTCCATGGAAGGTCCACCCCTGCCCCGGCGTGAAACGCTTGGAGGCCGGTTTCCCGATGTCATGCAGGAGGGCCGCCCAGCGGAGCCACAGGTTCGGCTCCGTCTCTTCGCGGGCGACATTGTCCACGACCTGCAGCGTATGGGAGAAATTCTCCTTATGGCCTTTGCCCTCGACGGTTTCCACTCCCTTGAGTTGCACCAGTTGCGGGAGGAACTGCTCCAGCAAGCCCGTTTCGTCCATCAGGCGGAAGGCCATGGAAGGTTGGCAGGTGAGGAGCATCTTGTTCACCTCCTCCACGATGCGCTCGGAAGAGAGGATCTTCAGGCGGCCGCTCATCGTCCGCATCGCCGCCAGCGATTCCGGGACGATGGTGAAGGCATGCTCTGGCGTGGAGAGCTGCGCGGCGAAGCGGATGGCGCGGAGCATGCGCAGCGGGTCATCGCTGTAAGTCTGTTCGGGCTGGAGCGGGGTACGGATGATGCCGGCCGCAAGGTCGCGGATGCCGCCGAAAGGATCCACCAGGGCGCCGAAATCCTCCTTGCACAGGCTGAAAGCCATCGCATTGATGGTGAAATCCCGGCGAAGCTGGTCCTCTTCCAGAGTACCATCCTCCACGATGGGTTTCCGCGAATCGCGGTGGTAGGACTCCTTGCGGGCACCCACGAACTCCACCTCGATGCCCTTGTAGTGCAGCATCGCGGTACCGAAGTTCTTGAACACGCTCACGTTCGTATGGACCTTCGCCGCCACGGCTTCCGCGAGGGCGATGCCGCTCCCCTCCACCACGATGTCTATATCCGTGTTGGGACGGCCCAGGAAGCAGTCCCGGACATAGCCGCCGATGACGAAGGCGCGCACTCCAAGGTCCGCCGCCACGTCCGACACCAGTTTGAAGACCGGTGCGTCCAGGTATCCTTCCGTTATCGTCGACATAGCATTTCATCCCAGAGCGGCGCTTTCTCCACAAAGGTGAACCCGTCTTCTTTCCTTTCAAACATAAAAGTCTTCAAACCATTGGTAATCACGACGTACCGGACATCCAACGCCTGATTGTACCGGATGGCCTGGTCCACGACCTCCTGCGTCAGTTCCACCTCTGGCCGCTTGCATTCCACGACCATCAGGGGATGCGCCTGCCGGTCATAGACGACGAGGTCGGCCCGGTAGTCCAGGCCGTTCCACTGGAAAGCCACTTCGCTTCCCATCATGTGCTCCGGGACCTTCATTCCTTCATGGAGTACGGAAATGAACCACTGCCGGACCTCCTCCTCGGGGGTCAGCCGGACGCTCTTTTTCCGGAGCGGGTCCCAAACCATGTCACTGTGAATCGGCATACCGTACAAATATAACAAAATTATCGGAGCAACGGACCGGCATAGATCCGAAGCACGGCGGTGCGCAAAGGTACGGGAACCGTTTCCAGATGCGCCTCGAAAGCCGCCTTTTCCTCCGGCGTATATCCGCCGACGGTCCCGCCGAGCAGGTCGGCCGCGATCCTGTTGTTGGGCCAGATCCGGTATCCGGCCCGGATGCGGCGGTCGATAAGGGCCGCCGTCTCGCGGCAAGCCGTGTTGAGGGGCAGTTCCCGCAGAGGCGCCAGTTCCTCCTCGGAAAGCGGTTCGCAGACGGTATAATGGACCCGTCCCTTCGGTTGCGTAATGCCGGTAAGGATGCTGTGAAGGTCCTCCCCGGGCTTTTTCTCGTAATGGCCGTCGCGCTCGAGCGCCGCCGTCTCCGCTGCCTTGAGCCCGTCGCACGGTTCCCACTCGTAGGACACGGCGAGCGGAACGATGTTCAGGTCCGCGATGTCGCCCGCCATGCCGAACATCTTGACAATGCCCTGGTCCGTCGCGTCCACGCCGTCCTTGGTCCGGCCGTTGCGCTGGGCGATCCAGACAGACGCCCCCTTCTCCAGAAGGGTCCACCGGATATACTCGGACAGATGCTGGGAACTCTTCAGGAACTCCCGCGGAGAGGAAACGGTCGTCGGTCGCTCCACCCGGAACAACTTGTTGGATTTGCCGAAATCCACCACCAGGCCGCCCTGCATCAGGTTGGCCCCGAAGGTGATCTCGGACGTCCGGAGGCCGGCCCGGCGCAGCAGCACCTGCAGGAAAGCGGCGTCCATCACGATGTCGCGGTGATTCGAGACGAACAGATACGCCTTCGCAGGATCCAGCCTTTCCATCCCGTCCACAGTCACCCCTCCGGTCGTCTTTGCCATCAGGGCCTCCACCACGGGCACCATGAACCGGCCCTGGAATTCCTCGACGGTGCGGGCGGAGGACACGAGGGCGGCTACTTCGCCGAACGGCCGGTCCGGGAACAGATAGCCGCACACCACCCGGAATTCGGGGTAGGCGGCGATCCGCTGCATGGCGGCCGGAATCTCCGCGTCGGTATAGGGGCGGATGTCGTCAAACATGCTTGGGCCGGTTGTCGATGAATTTCACGGGCTTGCGGGACTTGGCAGGATACAGGATGGCCGCCACCTCCGCCGCGGGGCACACCTCGATGCGGGGCGCCACCCGGATGCGGGAACGGAAACGGTCCTTAAGGTCCTTCACGGCATCGAACTCCGGCTGGTACTTGAGGCCCAGCTTCACGAGCACGTCATCCGTACCCGCGTCGCTCTCGTCCACGATGACCACGTAGTTCTCCACATAGTCCGCATTGTCCAGGACGTCATTCACGGCCGGCGGATACAAGGTGGTTCCCTTGAGCTTGATCATGTTGTTCTTGCGGCCCACGAGCGGAGTGAGGCGGTACGACCAGCGGCCGCATTGGCACTGCTCCGTCACCTTCGCGGCCATATCGCCCGTCCGGAAGCGCAGGAGCGGCATGCCCTCCACGCCCAGGGTGGTCACGACGATCTCGCCCACTTCCCCGTCGGGCACCGGCAGGTTGTCCTCGCCGATGATCTCCACGATGATGAGTTCCGGATGGACGTGCCCGCCGCAACCGTAGGGGCATTCGGAGAAGGTGGCACCCATCTCGGTGGACGAATAGGTCGCAAACAGTTCCACGTCCCATTTCTCCCTGATCCGACGGCCCAGGAGGTTCAGGTCGAAGTGCTGGTCCCGCAGGCCCTCGCCGATGCCGATGATCCGCCGCACCGAGGAGTTCTTGTAGTCGATGCCGTGCTCCTCCGCGTACTGGATGAGGCGCAGGATGAAGGACGGGACACACATGATCGTGTCCGGCTTCAGCCGCTGGATGGTGTCCCACTGCAGTTCCGGAATGCCGTTTCCCACGCGGATGATGCTGGCCCCGAGCGACCTGATTCCCAGGAAATAGGCCAGTCCCGCCATGAACCGCTTGTCGATGGTGGTCATCAGCTGGACGATGTCCCCCGGTTCCACGCCGGCGCAGGCGAAGGACTTCTTCTCGTTATACGCGAGCCGGTCCAGGTCCTTGTCCGTGCAGCCGAAGGTCACGGGATCCCCCAGCGTGCCGGAGGTCGTGACATAATCCACGATCTTCTCCTTGGGGCAGCACAGGAAATCGTCGTTGAACAGCTGCAGGTCCTTCTTCTCCGTGAAAGGGATCTTCACGAGGTCCTCCAGCGTCCGGATCTTCCGGATGTCGATGTGGTAGCTCTCGAACATCCGCTGATAGTACTTCGAATGTTCCGCGAGGTATTGCAGGGCCTCCGCGAGGCGCCCTTCCTGATAGGCCTTAATGACTTCGGGCCTTTGGAACTCAATGTCTTCCATAATCGATCTCTTTGATCCAATCGAGGAATTCGGCCTGCCAACGGGCCGTTTCCTCCGTGAACTTCCCTTTGTCCGCGCCGAACCCGTGACCGCCCGCGCGGTAGCGGACGGTGCGGTGAGGCACGCCTTTCTCCGTCAAGGCGTCATCCAGCAGGTCCGCATTGTGCGGGTCCACCACCGGGTCGTCGTCACAGCGGAGCAGGAACACCGGAGGCGTGTCGGGACGCACGTGGCACTCCAGCGAGAGGGAATCCCGCAGGACCTGGTCCCCGGTCCTACCATCGCCCAGCAGGCCGCGCCGGGAACGCTTGTGCGTGCAGGCGTCCCGCATGGACACGACCGGATAGATGGGCGCCACGAAATCCGGGCGCAGGGACCCTCCGGCCGCGCGCCTGGTGAAATCCGTCCCGAAAAACTCCGCCGCGCTCATCACCAGATGCCCGCCGGCGGAAAAGCCCATCGCCCCCACGGGACCGTCGTACTGCTGCCGGACGAGGGTGATGGCCCGTTGCAGGTCCGCAATCATGTCGGGATGGCGGTTCCCGCCGAAGAGGGCCCGGGTATGGAAGGTGAAATGGAACCAGCCCCCCGTGCGGTAATGGAGCACGTAGGCGGCGATGCCCTCGGAGGCAAGCCACTCGCCCACAAGCTGTCCTTCCCCTCGCTTGTCCAGCCAGAAATAACTCCCGCCCGGGCACACGACCACGGCGGCCTTCGGCTCCCCTTCCGGCAGATAGGCCGTCAGGGTGGAGGCGGCCCGCACGGACGTGCCTTCCCAGATCTTCACGGTCTGGGCCTGCAGAGCTGCGCAAAGCACGAGGAACAGGAGGGTCAGGATTCTTTTTCGCATTTCCCGCAAATATACGTCAAATTCTCCGGAACGCCCGCACAGCGGACGGCCGTCAGGTACTTTTCTTCGTCTACCTCATAGGCCGTCACCTGCATGTCCGGATGCGTCAGGGCGACGAGGAGGGCATACACGCCGCAGCCTGCTTCCGGGACAACGAGCGAATCGCCCGTCAGGGCATCGACCCGCGCGAGCATCTCCGGCGTGAGCACGCTCCGGCATTCCATATCGGCATCATGCCCCTTGTACAGATACAGATAGCGGACATAAGGGGCGTTGTAGGCCGCCGTCTCCCGTTCGCGACGGATGCGGGCATACTCCCGTTCGTAGTCGTGGCGGACCTTCCGCGTAAACGCGGCGATGTCCCCTTCCGGCACGTCGAAACGCTCGCCTATCTCCATGTACAGCCCCGCTTTCCGAAGCAGGAAATCATGCTTGGGCAGCGCATAGCCGAAACCGTGGATATACAGCGGCAGGATGGGCAAACCCAGTTCCCGGGCGGAGACAAAAGCGCCCCGGTGGAAGCGCTGGATCCGGCAGTCCGGGCTGCGTGTTCCCTCCGGGAAGATGACGATGGAATAGCCCCGGGCCACGAGATCTTTCATGTGCGAGAGGTTCTTCTCCAGCCCCTCCATCACTGGATAGAACTCCGCCTTGCGGATCAGATAGCCGTAGAACGGGCTGTTCCAGACCCACTCGTTCGTCATCAGAATGACTTTCGGATGGAGGGCGATGATGGGCAGGATGTCGAAATGCGACTGGTGGTTGCAGATATACACGGCCGGCCGGGAGAAATCCTCCCTGTGCGGGTTGGAAAGCGTATAAGGGCAGCCCGGAATGCCTTTCAGCGCCAACCGGGCCGTCTTCATCAGGGCGATCCGGTAGCGCTCCCGCTTCCGGGGAGTAGGACCACCCAGGAACAGGAAGAAGGTCCACACGGTGAGCCCCAGCATGGCCAGGAGGAACACCACGAAGATATAGCCGGTCCGGAGGGAACGGCCGGGCGCCCAGGCCAGTTTCCGGGGATGTCCTTTCTTGGTCGTCAGGAACCGGAACACCAGCGGCGGGAGGTAGTAAGCCATCGCCACCACGGTGAACATGCCCACGATGGTCACAGCCGCCAGCGACCGGAGGGCCGGATGCTTCGCCACGATGAGGGCGCCGATGCCGATGAACATGATGAGGGCGGAGAGGACCACGGCGTTCTTGAACGACCGCAGGATCTTCTTCCCCGTCGCATATTCGTACATCAGCCCTTCCGTGATGAAGATGGAATAGTCGTCGCCCTGGCCGAAGATGAAGGTCGCGAGGATGATGTTGACGATGTTGAACTGCAGGCCGAAAAGGCGCATCGTCCCGAGGATCCAGATCCAGCCCACCGCCAGCGGCAGGAAGGCGGTGACGCCCATCGTCAGGCCCAGGGACAGCCACAGGAACAGGAAGACGATGGCGCTGCAAAGCAGGCCGATCCGGTCGAAATCCTCCGACAGCATCCGCGCCAGCGTACCGGACACGTCCTCCATCGAGAAGCAGAAGGCGCCGTCGGGCATGACCACCCGCAGGGCATCCTTCGTCGCGCCCAGGTCATCCGTCGTCAAGTAATTGACCACATGCACCTTCTCCTCCCCCGGCAGGTACATCGCCGTCCCCAGTGTCTCCGTGACCGGAGCGAAGTAATCCACCTCCTGCACCGTCCAGTCCGCATCCAGCAGGTCGAAGAAAGGCTGGAAGGCATGGACCGTGAAGCCCGCCTTCAGGCCGGCGCCGATGACCCGGTCCGACAGGTCGGAATGGGCCTCCAGGAATGCGTTCCAACGCCGCAGACGCTCCTGCTGCAACTGCTTCGATGGCAGGAATGCACCCAGGCCGGGCGTATTCCCCAGCAGCGGAGCGAGCGCCTCGTTGCACTGCAGCGCCTCTTCCGCCGTCTGGCCGGACGCCACCACATACACCGTCGAAGCGCCGTCGGCCGAAGCGCCCATTTCCTCCAGGAGGGCAAACCCCCGCTCCTGTTCCGGCGTCATGTAGTTGATATGGTGCATGTCCGCATCGAAGGAGATGCCGCGGCTGAGCCACCAGAGGACGGCCGTAACGGCGAGGAAGCCGATGAAGACCCGTTTCCGGGCCTTCGGGGCCAGGTGGATGTGCCGGTCGAAGTCCAGTTTGACCGTATTCCGGGGCCGGGACGACGCCGGGACGAGAACCGGCAGGAACACGAGCACGAACAGGATCGTCCCCACCAGCATCATCGCGCCGATGAAGCCGAAATCGTGCAGGGCGTCGGCCTTCAACAGGAGCAGCGACAGGAAGGCGCCCACAGTGGTGATGTTGCCCACCAGGAGCGGATTGACCTGGTCCGCGAGGGCCTTGCGCTTGTCGCCCTGGTATTTCAGGTGGTCCACATAGTGGAGCGGATAGTTCACGGCGATGCCGATGATCATGGACCCGATGCCCAGGACGATCAGCGACACCGAATTCTTGAACAGGGCGATGATCCCGAGGGCGAACAGGGCCCCGGCGAGGATGGACACGAGGATCCAGAAGACGTCGGCGAACCGCTTATAGCTGAGCCATAGGACGATACAGATGAGGATTGCCGCCAGGGCAAGCGCCAGGAAAGAGTCCTTCTTGATACGGGAGGCATTCTCCACGGCCACCTCCGGACCGCCCGTGGAGGAGACCGCGACATCCGGGAATTCCGCCGCCGTCCGGGCCTTGACCGTGTCCAGGAGGGCGACCAGTTCCGCGTTCCGGCCGGATTCGGTACTGCCGAAGGGCGAATTGAAGAGGACGACGCCCGTCCGGCCGTCGCCCGTGAACAGGAATCCGTCCTCCATTCGGCTGCGGGTGGTCGGATTCAGAGCTTCCAGCCGCTTCAGGACCGGAGAGAACAGGTCCAGCGGATCGCTCCGCAGATAGGACGAAGTGAAACCGGAAGCCGCCGAATAGAAACTCCTCCGGTTCTCTTCCATCCGGCCTTCCACATAGCCCGGAACGGCCAGGAGGGAGTCCATGCGGGCGTAATCGGCTTCCGTCAGGAAATAGGGCCAGTTGGCGCGGATGAAGCCGAAGACCTCCTCCGCTGCACCGGAACCGGCACTGACTTCAAGGTCCGGGACGAGTCCGGCCGTATCGGCATCGGCCCAGATCCCGCCGAAGGCGGTCATTGCATCCATCAGACGGTAGGTGCCGGCCGAGTCCCGGGCCTCGAAGAAAACGGCCATCCGGTTCTGCCCCAGGCGATTGTACACGTCCGAATATCGCTTGCTTTCCTCCGACTGCGGCAGGAAAGCGGAGATGTCCTCCTCGTAGTGCATCCGGAGGGCGGACAGGGCGCAAAGGGCCATCAGGACCGCCAGGATGCCTGCCGACAGGGCCCTGTGGCCCGACAGCCAGTCATACATATGCAGGACGAGCTTTTTCATCGGCCCAGGAGCATCCGGGGATAACCATAGACCAGGGCGAGCACGCACAGGACGGTGTTCAGCACGCTGATCCGGAAGAAATCGGCGAAGGGCCGGAAATGGGACACGCGGTCCTCGGGGTAATACACCCGTACCGGTACGGGGATGATTTTCAGGCCTTTCCAGGCAGAGAAAACGAGAAGCGCGAGTTCGGCCTCATAGCGGGCGGTCAGGAGCTTCAGGGACGGGAGGTCTTCCAGCGGATAGACGCGGAAGCCCGTCTGCGTATCGGGGAGTTTCCGTCCGGTCTGGACGGTGAACCAGAAGTTCGAGAACTTGTTCGCGAAGGTGTTGCCGGCGGGCATGCCCTCGGCCGTCAGGTTCCGGCTGCCCACGACCAGCGTCCGCGGGGCAGCCGCGGCGACAAGTGCGGGAATGTCGGCCGGGTCGTGCTGACCGTCGGCGTCCAGCGTCAGCGCAAAGCGGTACCCCAGCTCCCGAGCAGTTTCCAAGCCGGACCTGAGGGCACGGCCCTTCCCCCGGTTGGTTTCATGATGCAAGACCTGGATGTCCAAGCCAGCCAGTGCCGCCTGCGTCCCATCCGTGCTGCCGTCGTCCACGACGATGACGGGAAGTCCCTGCCGCAGGACGCCCCGGACCACGTCCGCGACCGTCCCGCCATTGTTGTAGGCGGGGATGACGGCGCAGATATGACGAGGGTCGGTCATGCCAGGGTCAGGCTCATTTTGGCACAGGAAACCTCGCCGGCAAAGACCTCCACCGACCAGGCGCCGCCTTCGCCCAAGAGGTTGAAGCGCAACTGCGTGACCGCATCGGGCATCACGGGGGATGTGAACTTGATGTTCCTGGCCGCCGCCAGGGAAACCGGCCGGCCTTCCTTCTCCCCGATCAGTTCCAGCGCCATCTGTACGAGGCACACGCCGGGCGTGATGGGGTATCCATGGAAATGTCCCTTGTACACAGGACTTTCCGGCAGGAGGCGGACCGTCGCTCCGCCGGCATCGGACTGGAGGGTCTCGTAAAGGATTCCGCGAAGCATCTTACTGTTTCTCAAATAGTTTCGGGTCGATGGGCTGTCCCGTCCGGACATTCCTGAACTCCAGCCTGGTCCAATCGCCGTCCGGGGTGACCAGAAGGGCGGAGGTGATCCGGAGGGACTTCCGGTCCGCATGGACAATGATTTCGCGGAAGAACTGTTTCAGGTCGCGGCGGAGCGGGACCAGCTTCACCGTCACATCCTCCCCTTCCAGCGCCGTGGCGGAGAAGTCCTTCTCCGTAGGAATCCGGAAACGACGGCCCTGGACGGGAATCTCCCCCTGGGTGACAAACACGCTGTGGTACGGTTTCAGGACCTCCCAGCGGAGATGGTCGGGAGCCAGGAGCGCCATCGT
>JAFUDV010000002.1 GCA_017464245.1 Bacteroidales bacterium | reverse complement strand
GGCGCCGGAGCAAAATGGTGTTCAGCAAGGTTTTCATCGTGCTGCAGAATGCGCTGGCAGTCATCCTGATAGCGCTTGCCATCACGATGGAGGCGCAGATGCGAAAGACACAGGAGCGGCCGATGAACTGCAAGATCGAGAACATCTTCTACCTCATGGATTTTTCCGGTGAAGACGATGCTCCTTTGAAAGATGCCCTTGAGGCGCTCCCTTGCGTGAAACGGATCGGTAAAAGTTCTGGAGTGCCCGGCAGTATCAATATGGGCCAGTACAGCACTACCCGGGATGGACAGGACATCCTCTACAGACTAATCAGGCTGGACAGTACTGCTTTCTCGATGTTCGGATTTGAGATTCTGGAGGATTTCCATGCACCACAATTCAATAGCGTCTGGTTCTCGGACAAAAGCTTTACCGCTACCGGTTTCGACGCTGACTATCATGACATCAGCGGCACGCTGAGCATACGGACGAAGGGCTGCGAACAAGTTGCCGGCGTTTTCAAATCTTTCCCGACCAACAACGCCAATATGGGAGAAGAAGACTTAGCCATCGTTTCGCTGATGCGTTCTGAAGAAATTCCTTTCGCCGGATGGGTTATAGAAACCACCCCGGACCGGAAAGCGGCGAAAGCGCAGATCATGGAAGCTTACGATAACTACATCAAGGGCAAGCGGATCTCCGATAACTTGGCCTTTTGGATTGACGAGAATATCGCTGAGGCCTGGAAACCGGCCCGCAACAATATGAGGCTGGTGGAAATCTTCATGCTCCTGTCCATTCTCATCGCCCTTCTGGGGCTGGTGGCCATGAGCACCTATTATGCCAATGAAAAGTCCCGTGACATCGCCGTCCGGAAGGTGTTTGGAGGAACGATAGAAACGGAAGCGGGTCGCACGATCCGTGAGTATATGATACTGGTGGGGATTGCTTGCATCATCGGCATACCCATTGCCGTTTATGCCGCCCAGGAATACCTCAAGGACTTCATTTACCGGCTCGAGGGCTACTGGTGGGTCTTTGTCGTGGCCGTGGTGCTTTCCGTTGCCATTGCCTTCGTATCCGTCCTTTGGCAGACATTGAAGGCCGCCCGGACGAATCCGGCCATTGAATTGAAAAAAGAATAGCCCGCAATGACGATAATATGAAAAGTTACCTGAAATTCCTCTCCCGCAACAAGCTGTACACCGCCATCGAGGCGGTGGGGCTGGCCGTGAGCCTGGCATTTGTAATTCTGATCGGCAGTTACGTGGTACAGCAGTACCAGGTGGCGCATGAGTCGCCCGAGTGGAAACGCACGTTCGTGCTGGGCAATGGCGTTTTTCTGGGCCTGACCTATTGGGACAAGGAGGAACTGGAGATGAACATCCCCGAAGTGGAGGCCGCGACGCACATGGCGCTCCTGTGGCAGCCGGTCATCCAAAACGGCGATGAGACGCTTCAGGCCTCGGGAATCGAGGCCGATGCCGATTTCTTCCGGGTGTTCTCCCAGTACCGTCTGGTGGAAGGAAACTTGGAGGACTTCGTGGGCAAGGATGACATCCTCGTCAGCGCATCCCTGGCCAGGAAGATGGGCGCGCAAGTAGGCCAAACCATCCAGGTGGAGAAAGAGAACCGTACCGTCAAGGGCATTTATGCCGATTTTGACGGTGCTTTCTTCATGCCGATGGATGTCATCACCCATATCACGGCCTCCTGGGCGGCCGGGCAGGGGAAAGCTTTCAACAGCATCGGCAATTACACCACCTGGTTCCGCGTGCGGGACGATGCTGACCTTGCGGAAGTACAGACAAAGGTGAAAGACCTCCTGCACAAGAACTACGACCCCACCTGGAGTGCGGAAAAAGTGGACCGCTGGAAGGCTTACCGTATGGACGAAGCCTTCTTCTTCACCGGCAGCAGCAACGGCCTCACCCGCACGGGAAATGTCCAGATGCTGCGCCTGCTGACCATCGTCGTCCTGCTGCTCCTGTTGTCGGCCGTCTTCAACTACGTGAACCTGAGCCTGGCGCTCACGGGCAAGCGGGCCAAGGAAATGGCCACCCGACGGCTCCTCGGGGCCGACAAGACCGGCATCCTGTGGAAGTACATCGGAGAATCCGTGGCCTTCACGGCCGTCTGCTTCGCCGCCGCCCTCATCCTGGCTGACCTGCTGGCGCCGATGGTGAACAGCCTGGTTTCCACCAGCGACCCGGACGAGCTGATGCTGGGCATCGGCGACACCAGTGTGAAACTTTCCTTCATGCTCACACCCGGATATGTCCTTGCATACGTGGCCGGGATTCTCATCCTGGGAGCAATCAGCGGGTTGCTCCCAGCCTTCGCGGCCTCGCGCTACCAGCCTGTCGACGTCATCAAAGGCACGCTCCGGCGCCGTAACAAGATGGTCCTGAGCAAGGTGTTCATCGTGGTGCAGAACGTCCTTTCCGTCTTCCTGATCGCTCTGGCCCTGGTGATGGAAGTGCAGATGCGTCACATGCTTACACGGCCGATGCACGCCGCCACGGAGAATCTCTACTACATCGAGTACTCCGCCCAGAACTATGATGCGATGCGGCTATTCAAGGACAAGGTGGAGCAGCTCCCCTTCGTGACAAAGGCGGGCGTAGGTCTTTGGATTCCCTGGATGATCAATATGACGATGTGTATCAAGGTGGACGAAGAGCATCACGTCGATATGCCGGTCATCCTTTGCGACTCCACCTATTTCCAGCTGCTGGGGCTGGAAGTGGAGGAAGACTTCGGGCATCCGCCGGTGCATTCGCTGTGGATGAGCCGGAGCGCCTTCAACGCGGCGGCGGTGTCAGACACCTCGACTGTATTCCCGCGGAGAATCAACATGAACGGAGCCCAGCCGGAATTCATCGGCGGCGTGGTGACGGATTATCCCACCCGGCCGGCCTCCGAGAGCAGTCAGAACCCGAATGGGGGTGTCATTGTCACCCGGGCCGAAGAGCTCCGGTATGCCAATTGCCTCCTCATCGGCACCACCGGAGAGGACAAGTCCTATGAGGAGCGGATCCTGCAAGCCTACCGGGATTTCCGTTTGGAGACGTCCGGTATTGAAGAACCCGCCTGGCGGTTCGGCTTCATCCGGGACATCAACCGCAAGCAGTTGGCACCCGTACGGCGCACCTTGCATCTGGTAGAGCTTTTCGCCGTGCTGGCGGTTCTCATCTCCCTGCTGGGTCTCCTGGCCATGAGCACCTACTTCGCCGATGAAAACACCAAGCAGATCGCCGTGCGGAAGGTATTCGGCTCGGATGTCTCGAGAGAAACCTGGCGCAATGTCCGCAGTTACATGATCCTGACCGGCATCGCCTGCCTCGTCGGCATCCCGCTGGCCGTCTGGGCCGCACGCCTCTACCTCCAGCGCTTTGCCTATCGGATCGAAGGCTTCGGCTGGGTGTTCGTGGTCGCGGTCCTCATCTCCCTGGCCATCGCCTTCGGGACCGTCCTCTGGCAGACCCTCAAGGCTGCCCGGACCAATCCGGCGGTGGAACTGAAGAAAGAGTAACGGATTCCGGCTGCCAAAGATACGCAAGTTTCCGGAAAAAGAGGAATCCGGATCCGATTGGAAGATGTCGGGAAAATGGCTAACTTCGCAGTATGAAAAGAGATTACTTCGAGGGGGCCGACGTTGCGGTCACCATCTGCGCCAAGGACGGGACGATCCTGGACATGAACGGGAAATCCCGGAAGACTTTCCTGAAGCCGGGATTGAAGGACATCATCGGCAAGAACGTGCTGGACTGCCATCCCGAACCGGCGCGGTCCCTGCTGGCGGACCTGCTGGCGAATCCGAGGAACAACGTCTATACCGTCGAGAAAGAGGGTGTCAAGAAACTGATCTTCCAGACACCCTGGTACGACGGGGACGAATACGCCGGCTTCATGGAACTGTCCATGGTCCTGCCGGAAACCATCCCGAACCGCGTCCGGAAACCCAAGCCGGAATCGAAATAGCGGCCCGATGGGCGGGAAAACCTTCATACAAGTCATCCTCCCTCTCCGGCTGGAGTGGGAACCTTTCTACTATCTTCCGGAGGGGATGATGGCGGAAGAAGGCAGCCGCGTCCGCGTCCTGTTTGCCCATAAGGAGTATGTCGGCGCAGTGAGCGCGGTGGACGTCCGACCGGGAACAGCCGAAGAACGCATTCTGCCCATCCTGTCCGTGGAGGAAGGGCTTCCCCGCGTCCTGCCGGAGGAAATCCGGCTCTGGAAAGCGGTCGCGGACTATTATCTGTGTTCCGTGGGCGAAGTGTACAAGGCCGCCTACCCCGCCCTCAAGCGCGACCAGGAAGCGGTCCAGGTGCGGGAGAACGAGCGGCTGGAAGCCCGTCTGGAAACCCTCCGAAGCAAAGTGGAACGGGCCCGGCGGGACGATACCCGCGAGCGCTATGCCGATGCCGTCCGCGCCTTGGAAGCCCGTATGGAGGGCATGACCGCCTCCTTGCCTCCCGGAGACGTCGCCCTCAGCCCCGCCCAGGAAAAGGCCGCCTCCCGGATCCGGGAGGCCTTCGCCGAAGGGAAAACCGCCCTCCTGGACGGTGTGACCGGATCCGGCAAGACGGAAATCTACCTGAAACTGGCCCGGGAAACGCTCCTGGAGGGGCGCAGCGTCCTGTATCTCGTTCCCGAGATCGCCCTGTCCCGGCAGTTGGAAGACCGGATCTCCGCCGTCATCCCGGATGTGCAGGTATTCCATTCGGGCGAATCCGCCGTCCGGCGGCGGGCCGTCGCCATACGTGTCCGCGAAGGCGGACCCTACCTGGTACTGGGCACCCGGTCCGCCCTCTTCCTGCCCCACCACGGGCTCGGGCTCATCATCGTGGACGAGGAGCACGACACCTCCTACAAGCAGGACTCCCCCGCCCCCCGGTACAACGGACGGGACACGGCGATCCTCCTCAGCGTCATCCAGGGCGCGCACGTGCTGCTGGGCAGCGCCACGCCGTCGCTGGAGTCCCTGTACAACACGCAGATCGGCCGGTATGTGAAGGTGGACCTTTCCGAACGGTTCCATCACGGGGAGCAGGCCACGGTCCAGCTGATCGACACCGTGGCCGAGCGCCGGAAGCGCGGCATGGAAGGCGACCTCTCCCGGAAGCTGCTCCACGAAATCCGGAGCACCCTGGAAGCCGGAGAGCAGGTGCTGGTCCTGCGGGCCCGCCGGTCCTACGCCCCCTCGGTCCAATGCACCGAATGCGGGGCCATTCCCAAGTGCCCGCACTGCCACATTCCCCTGAGCTGGCACCGGCAGCCGGACCGGCTGGTATGCCACTACTGCGGTCATACTGAGCCTTATACGGCAGTCTGCCCCACCTGCGGAGGAACCCTCCAGCCCATCGGTGCCGGGACCCAGAAGATCGAGGAGGAACTCCAGGCTTTCTTCCCCGACCGCACCGTCGCCCGGCTGGACGGAGACACCCCCGACAGCGAGGAGGCAGCCCTCATCCGCCGCTTCGCCGACGGGGAGATCGACATCCTCGTGGGTACGCAGGTCATCACCAAGGGGTTCGACTTCGACCGGCTGAGCCTCGTCGCCGTGATCCAGGCCGACAGCCTCATGGGACAGCAGGATTTCCGGGCCGACGAACGGGCCTTCCAGCTCCTGGAACAATTCCGCGGCCGCAGCGGACGGCGGGGCAAGCCCGGCAAGTTCATCATCCAGACCCGGGAGCCCGGGCATCCGGTCTATGCGCGCCTGCAGGGCGGCGAGGCGGACCTCCTGGCCGAGCGGAAACTCTTCGGCTATCCGCCCTATACCCGGCTGGTCCACATCCTTCTGAAAGACGGCAACGAAAAGCGGCTCGATTTCCTGTCCAAGGAACTGCGGAACGCCCTTCTCGCGGCCTTCGACGGGACGGACACGCCTCCTTCGGTCATCGGCCCGTATGCCCCTGTCGTGGACCGGGTGGGCGACGAATCCATCCGGCAGGTCCGCGTCACTTTCGCCCGGAACAAGGCCCTCCCGGACCTGAAGCGGCGGCTGGCCCGGGCGGTGACGGATTTCGGCAAGGAACGCAAGTACACCGCTCACCTCGCCATCGACGTGGATCCCGCCTAAGGGGGCGTGGAACTTTGTGGAACAATTCCTTGCCCAGGCCGGGATTAATTCGTATATTTGTAGTCTTATTGCATCGGACCATGGGAAAGATCATCGCCATAGCAAACCAGAAAGGCGGCGTGGGCAAGACCACGACGGCCATCAACCTGGCGGCCTCCCTGGCCGTCCTCGAGAAGAAGGTGCTCATCATCGACGCGGACCCGCAGGCCAACACGACCTCGGGCCTGAACTTTTCCCCGGAGGACGACCGGAAACGGACCATCTACGAGGTCATCCGCGGCGACATTCCCGCCGAGGACGCCCTCATCCAGACGGAACTGGACAACCTTCACATGATCCCCTCCCACATCAACCTCGTGGGCGCGGAGATCGAGATGATCAAATGGCCGGACCGCGAGTCCTATCTCAAGAAAGCCCTCCAGCCTGTCCGGAACCGCTATGACTACATCATCATCGACTGCTCTCCTTCCCTGGGCTTCATTACCGTCAACTGCCTCACCGCGGCGGACTCCGTGATGATCCCGGTCCAGCCGGAATTCTTCGCGCTGGAGGGGTTGGCGAAACTCATCCAGACCATCCGCCTGGTGCAGAACAACATCAACCCGGACCTCACCATCGAGGGCTTCGTGGTCACGATGTTCGACGGCCGGACCAAGGTCCACAGCCAGGTGGTGATGGAGCTGCGGGAGCATTTCAAGGACCTGGTGTTCAACACCATCATCCAGCGCTCCATCCGGCTGAGCGAGGCTCCTTCCCACGGCAAGCCGATCGTCCTGTACGACGTAACCAACAACGGTACTTCCAACTACCTGCACCTGGCGGAGGAAGTGCTGCAAAAGAACGAGAACAACTGATGGCAAAAGTTCAGCATGGCCTCGGAAAAGGCCTCGGCGCCCTGCTCGGAGACGACGCGCCCGACCTCAGGGACCTCCGCAAACCGGTCGGATACATCAACAAGGAAGTGGTGAATGACAAGGAGGTGCAGGATACCTCCGACGTCCTGCGCATTCCGGTGGACCTGCTGGAACCCAACCCGTTCCAGCCCCGGATGAACTTCGACGCCGAAGCCCTCCAGGAGCTCGCCGAGTCCATCCGCACCTTCGGGCTCATCCAGCCCGTCACCGTCCGCAAGCGCGGCGGCAAGTACCAGATCATCAGCGGAGAGCGTCGCTACCGGGCCTGCATCATCGCCGGCATGGATATGATTCCCGCCTATATCCGGGATGCGAACGACCAGGGCATGCTGGAGATGGCCATCGTGGAGAACATCCAGCGCGAGAACCTGGACCCCATCGAAGTGGCGATGAGCTACCGCCGCCTGATGGAGGAATGCCGCCTCACCCAGGAACAGATGGCCGACCGCGTGGGCAAGAAGCGCGCCTCGGTCGCGAACCAGCTCCGCCTGCTCAAGCTCCCCGCCAAGGTCCAGCACGACCTGAAGGTGGGCCTCGTGAGCGTGGGCCACGCCAAGGTCCTCCTGGGCGTGGAAGACCCGAAGGTCCAGGAAATGCTCTGCGACCTGATCGTCCGCAAGGGCCTCTCCGTCCGCGAACTGGAGGAGAAGATCAAGGCCCTGGACAAGGCCGAGCCGCAGGAGAAGGAACCCCAGGAACTTCCGGAGATGTATTACCGTCTCCTCGAGAACGTGGGCCGCATCTTCGGCGACAACATCTCCCTGCGCCGCCAGCCCTCCGGCAAGGGCACCATCACCATCAAGTTCGATTCGGACGACCAGATGGAGCGTTTCCTCCAGGCCCTGGACCCTAACCGTGGCTGATCCGCTATGAAACTGCGTCTGCTTCCCGTCCTCCTCCTCGCACTGCTCGTGCCAGCCGCACTCCACGGCCAGGCGCGGGACGACCAGTTCAAGAAGGACGCCTTTTCGCAGAACTACAACGACACGACCAAGAAGGAGAAGACGGACAGTTCACAGCTGTTCAGTTTCCGCCAGTACTTCGGCAGTCTCGCGCACAAGCGCCCCGGACAGGTGCAGAACCTGTTCATGGGCTCGACCGTTTTCGTGGGCGGCGGACAGATCTACAACCGCCAGTACTGGAAACTGCCCGTCGTCTATGGCGGCATCGGCGCCGGCGTGGGCCTGGGCATCCATTTCAACAACCAGTACAAGAACACCGGGGAAGACCGGTACAAGACACTCAGCACCCTGTCCTTCGTCGGAGCGGGTCTCGTCTGGTGGGGTTCCCTCCTGGACGGAGCGGTCAATTTCAAGACCGACAGCCGTCCCGACCCCGGCAAGTCCACCGTCTATTCCATCCTCTTCCCGGGCCTGGGCCAGATCTACAACGGAGAATACTGGAAGATTCCCATCTACTGGGGCGCCATGGCCGGCGGTGTCTATTACTACTCCACCAACAAGCGCAACTACGAGCGCTACAAGTGGATCTACAACCAGGCAACGAGCACGGACCCGGACGTGGACAAGCCGCCCATTTCCGCCGAGAACGCCCTCTATTACCGTGACATCTTCCGTCGCTACAGGGATTATTCCATCCTGGCGACCGCCCTGTTCTACGTGATCCAGGTCGTGGACGCCAATGTGTTCGCTTACATGCAGGACTTCGAGATCGACGATGACATCACCCTCCGGGTGGAACCGTCGGTCATCACCCCCGACTACGCCCAGGCCCCGGCGATGGGGCTCGGCCTTACCCTCAGATTCTGATACGAATGAAAAAGACCCATACCCTTCTCGTCCTCCTTCTTCTCGCCGTTTCGTTCCCCGCTCCGGCCGGGGCGCAGTTCCTGGACCACAAGACCCGCAAGCAGCTCGAACGCGAAAATGACCAGCTGCGCCAGCGGCTGGAAGCCCTCCAGCAGGAGATCGAATGGCTCCGGAACGACGCCCAGGAGAGGGACAGCCTCGTGAAGGTGATGAACGAAGCCTCTGAGAACGAGGCCGCGGGCATGGAGGCCGTGGACTATTTCGACACGCCCTCCTACTACGAAAAACCGGCCCGCCACAACCAGCCCACCTATTCGGACAACATGACCGACAGTCTCCTGAGCGTGTGGTACCTCCACCGCCAGGCCCGCGAGAACACGCAGGGACAGGGATACGACATGGACAGTGTCCGCTTCACCTCCGAGGTCCCGGACCGCGTCCTCATCGAGCGGCTCCAGCGCATGAATTCCTTCATCCAGCTACCCTACAACGAGACCGTGAAGAACTACATGGTTCTCTATTCCGAGAAGATGCCCACCAAGATGGGCCAGATCCTGGGGCTCGCCAAGTACTACATGCCCATCTTCGAAGAGGCCTTCCGCCGGTACGGGCTTCCGCTGGAGCTCAAGTACATGGCCATCATCGAATCCGCCCTGAACCCGGTGGCGGTTTCCCGCGTGGGGGCGACGGGCATGTGGCAGTTCATGCATGCCACAGCCCGGAACTACGGCCTGAAGATCGACTCCTACATCGACGAGCGCATGGATCCGGTGGCTTCGGCCGATGCGGCCGCCCGCTACCTCCGGGACGCCTACCGCATCTTCGGCGACTGGAGCCTCGCCATCTCCTCCTACAACTGCGGATCCGGCAACGTGAACAAGGCCATCAAGCGCAGCGGACGCCGTGATTTCTGGTCCATCTACCCGTACCTGCCCCGTGAGACGCGCGGCTATGTCCCGGCGATGGTGGGGGCGATGTACGCGGTGAACTACGCAAAGGAATACGGTCTGGAGCCCACTCCGGTCCAGATTCCCGAGCATGTGGACACCTTCATGGTGAACCGGAACCTCCACTTCCGCCAGGTGAGCGAGGTACTCGGGATTCCCATCGATGACCTGCGCGACCTGAATCCGCAGTACTACAAGGACATCGTCCCCGGCGCCCAGGGCGACCAGGTGTTCCGCCTCCCCTACAACTACAGCAATGCCTTCCTGGACAGCCAGGACACGATCTACAAGTACAAGGTCAACGAGATGTTCTCCGGCTCCGTGGACGAGGGCAGGGCTGCCGCCCGCCCGGAGGCGAAACCGGCGGCCGCTTCCGGCGGTACCGGCCAGTGGGTGTACTACAAGGTACGTCGCGGCGACAACCTCGGGAAAATAGCCTCCAGACACCACACTACCGTCAAGAACATCAAGAGCTGGAACGGCCTGAAGAGCGACAAGATCCGCGAAGGCCAGCGGCTCAAGGTGGGACGCCGCTAGCGGTCCGCCATCAGTTGGAACTTGAGCCCGGCCTGTCCGGGCTTTTCCTTTTTCAGGACATACGACCCACGGAGATACAGCTTGATCCGCGTCTTTCCCCAGCGGAACTTCCAGCCGCCGTAGGCCATGACGGAGCATCCGGTTCCATAGTAGGCCGGGACCGTGAAATTCCCGGGAGCATCCCGCTCATAGGCATAGATGCGTGCCTGCCAGGACGGGATGGAGAACAGCGTGAGGCGCAGCCAGCCGGCCCCGCCGGGCGGCTTCCAGCCGCCTTCCAGATAGGTCAGTGCGCCCAGTCCGCCGGAATACAGGCCGTTCAGGCGACCCTTCAGCACCCATGTCCCCCGGGTCCATGTCATATCGGCCCGGAAGTCCGTGCGGGACGGCTCATAACTTCGGTATCGGGAAGCCAGCCGGGATTCCAGGAGCCATCGGTCCGTTACCTTCCACGACGCGAGAAGGGTCGATTTGACCTGCATCCGCCAGGGATCCCCGCCGGGAATGGGTAGGAGGGCGGCATCCTCGGTCCAGGTGACCGTCACCGTCCGGTCGTCCGACCGGAATCCGGCTCCGGCCGCCAAGCCATACTCCCCGTACTTCCGGCCGGTAAAGGCGCTGGGTAGTCCACGGACCTGAACGGCTCCCCGGAAGTGCTCCCCAGCGGGAAAACGGACTCCGGCGATACCGCCGGGATCCTTCCCTTTCAGGACTGCTTCCCCGAACCATTCCACACCCCGGACGGCGTACTTCCCGTCCAGGGACACCCGGTCCCGGGACAGCGTCAGCCCCACCTGGCCGTTGCGCCCCATCCAGCCGGCATGCCCTCCGAGGGTACCGTCCAAAGCCCCGAACAGCGCGAACTGGACAGGGCCGGATGTAAAGTCCCAGGCCGCGCCGCGAAAGGTCCCCGCAGGGCTGAAGGACCAGGAGTGCGTAATCCCGGCCGCTCGTTTGGAAAATGATTCCGGCGTACTCAGGCCCGAAAACTGGAAGGCGCTCCAGAAAGCGAGTCCCTGTCCATAGCGGACATTGAAATCGCCCAGCAGAACCTTCCCATGCCGGGTCCGGTACAGGGCATGGAAAGTGCCGTCCCTCCCCCGCCAGGCTCCCCCGCCCTCGAAATGGCCGGCTGTCAGCCGGTACTTGCCCCCCACATCCTTCAGGGTGACCCGGACCACAGCTGACTGGCTCACGAGGAAGGTGTCCTTCACGGCGGAACCGGGCACGCGCGACGAGGATAGCGACAGGAAAGGCCGGAGCGCGGTGACAGCCTCCTTCCCGAAACCGTCCACCAGTTCCAGCTCGGAAAAAGAAAGGATGTCGCCGGAAACGGAACGGTAATCCGCCAGCGCCGCCACCTGGTAGGCGGACAGGAGTCCGCTGTCCAGCAGCCGCGCCCGGGAAGCCCGGTTCACTTCGAGGGGTCGCGAGCGGAAGGAATCCAGCTCTTCCAGCAACCGGTCATCCAACTGTTCGGGGCTGTCCGCCCCCGTCAGATACAAGGCCGCACGGACCGCCTCGTCCGTCTGGGCGGCGGCCGGAAGGACGGCCGTGAACAGGACGGCCGCGAGCAGGATCTCCGTTTTCATGGGGGCAAAATACGCCTTTCGGCCGGGATTCGGAGCAGTGCGCCTGTTGTTTCAGTCCGAAATAAATGTTTTCGGTTATTTTTTATGTTTTTCTTGCTATTTTTGTACGGCAAAACACTCCGACATGCAAAAAATCAAGCTTCATGACAAAGTCTTCCGGTATTTCATCCCGAATGAAAAACTGGAAGAGGCCATCGACCGGGTGGCCGACAGGATCAACGACGACTACCGGGGCACCGGTACCGTCCCCGTCCTTCTGTGCGTTCTGAACGGTTCCATCCTCTTCACGGCCGAACTGATGAAGCGGCTGGATTTCGACGTGGACCTGATGTCCATCAAACTGTCCTCCTACCAGGGAACCTCCTCCACCGGCGAGGTCCGGACGGAGATGGGCCTGACCGGCGACGTCACCGGGAAGGAGGTCATCATCGTCGAAGACATCGTGGACAGCGGCCGCACCATCGAGAATCTGGTCCAGATCCTGATTGCCCGGAAGGCGGCCAAAGTGAAGGTCTGCACCATGCTCCTCAAGCCCGAGATGTACAGGAAGGACATCAAGCTGGATTATGTCGCCATGGAGATCCCGGACGATTTCATCGTGGGATTCGGCCTGGACTACGACGGACTGGGCCGCAACTACAAGGACATCTACATCCTGGACACGGAATAACCGCACCGATATGAAATACTACATTCTTTTCGGGCCTCCCGGTGCAGGAAAAGGCACCCAGGCCAGCGCTATGGTGGAAAAGTACAATCTCTGCCATCTCTCGACCGGAGAACTCCTCCGCAGTGAAATCGCCGCCGGCACCCCGCTCGGCCTGCAGGCCAAGTCGCTCATCGAAGCCGGCTCCCTCGTTCCCGACGAAGTCGTGGAAGGCATGATCGAAGCCCGCTTCAAGGGCACCCGGGGCGTGGACGGCTTCCTGCTGGACGGCTTCCCGCGCACCATCGCCCAGGCCGAGGCCCTGGACGCGATGCTGGAAAAGGGTGGCGAGGCGGTCACCGCCGTCGTCTCCATCATGATCCCGGACGAAATGATCCACGAGCGCATCGCGCACCGCGCCACCATCGAAGGCCGGGCCGACGACGCCCGTCCCGAGGTCGTGGACAACCGCATCCGCACCTACCACGAGAAGACCGAACCGCTCGTGGGCTTCTACAAGGAGGCAGGGCGCTATCAGGAAATCGACGGCGTGGGTACCATCGACGAAGTCCGCGGACGGATCTTCGAGCTCATGGACCAATTCTAGGACACCGTCCGATTACGGTCCTTTACTGATTCCGGATCTCCCCGTCGAGGTCCGGAATCAATCTTTTTACGGGTTTCAGGTGATAGAAGAAACGGCTGGCGATCACACGTACCACGGTGTATCCCGGGATGGCGACCAGCATGCCCAGCACGCCGCCGATGTGTCCGACGATGAGGATGACGATGAAGATTTCCAGCGGGCTGGCCTTGATGCTCGTGGAGTAGATGAGCGGCTGGTACACGAAATTGTCCACCAGCTGGGTGGCCAGCATGATGGCCAGGACCACGAGGGCGAACACCCAGATGTTCACACCCAGGCCGATGCCGGTGCCATACTTGAGGATGACTGCCAGGACGACGCCCAGCAGCTCTCCGATGAGCGGGCCCACATAGGGAATGATGTTGAGGATGCCGGCGATGAAGGCGATGCCGGCCGCGTTGTTCACGCCCAGCCGCGCGATGAGCCACAGGCCCAGGAAATCCAGCAGGGCGACACCGAACATCTCGATGAGCAGGCCCACGAAATAGCGGGACAGCAGCCGGTCGATGTCCACGATGGCCTTCCCGACCGAATCCTCCAGCCGGTCCGGCACCAGGGAACGGACGATCTTTCCGAACAGTTTGTCGTCCCGGATGAAGAAGAAGGAGATGAAGACGATGGAGAACAGCCCCACGAACAGGCCGGTCACGATCGAGGTCACGGAACTGATGACCGCCGTGACATTGGTGACGTTGGTGACCTCCTTGAGCTTGTCCACCAGGATGCCGATGACGTCGAAATCCGCCCCAAGTCCCGGGAACAGGCCCACGATCCAATCATTCACCAGGTCCAGCGGATTCCCTTCCATGGAGGTGCTCTTCAGGATGGCGGCGTCCCGCACGATGCGCGTCACGACCGGAATGGCCTGTGTAACCACCAGGATCAGGATGCCCAGGATAAGGACGATCGAGAGGATGGACAGGAGCCAGTCCGGAGCCGCCTTGCCCTTGATCCGTACTTTCCGGAACAGCCGCATGAGGGGCTGTCCGATAAGGGAGACGACGAAGGCCGCGACGATATAGACCAGCACATTGCTGAACGTATGGCAGAGCCATGCGACGATGGCGATCATGGCGGCGATGATGATGTACCGGGCCAGCCGGTCGATGCTTCTTTCCTTTTCCATGGCATACAAATATAAGAAAAAGTCTGCGCAATCAGAAATTTGTTGAAATTTTTGGAATCGTTATTGTTTTTCAATAAATTCTTTCTATATTTGCATCAAAACCAATACTCATCGAACTATGTTGGCAACCTGGTGGGCCGCATTGAGCCCGGCAATGAAACTCCTCTGGGGGATTACCCTGACCGCCTCCCTCATCTTCATCGTCCAGACGGTCATGACCTTCCTCGGCGCCGATGCCGATGCCGACTTCGACGTGGACGTGGACACTTCCATGGACGGAAGCGACCTCTCCAACATCGAAGGCGGGTCCAACCTGTACACGTTCCGGAATTTCGTCAATTTCTTCCTGGGCTTCGGCTGGACCGCCATCATCCTGCGTCCGCAGGTGCAGTCCACCGCGCTCCTGGTCATCATCGCCATCCTGGTGGGCGTCGGCCTCGTCGCCGCCGTCATGTACCTGTTCAAGTGGCTGAGCACCATGCAGCAGAGCGGGAACATCAACGTGTACAAGTCGGCCGTGGGCTGCCAGGGCAAGTGCTACCTCACCATTCCGGGCGAACGCGCCGGCGAAGGCAAGGTGCAGATCACCATCCAGGGCGCCGTCCGCGAATACAATGCCGTAACGGATGGGGACGCCATCAAGACCGGCACCCCGATCAAGGTCGTCGAGGCCGTTGACGCCAACACCCTCCTCGTCGAAGGACTGAACTCATATATTATCTGATATGGAACAGCTTTACATCATCCTCATCCTCGTGGCGGTGCTCTTCGTGACGCTCGCCGCCATCCTCAAGCGCTATCGCCGCTGCCCTTCCGACAAGATCCTTGTCATCTACGGCAAGACCGGCAAGAACGCCGCCGGTTCCATCTCCTCCGCCCGCTGCATCCACGGCGGTGCCGCTTTCATCTGGCCGGTGTTCCAGGACTACGCCTTCCTGGACCTCAAGCCCATCTCCATCGAGTGCAACCTCACCAACGCCCTGTCCAAGCAGAACATCCGCGTGGATGTCCCCTGCCGCTTCACCGTGGGTATCTCCACCGAGCCGGAGAACATGACCAACGCCGCGGAGCGCCTGCTGGGCCTCAGCGTGGACAGCATCCAGAACATCGCGACCGATATCCTCTTCGGCCAGCTCCGTCTCGTGATCGCGACGATGGACATCGAGGAAATCAACGCAGACCGCGACAAGTTCCTCGCCAATGTCTCCACCAACGTGGAAGCCGAGCTCCGCAAGATCGGCCTGAAGCTCATCAACGTGAACGTCACCGATATCCGCGACGAATCCGGCTACATCGAGGCCCTGGGTAAGGAAGCCGCTGCGAAGGCCATCAACGACGCGAAGAAGTCCGTCGCGGAGCAGAACCGCTTCGGTGAGATCGGTAAGGCCGAGGCCGACCGGGACAAGGACATCCGGATCGCCGAGACCACCCGTGACACCCGTATCAAGACCGCGGAGGCCAACGCCCTCGCCGTCGAAGGTGAGAACAACTCCAAGATCGCGATCGCGAACTCCAACGCGACCCGCCGCGAGAAGGAGGCCGAGGCCGACCGCATCGCCGTCGCCGCCGAGAAGGTCCAGGCCGCGAAAGCCCTCGAGGAAGCCTACAAGTCCGAGCGCGACGCGGAACTCGCCCGTGCCGAACGCGAAGAGGCCACCCAGAAGGCCAATGTCGTGGTCCCTGCCCAGATCGAGAAAGAAAAAGCCATCATCGACGCCGAAGCCGAGGCCGAGCAGATCCGCCGCAAGGCGAAGGGTGAGGCCGACGCCATCTTCGCCAAGATGGACGCCCAGGCCCGCGGTGTCCTCGAGATCCTGACCAAGCAGGCCTCCGGTTTCCAGCAGCTCGTGGGTGCCGCCCAGGGCGATGCACAGAAGGCCGTCCTCATGATGATCGCCGACAAGCTTCCCGAGCTCGTCAAGACCCAGGTCGAGGCCGTCAAGGGTATCAACATTGACAAGGTAACCGTCTGGGATACCGGCAATTCCGCTGACGGAAAAACCGCCACGTCCAATTTCATCTCCGGCATGATGAAGTCCGTCCCCCCGCTGGACGACCTCTTCAAGATGGCCGGGATGGAACTCCCTTCCTACCTCAAGGGCGCCCAGAAACCGGACGTGCAGGAGGAGAAAGAGGAGGTGGAGTAAGCCATGCCCATCATCATCAACATCGACGTCATGCTGGCCCGCCGGAAAATGTCCTCCGGCGAGCTGGCGGAAAGGATCGGCATCACCCCGGCCAACCTCTCCATCCTCAAGTGTGGAAAGGCCAAAGCCATCCGTATCAGCACGATGGATGCTATCTGCCGGGCGCTGGACTGCCAGCCGGGTGACATCCTGGAATACCGGATGGAAGAAGCGCCAGAATAGCCGGTGAATGGGAAGAAGAAGGTTATACGCCCTGGTCCTGTCGGCAGTCATCCTGGTCATTGGCCTCACTGCCCGGGCGCAGGATACGGCCGACGTATTCACGCGCCATCTCCACCTGAAAGAGGTGGTGGTCACCGGATTGACCGGCGACAGCAGACTCAGTGAAACCCCCTCCGCCGTCAGCGTACTGGATGCCCATGCCATCCGTTCCAACGCCTCCGGCAACATCATCGACGCCATCGCGCGGGAACCCGGTGTAAGCCAGGTTTCCACCGGCAGCGGCATTTCCAAGCCCGTCATCCGCGGACTCGGTTACAACCGCGTCGTGGTCATCGCCGACGGACTCCGCCAAGAAGGCCAGCAGTGGGGCGACGAGCACGGCGTGGAACTGGACGGGAACAGCGTCCATTCCGTCGAAGTCGTCAAAGGACCGGCGAGCCTCATGTACGGTTCCGACGCCCTGGCCGGCGTCCTCATCTTCCATCCCGAGGCCAATCCCGCACCCGGCGCCTTCACCGCCGGCCTCAGCAGCGAATACCAGAGCAACAGCGGACTCGCCGCCTACAGCCTGTATCATGGCGGGAACCGGAACGGATTCGTCTGGAATCTCCGTTTCAGCGACAAATATGCCCATGCCTACCGCAACGCGGCGGACGGACTGGTGCCGGGCACGCAGTTCCGCGAAAGAGCACTCACCGGGAAAGTGGGGCTCAACCGGAAGTGGGGCTTCTCCCGCCTGACACTGGGCTGTTTCCACCTGACGCCGGGTATGACGGAAGGATATGAGGACGGAATCCTGGAAGGCCCGACCGGGTACGGGCTGGAACTCCCCTTCCAGCAGGTACGCCATTACAAGGCCGTGCTGGACAACACGTTCCTTGCCGGCGACGGAAGGATCAAAGCGATTGTCGGCTACCAGCAGAACCGCCGGCAGGAATTCGAGGAAGAGGAGGACGAGGCCGAACTGGATTTCAAGCTTCAGACGGTCAACTACGACGTAAAATACATCTCCGGCGACCGGAACGGCTGGAAACTGTCCGCCGGCATCGGCGGCATGTACCAGGAGAGCGCCAACCTCGGCGAGGAAGTCCTCATCCCGGCCTACCGGCTTTTCGATGCGGGTATCTTCGCCACAGCGACCAAGGCGATGGACAAGGTCCATTTCTCCGGCGGCGTGCGCGGCGACTTCCGTCGGCTCCACAGCTTCGCGTTGGAAGGCCGCTTCGAGGAGTTCAGCCGCCGGTATCCGGGCGTGACGGCGAGCGCCGGACTCGTGTATTCCCCGCTCCCCTCCCTGAACTTCCGGGCCAATGTCGCCCGCGGCTTCCGGGCTCCGAACCTCAGCGAACTCGCGTCCAACGGCGTGCACGAAGGGACGGTCCGCTACGAGATGGGCAATGCCGACCTCAAACCCGAATTCAGCCTCCAGGGCGACCTGGGCGGCGATTTCGCCTCGGAGCACATCACCCTCGCCGCCGCCCTCTTCTGCAACCGGATCGACCACTACATCTATGCCGGCCGGACCGGCGCGGCGGTTGACGGGTACGAAGTCTATCAGTACACGGCCGGGAATGCACTGCTTTATGGCGGAGAAACCTCCGTGGACATCCATCCCGTCCACCGTCTCCACCTGGGCGGCCAGTTCTCCTATGTCCGCGGCACTTTCGGGGAGGAGGACATGCCGCTCATTCCGGCCCCTCGGCTCAGTGGGGAGGTGAAATGGGAACTTTTCCATCACGGAAAGACCTTCCGGGACGGCTATGTCTCCTTCCGCGTGGACCATCGTTTCGCCCAGGACCACTTCCTGCCCGGGACGGAGACGGCGACCCCGGCCTATACGCTCCTGGGGATCTCCGCGTCCACGGACATCCATGCGAAAGGCCGCCGGATCGCGACGGTCTGCCTCCTGGCGGACAATCTGACGGACGCCGTGTATGCGGACCATCTGAGCCGGCTCAAGTATGTCGGCCTCCGGAATCCCGGCCGGAACGTCACCTTCAAGCTGGAAATTCCGATTTTGGGACAATAAACGGGATTATTTCGTACCTTTGTACGTTTCAAACGCTTTGGGCATGAAGAAATCTCTGATTCTGGCGGCCCTCGCCGCCATAGCCGTTTCGTGCGGCAGCAAGTATGAGACCGTGAAGGGCGATCCGCTCCAGACGAAGATTGCGACCCTTCCCAACGGCCTGACCGTGTACATGACCGTCAACAAGGACGAGCCCCGAATCCAGACCTACATCGCCGTCCGTGCCGGCGGAAAGGACGACCCGGCCGATAACACCGGCCTCGCCCACTACCTGGAGCACATGATGTTCAAGGGAACGGAACAGTTCGGCACGCAGGACTACGAAGCGGAAAAGCCGATGCTCTCCGCCATCGACAGCCTGTTCGAAGTGTACCGCACCCTGAAGGACCCGCAGGAGCGGCTGGACCTGTACCACCAGATCGACTCCATCAGCTACGAGGCCTCCAAGATCGCCATCCCGAACGAGTATGACAAGCTGATGTCCATCATCGGCTCCGAAGGCTCCAATGCCTACACGTCCAACGACGTCACCTGCTACGTGGAGGAAATCCCCTCCAACCAGGTGGAGAACTGGGCCCGGATCCAGGCCGACCGCTTCATGAACTGCGTGTTCCGTGGCTTCCACACCGAGCTCGAGGCTGTCTATGAGGAGAAGAACATGGGCCTGACCTCCGATTCCGAGAAAGCCCTCGACGCCCTCGACTCCCTCCTGTTCCCGCACCATCCATACGGCACGCAGACGGTCATCGGCACGCAGGACCACCTCAAGAATCCGTCCCTGAAGGCCATCCGCAAGCAGAAGGACACTTTCTATGTCCCGAACAACGTGGCCATCTGCCTCTCCGGCGACTTCGACCCGGACGAGATGATGCGCATCATCAAGAAGTATTTCGGAGACTGGAAGCCCAACAAGAATCTCCCGACCTTCAGCTTCACCCCGGAACCGCCTGTCACCCAGCCCCTCCGCAAGGACATTCTGGGCTATGAGTCCGAATTCGTGATGATGGGCTGGCGCACCCCGGGCGCCTCGTCCCTGGACAGCGAAATCTCCGACATCGTCTCTTCCATCCTGTACAACGGGCAGGCGGGTCTCGTGGACCTGGATGTCATCCAGAACCAAAAGGTCCTGGACGCCGGCATCTTCCCGTACAACCGGGCGGACTACGGCCTCTTCATCCTGGAAGGCATGGCCAAGGAAGGCCAGAGCCTGGAGGAAGTCCGCGACATCTTCCTCGCCGAGGTCGCCAAGCTCCGCAACGGGGAATTCCCGGATGAACTCGTGGAGGCAGCCAAGGCCAACTACAAGTTGCGCCAGATGCAGGGTCTCGTCGCCAACAGCAGCCGGGCCGACCAGTTCGTGGACGCGTTCATCAACCGCGTTCCCTGGAAAGTGGCCGTGGGCAAGCTGGACCGCATGGAGAAAGTGACCAAGGCCGACGTTGTCGCCTGGGCGCAGGAATATCTGGGACCTGACAGCTACGCCATCGCCTTCAAGCACATCGGCGAGGACACCTCCATCAAGAAGATCGACGCCCCGCGCATCACCCCGATCGTGACCAACCGGGACAAGCAGAGCGACTTCCTCGCCGGGATCGCGAAGGCCGACGTCGCACCCATCGAACCCGTCTTCGTGGACTTCGCAAAGGACATGACCGTCTCCGAGGTGAACGGGCTGCCGCTTCTGTACAAGAAGAACGAAAAGAACGACATCGCCTCCCTTACCCTGCGATATGACAAGGGAAGCGACAACGATCCTGTCCTGGAGCTGGCCGCCAGCTATTTCGACTATCTGGGAACCGACGGCCGTTCCGCAGCCGACATCGCTTCCGAGATGTACGGCCTGGCCTGCAGCCATGGCTTGCAGGTGGGCGGAAACACCACCAACATCTGGGTAAGCGGTCTCAGCGAGAACCTCCCCAAGGCCCTTGCCATCGTGGAAGACCTGTTCCGGAACGCCGTCGCCGACGAGGACGTCCTCACCCAGCTCAAGCAGGACCTCATCCGCAGCCGGCTGGACGCCAAGATGAGCCAGCGCGCCTGCAACAGCGCCCTGCAGACCTATCTGATCTACGGACCGGACTATGTGAAAGGCAAGACGCTCACGAACGCCGCCGTGGCGACCCTCTCCTCCGAGGAACTGCTCGGCACAGTGAAAGACCTGCTGGGCAAGAAGATGACCATCCTTTACTATGGCCCCGCTCCCCTCGAAGAAGTGGTGGAGACCGTGAAGGCCGCCCACCCGTGCGAAGGCCTCGAGCCGCTCGTGAAGACGCATGCCGTCAAGCAGCTCACCCCGACCGCGAAAGTTCTCCTGGCCCCGTATAACGCCCGCCAGTTCAATTATGTGCAGTACTCCGACCGGGGCGAGACCCTGGACCTCGCGGAGGATCCGTGCATCGACCTGTTCAACGAGTACTACGGCGGCGGCATGAACGCCATCGTGTTCCAGGAGATGCGCGAGTCCCGCGCCCTTGCCTACAGCGCCGGCGCCCGGCTCACCACCCCGTCCTACCGGGGCGACACCTACGCCTTCCGCGCCACCATCGCCTCCCAGAACGACAAGCTCCGGAAAGCCGTGGAAGGTTTCGACGAAATCATCGAGGACCTGCCACAGGCCCCCGAAAACCTCGAGATCGCCAAGGCCGCCATCCTGGGCAAGCTCCGCACCCAGCGCACGACCGGCGCCTCCGTCTTCTACAGCTACCTGACCGCCCAGGAACTCGGCCTCACCGAGCCGCGCGAGAAGCAGGTCTATGAGAAAGTGGGCGCCCTGACGATGGACGACCTCCTCGCCACGCACGCCAAATGGATCAAGGACCGCACCTACGTATACGCCATCCTCGGCGACCCTTCCGACCTGGACCTCGACTTCCTCAAGACCCTCGGCCCCGTGCAGCAGGTGACCCTGGAGGAGATCTTCGGATACTAGGGATCCAAAGGCGCAAATTCTGAAACCGCGCCCTCGGGGTTGGCCGAAAGGACGACCGCGAGGGCGTGTTCGGCAGGGTCGATGCCCTGGGCGGTGAGGCTTTCCGCGAGGAGCGGGGTCATCTCGTCGAACCAGCCGACGAGGGCGGTGTCGATGTCGCCGAGGGCGATCTGCATCGCGGCGTCCTGCAGGGCGCTTTCGTAGGAGCGGCCGCGGTGCGAATAGGTGGCATTATACCCGTGGCAGCCCAGGCGGATGGCGATGAGGGAGGCGATGGTATTGTGCGTGGACTGCATGAAATGCGTGGGCTTCAGCGGCGCACCGTCGATGCCTTTCACCCCGCGCAGGAACTGTTCGGAATGGTCGATGCAGCCGAAGTCCGTGCCGATGATGACGGCGTCCGGGACCGCAATGCCGGCCGCTTTCAGGGCCTCGGACGAAGTCCAGACGGCCCGCTTGAGAAGGCGGCCCATCCGGCGGGCCTCCATCACGGAGAATATGCTCCGCCAGTCTGGTTCCGGGTCGCCGGGCCGCAGTTCGCAGCGGGAATGAAGATAAACCTTACGCATGGGAAAGCAGGATGGATGAATCGTTTCCGCCGAAACCGAAGGCGTTGCACAGGACATGTCTCAAGGGCTGACGTCCGGTCGGGGCCGGGCATGACGCTTCACCGCCCCGATAGGGCGTGATGCAGGCCGGATCGGCCTCGCGCCAGTTCGCCTGGCCGGGAATGAAGCCTTCTTGAAGGGCCAGGAGGCAGAACACCGCCTCGATGGTCCCGCAGGCGCTGGTCGTATGGCCCGTCAGGGCCTTGGTGGATGAGACCGGCGGGACGGCCTTGCCGAAAACACGTCGAAGCGCCGCACTCTCGGAAGCGTCGTTGTTGGGCGTGCCGGTACCATGGGCATTGACATAGCCGATGTCCTCCGAGCGCAAGCCCGCCCTCGCAAGCGCCTTCCGCATCGCGAGATATGCCCCTTCCCCGTTCTCGGAGGAGGCCGTCTGGTGGAAAGCGTCGCAGGCGTTGCCGAAGCCGGACAGCACACCCAAAGACCGTACGCCGCGCGCTTTCAGGGATGCCTCGGATTCCAAGATTAGGAAGGCGGCTCCCTCACCCAGATTCAGTCCGGCACGGGTGGCGTCGAACGGCCGGCAGGGCTCCGTATCCAGGATCATCAGGGAGCCGAACCCATGCAGGTGGAAGTCCGACAGACACTCGCTGCCGCCCACGGCAACGATGTCCGCCCGGCCGCTCCGGATCAGGTTCGCCCCGAAGATGACCGCATTGAGCGCGGACGAGCAGGCCGTGGAAAGCGTGGTCGCAAAAGGACTGCCCCCGAAATGCTCCGCGATGGCATCCGTCGATGCTCCGCAGTCGTGCAGACGGGAATAAGCCGGAAACACCCGTTCCGTCAAGTCCATGCCTCCCACCGTCGTTCCACCGACAAGGGGAACGCCCGCCAGGGAGGCCAGGCCCGCCTGCTCCAATGCCTCCTGCAACGCGAGAATGCCCAGCAGTGAGGTACGGCAAAGGTCGGCATCCGCACCCGTCCGGGCAGCCAGTTCCGCATTCGTCAGCCGGACCTCCCCCACCGGAAAACGGGTCTCGGCCGTCTCCAGGCAGCGCACCGGGCCGATGCCGGACCGCCCGCAGCGGAGCGCGTCCAGGCTTTCCGCCTGTCCGCACCCGATGGCGCTCACGACCCCCGCCCCGGAGATATGGATGGCCGGATCCACTGCTTACTTGGTCCGGTTCGCGGCCACATAGTCAGCCATCACGGCCACGCTCTGGAAGACCTTCTTGCCTTCCTGCGGGTTCGCCAGGCGGATGCCATAGTTGCGTTCCAGGAGAACGATCAGTTCCAGGACGTCGATGGAATCGAGACCGAGGCCTTCGTCCCCGAACAGGGGCGCGTCATTGTCGATGTCGGCCGGGGTCATCCCGTCCAGGTTCAGGGCATCGATCAGTTTGAGCTTGATTTCTTCAATGAGTTGTTCCATATATGTTTCTACGCTGAATTCCAATCCGTTCCCGTCCCGCTCCACCAGGAAGGCGAAGGCCGTGAAGTCGCCCTCCGAGCGGGCATCGACCCAGCCGCACAGGGCCGATCCGGTCACCCCGTCCTGGAAGGCCTGCTCTACCAGGGCCGCAAACTGCGCCGGGTCGAAGCGCTCCAGGACATAGGCCGAGGTTTCCCCCTCGTACTTGTTCCGGATGGCAATCTCGCCGGTGATGATGTTGGGAAGGGTATAGACAAAGAGGGCGGGCGAAGGGAAATCCTTCACCGTCTCCTCGTAATGAAGGTCATTGCACAGGCAGCCGCAGGTGCTGAACATGAGCACCGCGCGGTCCTCGCGGGGAACGAACCGAGGTTCGTCGGCAAGTTGCTCAGCCAGGAGGAATCCCAGCTTGCAGGCCGTATCCATCTTGAAAAACTTGGGGTAATCCCCTACCGCAGCCCGGTACAGGGCCGTCAGGTCCGTACCGGCAGGAATCGAAGCGAACTGCTTGATGGTCAGCATGCCGCACCTCCTTTTCTGAACAGAAGCGCCCCGTTCACCCCGCCGAAACCGGAGAGGAGTTTCACGAAAGCGCGCTTGTCGGTCCGACCCGCCTCCGGCGACACCCGCACCGGGCGGCTGACGCCCAGTTCGGAGAAGCCCCGGGTAGGCAGGACGATGCCTTCATCCACCGCGTGCATGGACAGGATGGACTCCAGGATGCCGGCCGCCCCCATCGTATGGCCGAAGACGCCCTTCAGGGCATTGACGGGCACATCCAGGAGACCGGCCCGGTCGAGGGCGATGGCCTCCATCTCGTCATTGTAGAGGGTGGCTGTCCCATGGACATTGACAACGGCCAGTTCCTCCGGAGCAATATGGCGGAGCACCTGGCGGAGCGCCTTGTAGCTGCCCTCGCCCGTCCGGGAAGGACCGGAGATATGGTTCGCATCATTGCGGACGGCCCCGTCCACGAGCTCCCAGCCGGAGTCTCCGAAGCCCAGCACCACGGCGGCCGCCGCCTCGCCCAGGTTGAGTCCATCCCGGGCTGCATCAAAGGGCTTGCAGGGCGCTTCGGACAGGGCTTTCAGCGACTGGAAGCCTGTGACGATGAAACGGGACTGGACCTCGCAACCCACGACGACCACGTGGTCGAAACCGCCTCCGAGGAGGATCCGCCTCCCCTGCAACAGGGCCGCAAGGCCGGAGATGCAGGCGTTGGAAACGACCACGGCCGGATTCGGATTCCCGAAGGCATTCGCGAGTCGCCGGGCCGATGCAGCCAGTGTAACATCCTGCGTTCCAATATATTCTATGTTGCCCTTGATGGAAGAGAGGACGAAGGCGGCCCGGGGACTGGCCGGGTCGATGCCCGCCGCCTCCACCGCCCGCCGCGCAGCCTCGATGATGAGGGAATCGAAAAAGGTATGTCCATCGGCCGTCAAGGCAGGACGGTCCATCAAAGAAGCGATGAAAGGCTCTTTCACCCCGAACATGCCCTCATAGCGCCGTAGGGCGGAAATGCCGCGACACACCGCCGAGAAGTTCTCCTCCACGGTGAGCCCCAGGGGCGACAGGATGCTTTCTCCCAGGCAGACGACTTTCCTCATTCCGCCTCCTTTTCGCCGAGGGCCGTCTTTAGGGACGCCTCCGCAATGACTTCCTCCCCTACCCGGACCACGGCATCCGCGAGGGAAATCCCGAAGACGTCCTCCCGGAGGAAGACGGAGGTCTCGAGCGTTTCCCCGACGGCCGGTAGCCGGTTCACCCGGAACTTCCGGATGGCGCCGATATAGCCCACCCGCACCGGGACATGGAGGATATACTTGTTCAGATAGCCGATCCGGGCTGCGCTGGACTGCGCCATGTTCTCCAGGACACCGGAGGCCGACAGGAGGCCGTCCTCCACCAGCAAATGCCCTTCCGGCACCGTAAAAGCCGTCCGGGTCTCCCGGTCGTCGTAATGCAGGAGCCGGTCCACGAAGAGGAACGGTTCCCGCTGGGGAAGGATCCCGAGGATGTCGATATCGGCAAAGGACGTCATTTCCAGAAATCGTAAAAGTTATACCACTGGTCGGGATACAGGCGGACCACTTCCTCCAGCCGGGCGGCGTACGCATCGGCCAGGAACTGGATCTTTTCCTGCTTGGAAGCGCCCTCCGGGGCGTTTTCCACATCCAGGAGGACCTTGTAATCCCGCCTTCCTTCCTTCATGGCGAAGACCGTCAGCACCGGGACGCCGCGCTGGACGGCCAGCAGGAACGGGCCGGCCGGGAACTTCGCCTTCTCGCCGAAGAACAGGCACTCCACCGTCTTCTGCGACCCGAACATCCGGTCCCCGGGCAGGCTGGCGATCTCGCCGTCGGCCAGGGCGTTGTTCAGGAGGAAGACATGCGAGAGGTCCTCCGACACGGGCACCATCCGGACATTGGTCTGCCCGAACAGATGGGCGCGGTTCTCCATCACGGTGGCGGTTTCCCCGCCATATACCAGGGCGTTCAACCGCTTGGGAGAATGGAGGGTATAGCCGACCATCTCGTAACAGCCCACATGGGAACTCAACTGGACGAATCCACCCGGAGCTTCGCACAGCCGGTCGAACAGGTCCATCCGCGGCACGTTCATCCGGAACTGCTTGCCGGCGAAAGCCGCAAAACGGTCCAGGACCACTTTCCCGAAGGCATATTCGTTCCGATAGACACGCCAGAACGACTTCAGTGCGCCATATCCCATCCGCTGCCGGAAGAACCGGTACGAGGCCCGGAATCCTTTTCCGAAAAGCATGTAGAACGGGACGACCAGCGCCATACAGCCGTACAGCACGCCCAGGGGAAGGACGCGGAAAAGCCGGATGAGCGTCCGCTGCATCCAGGGCGTTCCGTCCGTGGAACCCTGCCAGGCCGTATGTTTCCGGTCAGCCAACCCGCGATTCGATGAACCGGCAGAATTCGCCGTAGGTCTTCAGGTCCTTGAACTGCTCGGGACGCATCTTGAAACCGAACTCGTCATCCACCAGGACGATGACGTCCACGACTTCCAGGCTGTCGATACCGAGGTCCTCCTTCAGGCGCGCTCCGTCCTCGATCTTGCTTTCGTCAATCTCCAGCTCATCCACGAGGAAGGCATTGACTTTCTCTTGTATCTCGTTGATATCCATATTACTTACGTTTACAAATCATAATGCTGTGTCCCTGTCCCAGTCCATCGTGGATCTCCTCCACCGCGAGGCCGGCATCCTCCACCAGGCGGGTCATGTCGTCCGAATGGTACATCTTGGAATTGCCGTTCGCCATCACCGTGAAATACAGGCTCGTCATCGTGAGGCAGAAGGACGCCGGCTCGAAACGCTGCCGGTCCCAGAAGGTTTCCATGATGGCCAGACGGGAATCCGGACCCATCACTTTCGCTGCCCGCTGCAGGATGCTCAGGATCTGCGGCTCGCTGAAGCAGTCCAGGAACTGGCTCATCCAGATAAGGTCTGGGCGCAGCGCCGCCGGGAATTCGGCAGAAGGGTCCAGCATGTCCATCGGGTGGGCGCCGATGCGGTCCGCGCCCGGCTTTCCGGCCGTCTGCTTCCGCATCATCGCAATCTGCTGGGGAAGGTCCACGATGGTCACCTCCACCTCGGGATCGTACTCCACGCAGCGGAGCGCCCATCGGCCCGTATTGCCGCCCACGTCCATGATCCGCCGCGGATGATACCGGAAGACGATGGGCAGGGCCTCGTCAAAGGAATGGTCCGAGTAGAAGTGGTCGAAACCGAACCAGCTCTTCTGCACCTGCTCCGGCAGGGAGGACAGTCCTTCGTAGAGCGTGGGCCAGGGGCCGAAATGCGCCAGGCCGGCCGGACGTCCTTCCAGCAGCGCCTCCTCCAGATGGAAGAATCCCTCGTAATTGACGTCGTGGTTGAAGTCCATGTCCACCCGGGTCGCCGGGTCGTTCAGGAGGAACCAGCCCGTCTTGGAGATGGAATAGCGGTCGGTTTTCGTGTCGATGAGGACGGTGCCGATGGACAGGCCCGCCTCCAGGAGCACCTGGGCTGCATACTCCGACAGGCCGGCCGCCGCGGCGACTTCCTGCAGGGTCATGTCGCGGTCACGAAGCCGATCCAGGATACCGAACTTAACCATCAGGCGGCTCGCCTGGAAGATGACCGGGCCGAAGGCGATGTACTGCGCGAGACGCTGGGCCTCGCGGGCGGAAAGCCGCTCCTTCGTATAGGCCTTTTCGATGTCGGGAAACAGGTTCATGACAGTTTGTCTTTCAGGAATTCCACGGACAGGACGATGACTTTGCCCCGCTGGCGGCTCAGGATATGGTTCTCCCCCTCCAGCAGATGCAGGACGCTGTCCTTGTACACGGCGTCATACTGCTCGCTGTAGCGGTAAGGGACGATGCGGTCGTCGGTCCCATGGATCAGGCACACGGGACCATCGTACTTCGCAGAAGTCTCGTAGATGGGAAGCGTCCGGGCCACTTTGAAATAACCCCGGCCCACCTTGTGGAAGAGAACCGACAGGGTCTCGGGCGGGTTCGAAGGATCATAGTGCTTGCCCATGAGCACGCCGCTCAGCGCATCGTCCTTCAGGACGGCAGCAGGGCTCAACTGCACGAGGGCCGCCACCTCGGAGGCGCCCAGTTCCCCGGCCAGCATGCCGGCGACGACGCCGCCCTGGGAATGGCCAAGGAGAGCGATCTTGGACACGAAATCCAGCGATTCCGCATAGGCCCACACGGCCTTTGCGTCCGCGATTTCCGTCAGGACCGTCATATCCTGGAAACGGCCTTCGCTGCGTCCATGGCCGTCGAAGTCGAACCGCAGCGAAGCGATGCCCTCGACCTCCAAAGCCTTTGCAATGCCCTTGAGGGGCTGCAGGGCCTTGTTGGACATGAAACCATGCATCAGGATGACCAGAGGGCATTTCTGTCCCTCGGCGAGTTTCGGCCGCTGCAGAATGGCGGAAATCCGTCCCTTGTCCCCTGTGAGATTCACTTTCGTTTTCATAAGGGGACAAAGTTACGGATTAATCCGGTTTATTCAAAGAAGAAAGCCCCCGGGAGCGGCCTCCCGTTGTAGGTGGAGGCCATGGACTCGCCGTAGGCGCCGGCGCTGCGGATGGCGATGAAATCGCCCCGCCGGCAGGCGTCCAGCGAAACGCCCTTGGAGAAAACATCCGAACTTTCGCACACCGGTCCCACCACGTCGTACAGCTGTTCAGGCTCGTCGGAGGTCAGGTTCTCGATGCGGTGGTAGGCATGGTACAGGGCGGGACGGATCAGTTCCGTCATGCTGCCGTCCACGATGGCGAACTGGCGCGTCGTTCCCTGTTTCACGTACAGCACACGGCAGATGAGCGTCCCGCACGGGGCGACGAGGCTCCGGCCCAGCTCGAAGTGGAGCGCCTGTCCGTAACGGAGGCGGAGATGCCGCTTGAAGGTGTCGAAATAGGCCTTGAAATCCGCCACGGGCAGATGGTTCGGATGCTCGTAGTTGATGCCCAGGCCGCCGCCCACGTTGAGGTCGCCGACGGGGAGTCCCTGGCGTTCCAGGCTGTCCGTCAAGCCGTTGATCCGGTTGCACAGGGCCACGAAGTCCGACATGTCCAGAATCTGGGAGCCGATGTGGAAATGCAGGCCCTTGAACGCGACATGCGGGCATCCCAGGGCCAGCCGGATCACCTCGGGCAGGACGCCGTGGTAGATGCCGAACTTGTTCTCGGCCAGGCCGGTCGTGATGTTGGCATGGGTATGGGCGCCGATGTCGGGATTGACCCGGAGGCTTACGGGGGCGGTCTTCCCCATCTTCGCCGCCAACTCCTCGATGACCAGCAGTTCGGCGGAGGATTCCACGTTGAAACGGGCGATCCCGAGGTCCAGGGCATACTGGATTTCCCCGTCGCTCTTGCCAACACCCGCATACACGATGGTGGAAGGGGCGAAGCCGGCCTCGTATGCCATGCGCACTTCGCCGCCGCTCACGCAGTCGGCGCCGAAGCCCGCCGCGGCGATCCGGCGCAGGATCTCCGGGTTGGCATTGGCCTTGACGGCATAGTGGACCTGCCAGAGGGGCCGGTCCTTCAGTTCGCTGCGGACCGCATCCAGCGTCCGCTCCAGCAAGGGAAGGTCGTAGAAGTAGAAAGGTGTCTTCCGGTCCGCGAATTCCCCTGTCGGGAAAACGCCCTTCATCATTTCGCGAACAGGCTGGCGCTGAGGGCTTTGAGGGACGATTCCTTGTCTTCCTCCTTGACCAGGAAGGAGATGTTGTAGTTGCTGCCGCCGTAGGAGACCATCCGCACGGGGATGTCCTTCATGGCGCTGAGGGCCTTGGACTCGAAGCCCACGTTCTCCCAGTCCATGTCGCCCACCACGCAGATGATGCACATGTCCAGATCCACGGTGACGGTCCCGTACTTCTTCAGGTCATGGACGATTTCGCCGAGGTAGCGGGTGTCGTCGATGGACATGGAAACGCCCACCTCGGAGGTGCAGATCATATCGATGGGCGTGCGGTAACTCTCGAAGATTTCGAACACTTTGCGTAGGAAACCATGCGCAAGAAGCATCCGGGAAGACTTGATCTTGATGGCGACGATGTTGTCTTTCGCGGCCACGGCCTTGATGGTGCCGGGCTCGGGAACGTTGTTGATCAGGGTGCCGGGCGCTTCCGGCTCCATCGTGTTCAGCAGGCGGACCGGGATGTTGGCATAGCGGGCCGGCTGGATGCAGGTCGGATGCAGGATCTTCGCGCCGAAATACGCAAGCTCGGCCGCCTCCTCGAAATGGAGGTGCCGGACCGCTTCCGTATCCTTGACGATGCGGGGATCGTTGTTGTGCATGCCGTCAATGTCGGTCCAGATCTGGATTTCCTCCGCGTCGAGGGCCGCCCCCACGAGCGAGGCCGTATAGTCGGACCCGCCCCGCTGGAGGTTGTCCACCTCGTCATGGGCATTCCGGCAGATGTAGCCCTGGGTCAGGTACAGCTGCGCGTCGGGATGCTCCGCGATGAGCCGGGACAGATGTTCCCGGATGTATTCGGGATCGGGTTCTCCCTGGACGTCGGTCCTCATGAAGTCAAGGGCCGGCAGCAGTTCCACGCCGATGCCCTTCTCCTGCATGTACCAGTACATCAGATGGGTGGACAGGAGTTCACCCTGGGCGAGGATGATCTTTTCCTGGACCGGACCGAACAGCTGCTTGGCGAAGGTGCCCAGGAAGGCGAAGGTCTCATGGACAAACGCCCGGGCCTTCTCCGCATATTCCTCGGTGGAGTAGAGTTCCTTGATGACTTTCAGATACTTCCCTTCCAGGCGGCTGATGGTGTCCCTCGCCCCCTCGGAATTGTGGTTGTACAGGTAACCGGCGATTTCCACGAGCGTGTTCGTGGTGCCGGACATGGCGGACAGCACGACGAGGTTCTGTCCGGCGGCGGCCACCAGTTCCGCCACATGCTGCATACGGCCGGCGGTCCCCACGGAGGTCCCGCCGAATTTCATAACCTTCATCTGTCAAGTTCGTTTCGTTGTACCCGCAAATATAGACAAAAAAAACCGTAAATTTGCAGGAATTAGAGAAACGCCATGCAGAGAGTCGTCATCACGGGAATGGGAATCTGGTCGTGCCTGGGCACGACCTTGGAAGAGGTGCGGAACGCCCTCTATACAGGTAAGTCCGGCATCGTGCTGGATCCGGTCCGGAAGGAACTCGGGTTCCGGTCGGGGCTGACCGCCAGTCTGCCCCTGCCCGACCTCAAGAAGGAACTCCCCCGCCCCCTGAGGGTCTATATGCCCGAACCGGCCCAGTATGCCTACTGCGCCACGCGGGATGCCCTGAAGCAGGCCGGCATCGACCAGGACTGGCTGGACAGCCATGAAGTCGGTCTCCTGTACGGAAATGATTCCACGGCCGACGCCGTGTACAAGTCCATCTCCAAGATCGTGGAGAAGAAGGACACGATGCTGTGCGGCTCCGGGGCCATCTTCCAGTCCATGAATTCCACCGTGACGATGAACCTGGGGGTCATCTTCCACCTGAAAGGCATCAATCTCACCGTTTCCGGCGCCTGCGCCAGCGGATCGCACGCCATCGGCCTGGGTGCCCTGCTCATCCAGAACGGACTGCAGGAGATGGTCGTGTGCGGAGGTGCGCAGGAAGTCAACCCCGCTGCAACCGGCTCGTTCGACGGCATTTCCGCCTTCTCCACGCGGGAAGACGAGCCCACGAAGGCGAGCCGTCCCTTCGACCGCGACCGGGACGGCCTCGTGCCGGGCGGCGGTGCGGCGACTGTCATCCTGGAGAGCTACGAATCGGCTGTCCGCCGGGGTGCACCCATCTTCGCCGAGGTCCTCGGCTACGGCTTCTCCGCGAACGGCGACCACATTTCCACCCCCAACGTGGACGGCCCGGCCCGCTCCCTGGAGATGGCCATCCGGCGCGCCGGCATCGACCTCCGTGAGATCGGTTATGTCAATGCCCATGCGACATCCACCCACGTGGGCGACGCGAACGAGGCCAAGGCCATCGCCCGCGTGTTCGGTGAAAAGACGGTCCCGGTCACGTCCACCAAAAGCCAGACCGGTCACGAAATGTGGATGGCCGGCGCCAGCGAGATCGTCTATTCCATCCTGATGATGAAGGGCGGCTTCATCGCCGGCAACATCAATTTCGAGCATCCCGACGAGGATTCGGAGAAACTCTGGATTCCCGCGGAAACCATTGAGCGTCCGTTCGATACCTTCCTGTCCAACTCCTTCGGCTTCGGCGGGACCAACTCCACCCTCATCGTCCGGAATGTCTGAGGCCGTCATCATCGGTTCCGGCCTCGGCGGTCTTCTCTCGGGTGCGCTCCTGTCCCGGGCGGGTTACCACGTGACCGTCTTGGAAAAAGCCGCGCAGCCCGGCGGCTGTCTCCAGACCTTCGTCCGCGAAGGGCTCCGGTTCGACACCGGATTCCACTCCGTGGCCGGCCTGGAGGAAGGCGGCCCGCTGGAGCGGATCTTCCGCCCGCTGGGGCTGATGGACCTTCCCTGGGAGCAGGTGGAAGAGCCTGACGAAATCGTCCTGGACGGTGTTTCGCACCGGCTTTCCGACCTTTCCTACCCGCTCGGGAATGCGCTCCGACTGTCTTCCCCAGACGGGGATGTGACGATGGATGAGTACCTTCACGTGATGGAACCTTTCAAGAAAGGGGCCTGGCGGCTTCCGGCGGGCGACCTGATCGTCCGGTGCCTGGCCGCCCAGATCAACGGTTCCCTCCGGACCGACTGCGAAGTGACCGCCATCGAACCGGGACGGGTCCTGTGCAAGGACGGAAGTTCCTACGAAGGGACGGTCATCTCCGACATCCACCCGCGAAACACCTTCGCGCTGTTCAAAGGCCATGTCCGTCCCTCATACCTTCACCGGCTGCATGCCCTGGAAAACGGCCCCGGCATCTTCACGGTTTACTGCAAGTTGCGCCCGGAAACGCTTCCCTATAAGGGATGGAGCACGGTTTACGACGGCAACCTGATGCTTCACTATGGGAATCCGGACGGAAAGGGCTTCGCCCGGAGCGCGGACCTTCTCACTTTCAGCGAGAGACAGGTCCCCGACCGGAACGCCCTGGCGGACAGCCTGATCCGCCGGGTTCCGGGACTGGAACCGGCCGTGGAACAATACTGGACCAGCACGCCGGCGACCTGGGAGCGCTATACCGGAACGCCCGGCGGAACCGCCTTCGGCATCCGTAAAAAAGACGCCACCTGCTATGTCCCTCCCCGGACGCCCGTCCCGGGGCTCTACCTGACCGGCCAGAACTGCGGCCTGCACGGGGTCCTGGGCGTGTCCGAAACCGCACTCGTCACCTGCCGGGAAATCCTCGGCGAATCCACCTTGAACCATATCCTCGAAAGATGAAAACCGCACTCGTCACCGGCGGCAGCCGCGGCATCGGCCGCGCCGTCGTCCTCCGCCTCGCCTCCATGGGCTACCACGTCCTCATCAACTACGTTTCCAACGAAACGGCCGCCCGCGAAACGCTGGAAGCCATCGGCGGAGCCGGAGAACTGCTCCGGTTCGACATCTCGGATTCCGAAGCCGTCCGGTCCGCCATCGGCGGATGGCAGGCGGCGCATCCGGACACGTACATCGAGGTGCTGGTGAACAATGCCGGCATCCGGCGGGACAACCTGATGGTCTTCATGGATGCCGGGGAATGGGCCTCCGTCATCGACACGAACCTGAACAGCTTCTTCCATGTCACGCAGGCCGTCCTGCAGCCGATGGTGCTGCACAAGTACGGACGGATCGTGAACGTCGCGTCCCTGAGCGGAATCAAGGGCCTTCCGGGTCAGGCCAATTACTCCGCCGCCAAAGGCGGCATCATCGCCGCCACCAAGGCCCTGGCGCAGGAAGTCGCCCGGAAGAAGGTGACGGTCAATGCCGTAGCCCCCGGCTTCATCACTACGGACATGACCGAAGGACTGGACGAGGCCACCCTGAAAAAAGACATTCCGGCCGCCCGTTTCGGACGACCGGAAGAGGTCGCTGCCGCCGTCGCTTTCCTTGCCTCGCCGGATGCTTCCTACATCACGGGCGAATGCATCTCCGTCAACGGAGGTCTTTACACTTAATCCGCTTCCAGATAGAAGACGGCACTGTCGAAGGTCTTGAGAAGGGACGGGTTGAACCCTCCGTTCATCAGGAAGTCGCCGCCGTGGGCCTTGCCGGATCCCCACCAGGAGGAACGGTCCACATTCAGCTCCGTGACTTTGTACTTCCGGTCCGGATCCAGGCCGTCCATCCGGATGACATGGGCACCGACTGCGCGGTTCTGATACTTGAGGCAGTAGGTGAAGACCACCGCACGGCGCCGGTCCTGTGATACATACATCAGCGCATAGTAATCTCCCTCATACGGTGAGGCGAGGCGGTAAACGTCCCCGGTGAACACCAGGTCGCGGTACTGCCTGTAGGACCGGATGCAGCGGTCCGCCAGGGCGCGCTCCCCTTCCGTCAGGTTCCTGGGCTGGAGTTCCATGCCCAGCCGGCCGGAGCAGGCGATGTCGAAGCGGAACTTCAGCGGCGTCACGTTGCCGGTCTGGTGGTTCGGCACCGCGGACACGTGGGAAGCCATGATGCAGGCGGGATAGATGAGGTTCGTCGCATACTGGATATACGCCCGCGTAAAAGCGTCCGTATTGTCGCTGGTCCAGATCTCGTTGAAATACTTCAGGGCGCCGTAATCCACCCGTCCTCCGCCGGAAGAGCAGCACTGGACGATGGTGTCGGGGTATTTCTCACGCAGGCGGCGCATGATGTTGTAGATGCCCTGCGCATAGTCCACGAAGAAGCGGTCCTGGTCCTTTCCCAGGTACTCGCTGCCCGCATTGGCCACGATCCGGTTGCAGTCCCACTTGATGTAGTCGATCTTGTCCGAGAGCTGCATCGTGTTGTCGAAGATTTCGTACACGAAATCCTGCACGGCCGGGTTGCTGAGGTCCAGCACCCACTGGTTCCGGCTCTGGTAGATCTCCCGTCCGGGGCTCTGGACTACCCACTCGGGATGCGCATGGGCCAGGTTGCTCTGGGGATTCACCATCTCCGGCTCGATCCAGATCCCGAACCTGAGACCCTTTTCATGGGCATAGGACGCCACATAATCAATTCCTTCCGGAAGTTTGGCGGTATTGACCTCCCAGTCTCCCAGGCCGGCATCGTCCCCGTTGCGGGGATAGTCCTTCGCGAACCAGCCGTCATCCAGGACGAACATCTCTAGGCCCATCGCCGCAGCATCGTCGATCATCCGGAGCAGCGTCTCCGTCGTGAAAGTGAAATAGGCGCCCTCCCAGCTGTTCAGGAGAGTGGGATTCACCTGTCCCCCACCATAGACGCCGTAGTTCCGGGCCCATGCATGGAGGTTCCGGGAAGCCTGGCCGGCACCCCGCTGCGAGAACGTATAGATGAACTCCGGGGTGACGAAGGTCTGCCCCGCGGCCAGCGTATAGGCCGAGGCGTACGGGCTGATGCCCGAAAGGATGGTCAGGCGCCCGGATTCGTCCTTCTCGAAAGAGAGGCGGAAGTTTCCGCTCCAGGCAAGTGCGCCGGCGACCACTTCCCCGGTGGATTCCTGCAGGCGGTCCGCATCCAGGCTCACCAGGAAGGAGGGATTGCTGCACTGGGTGACCTGCGTACCGCGGCGGGATTCGATGACCTTGGTATCGTGCTTGAGCAGTTCCCCGTCGATCTGCATCTCGTCGGCCCAGCCGCCGTGGAAATGCGTGAGGTAATACCGGTCGGCATCCAGGGACAGGGCGCCGGAAGCGTAGTTCAGCAGCTCCACCGGCTGCTTGCCCCCATTCAGGATCTCCGTATGGGCGAGGATGACGTCCTCTTTCTGGTACGCATCGTACACCAGTTTGACTTCCAGGAGGGTAACGAAGTCTTTCAGGCGGATTTCCGTCGTAACCACGTCGCCATGGGAACGGACCTCATGGCTGGCATAGTAGAGTTCCGTGTTGTGGTAGCCATCGGCATACTTCACATGGAGGGCGGGTTCCCCGACATAGCGGCCGCCCGCCGTGGGATAGGTCATCGGGCCGTCTCCGTTGTCATGGGAACGATAGGTGCGGAAGTCCCGGAAAGCGCCGGGATCGGCGATCCGGGCGCCGTAATGGAGGGTCTGGAGGACACCGTTGTCCTGGACCAGGAGGACCAGCTGGGTGTGGGCGGTCTCCACGGGGATGACAGTCTTCTGCACCGCAGGGATCTCCGTCACGGTGTGGGCATAAGCCTTTTTCTTTTCTTTACGGGCCGATGCGTCCGGGGCCGTCAGCGCGAGGACCAGCAGGGCGGGAAGGAGGATTCGGATGGTTTTCATGGGCATTAATCGGCAAAGGACATTTCATCGAAGAGATAGGAGGCATGGCCCACCTGGTCCACAACGAAGAGTAAATATCTGATATCCAAGGAAATATTGCGACATATGTCGGGATTGAAGGCGATGTCGCTCATCGTTCCCTCCCACACGCGGTCGAAGTTGATGCCGATGAGGTCGCCGTCGGCGTTGATGACGGGACTGCCGGAGTTGCCGCCGGTCGTATGGTTCGTGGCGAGGAAGCAGACGGGCTGGCCGTCATGGCCGCCCTGTGCGTAGATGTCGCGGAGAACCTGGGGAATGTTGTAATCGAAGATGTCCGGATTGTCCTTCTCGATGATGCCCTTGAGGGTGGAGACGGGATAGTAGTAGGCGCCGTCATAGGGGCTGTATCCCTTCACCTGCCCATAGGCGATGCGGAGGGTCAGGTTCGCGTCCGGATAGAAATCCCGCTGCGGTTCGAAATCCATCTGCCCCTGCATATAGGTCCGGTTCGCCACGCGGAGGGCGGCGCCGGTTTCCTGGATGACGGGATACAGGTCCTTCCGGTACCAGGCCAGGAAGGCGTCGTACATTTCAATGGCGGGGTCGCCGGCCACCTCGTCCACGCTGCGGAGCGCGGCGACCTTCTCCCGGTCGATAAAGAGGCTATGGGCATACAGATCATCTTTCCAGGCCGCTACGGAACCATACTTCGCCAGCTGCTCGCGGAACCAGTCCGGCTTGAATCGCTCGGGAACATTCCGGTCGAAGGAGGTCATCATAGCCACGAAGGTTTCTTCGTCGATGGGCTGGTAATAGTCCTTGTAGAAACTGTCGATGAGATCCTCCGTGGGGGTGCCGGCCCGGAGGCGGGACTGGACGGCAGAGGCGAACGAGAGGAGTTCGATGGTGCGGACGGCTTCGTTGTAATACTCGTAGGCGAGGTAGGTCGGATTCCGGCGGGCATAGATTTCGCCGAGTTCATCGACAATCCCTTCGTAGCGGGTTCCCCGGGCCCATTCGCGGAACCGCTGTTCGTAGGCGAGTTTGGAAGCGACGGTGCGCATCCGCCTGATTCCCTTCTCCTCGCCCTGCCATTTCTTCCAGGCATTGGCCACGGAGGCATTCTTGGAGGAATACTGGATGCGGACGGCCTGGGAGGCCGACATGTACTTCTTCTGGATGTCCAGGCGCTGGGTGCGGAGGGCGATCTTCTGCGGGTCGGACTGCTCGGCGACATAGCGGACCTGGTCGGACATCACATACTCCTGCGTGCTCCCGGGGCAACCGTACACGAAGGTGAAATCGCCTTCCTGCACGCCCTTGCGGGAGATTTTGAAGAACTTCCGGGGACGATACGGGACATTGTCCGGGGAGTAGTCGGCCGGGTTGTTGTCCTTGTCGGCATAGACCCGGAAGATGGAGAAGTCACCGGTATGACGGGGCCACATCCAGTTGTCGGTATCGCCGCCGAACTTGCCGATGGAGGACGGCGGAGCGCCTACCAGGCGGACATCGCGGTACACCCGGAAGACAAACAGATAATACCGGTTCCCGTAGAAAAGGGCTTCCACATTGGCCTTGAGCCCCTTGTCCGGATCTGTCGATTCGCGGACCAGCCGGTCGGAATTGACCTTCACGACGGAATCGCGCTGCGCCTCGGTCATTCCGGGCTCATATCCTTTGAGGACCAGGTCCGTCACTTCGTCCATATGGTCCAGGAAACTGACTGTCAATCCCTTGTTGGGGAGTTCTTCGTCCCGGTTCATGGCCCAGAAGCCATCCTTCAGATAGTCGTGCTCCACGCTGCTGTGGCGCTGGATATAGCTGTAGCCGCAGTGATGGTTCGTCAGGAGAAGCCCTTCGTCCGAGACCAGTTCACCCGTACACCCGCCGCCGAACAGGACGACGGCGTCCTTGAGCGAGGCCTGGTTCACACTGTACACATCTTCGGCGGTGAGTCGGAAGCCTTTGGCCTGCATGTCGCCGATCCGCTGGGAAATCAGGGACGGAAGCCACATTCCTTCGTCGGCCATCGCCGGAAGGGCGGCGGCAAGGAGGGCGGAGAGGAAGAGAAATGCTTTTTTCATAGATGCAAGAACTTGTCGATTCTTACAAATGTAAGCATTTCCCCCGACATTTCATCGGCCTTATTGCAGTCCTCACCTCCCATCCGAAGAAGCCCGACCGTCTTTCGACGATCGGGCTCCCGAAGAACGGCGGCGACCTACTCTCCCAACTGGTGGGTCAGTACCATCGGCGCGGGTGAGCTTAACTTCTCTGTTCGGAATGGGAAGAGGTGGATCCTCACCGCT
>JAFUDV010000011.1 GCA_017464245.1 Bacteroidales bacterium | reverse complement strand
CGGCGCGATGAAGGGCGAAGAGTATGTGGGCGAGCCGATCACGCTCCCTGCCAATGCCAATGACCTGGACCTGTGCCTGAAGACGATGGTCGTCGGGTTCGAGTCCGTGATGAACACCCTGGGCGGCGAAAAGCCCGTCGCCATCAGCTTCGCCTTCCCCGGACCGGCCGACTATCCGAACGGCATCATCGGCGGTTACCTGCCCAACTTCCCGTCCTTCCGGGACGGTGTGGCCCTGGGTCCGTTCCTCCAGGAGAAGTTCGGCGTGCCTGTGTTCATCAACAACGACGGCGACCTGTACGCCTACGGCGAAGCCCTCGGCGGCGTCCTGCCGGCCGTCAACGAGAAACTCGAGGCGATGGGCAGCGCCAAGCGTTACCACAACCTCATCGGCTATACTTTCGGCACGGGCTTCGGCATCGGCTGTGTCATCAACGGCCAGCTGAACCGCGGCGACAACTCCTGCGTGGAGACCTACTGCCTCCCGCACAGCCGCATCCAGGACGTCATCGTGGAGGACGGCGTGGCCGTCCGCGCCGTCAAGCGCGTGTATGCGGAACGTTCCGGCGTGAACGACCCTTCCCTCACCCCGAAGGACATCTTTGACATCGCCGAGGGCAAGCGTCCCGGCAACCCGGAGGCCGCCAAGGCCGCCTTCGCCGAGATGGGCACCGTCGCGGGCAATGCGATAGCGCTCGCCGCCCAGCTGATGGACGGTCTCATCGTCATCGGCGGCGGCATCACCGCGTCCAAGAAGTATTTCATGCCCAGCCTGCTGGAAGCCCTCCGCGGCACGGTCCGCACCCTGTCCGGCGACACCCTGCAGAAGGTGCAGATGAAGGTGTACAACCTGGACAACGCGGCCGAATTCGCCGCCTTCGCCAAGGGCAGCGCCCGCAAGCTCAAGGTCTATGGTTCCGACAAGACCGTCACCTACGACCCGCAGAAGCGCATCGGCGTGATGATTTCCAAGATCGGCGCCTCCAAGGCCATTTCCGTCGGCGCATACGACTTTGCGCTGGCCCAATTAGATGCTTAGACGATGTATCCTCTGAAATTTGAACCCATCTTCAAGACCATTGTCTGGGGTGGAGAGAAAATAGCCCCTTATAAGGGAATCGAGACCACGCAGGAGCATATCGGCGAAAGCTGGGAGCTTTCCGGCGTGAAAGGAAACGAATCCGTGGTGGCGAACGGTGCCCTGAAGGGCCGTACCATCGCGGAGCTTGTGAAAGAGTACAAGGGAGCGCTCGTGGGCGAGCATGTGTATGCCAACACGGGCGACGAGTTCCCGCTCCTGATCAAGTTCATCGACGCACTCACGGACCTGTCCATCCAGGTCCATCCCGATGACGAACTGGCCGCCGTGCGGCACAACGGCTCCAAGGGAAAGACCGAGATGTGGTATGTCGTCGCCGCCGAACCGGGAGCCCATCTTCTCGCCGGCATGACCGAGGAAATCACCCCCGGGGAATATGAAAAGCGTGTGGCCGACGGCACCATCACCGAGGTGCTGGCCCGTCACGACGTCCATCCCGGCGATGTGTTCTTCCTCCCGGCGGGGCGCATCCACGCCATCTGCGGCGGCTGCTTCATCGCCGAGATCCAGCAGACCTCCGACATCACCTACCGCATCTACGACTATGGCCGGCTGGGCCTGGACGGCAAGCCGCGCCAGCTCCACACGGAGCTCGCGAAGGACGCCATCGACTACAAGGTGTATCCGGAGTACCGCACGCCCTACACGCCGGTCAAGGACGCCGAGAACGAGGTCGTTTCCTGCAAGTACTTCACTACCAGCATCTACGACCTGGACGCGCCCGTAACGAAGAACCTGGAAGGCACCGATTCCTTCCTCGTGGTGATGTGCCTTGCCGGCAGCGGCACCCTCACGGACGCCGAGCCCGTCTATGACGAGGAAGGCCGCCGCGGCCCCACCAAGGGCCACGTCATCGACCTGCGCCAGGGCGAGACCGTCCTCATCCCCGCCACCTCCACCGGCGTCACCTTCACCCCGGCCGAGGGCGGCATGAAGGTGCTCACGAGCTACATCAAGTAGAGAAATCCGGGCGAAACCGTTCGTTTCTGCCCGGATTTCTTCTTTATCAAACCTGATTCGGGCAAGGAGTCGTTCTTTTGCCCGATATTTCTTTTATTCCAGTCCGCGGGCGCGGAGCAGGGCATAATCGGGATACTGCTCTTCCAGATACTCGCGTATTCTTGACAGCGTATCGTCCCACTCCGCCTCCGGGACAATGTTCAGTTTGAACACCAGGCCCGCCGCAGTCCTGAGATAGTCGCCTTCGGAGAAGAAGAAATGCAAGGTGAATCCGTCATATAGGTCGTATGACATAGAAACCTCAGGCTCCCAAGACCACTTCTGCCGCTCGACATGGGGAACAAAATACCGGTCCCCCACCGTGGCTTCGGAATAATCGGAATACCACAGCACGATTCCCTGTCCAGGAGCATTTTCAAGAAACAGCATCTGGGGCTCAGCAAGATCACCGCCAATCCCAAAACCTATTTCAGAAAACTCCTCAAAAGTATACCACACTCCCTCATAGAGCACTTCGACTGGCTCCTCACGGAAAACCTGTCCATTCCATATACTCGGCTTTGTATAGACGGAAACCATTTGCTGAAAAACGACGGTGGAGGCCGGATCCTTTTCCAGAACGATCCGCATATCGGAACCGCTCAGTTCCACAGCGCCATCTTTCACCCGAGCTTCAGAAAACATTTCCCGCCCGATAGAGATCGCTGAAACACTTTGCGTCCATATACATTCCATCATCTGCCAGGAAAGCATCTCAGGAAGAGCCGACTCCGGGCAATAAAAGCAGCGACCGTCCTGGGCAAAAGACAGGCACAGATTGGGAAGAAGCGTTTTAACGCCGGCCGTAGACATTGAACGGACTACCCAGCACCCGTCCTGCAAAATCGCAGATACCTCCTCTAGAGAGACCTCTGACGGGTCATCACCTCCGGTCGGAACCGTTTCTCCGCATCCGATTCCAAAAGCCATGCCCCATACGATCGCATAACAAGCAACGTGGTTTTTCATAACTCAGATAATTAGTAATGAATATAATAGTGATCCACGGTATAATCAGTGTTTCCATAACTCAGGCCCGGATTAAAATCAGTAATTTCTTCAATGTCAACCCTGTCCTGTAGATTATATGCACAATAAGCATAATAACCATCATTTACCCCTTGCCACCCCCAGTTTATATGCAACAAATGCGAATATTGAGTTGATACTATATTATTATTGGGCTGACTATTAGGCCCATCGTCGATTTCCGGAGGCAACTGATTGGCATAGTCATAAACATATCGATACCGATATAAATAACCATCAATAATCCAAGCATGTCCAACGGACATATTCGGACGGTGTCCAAAACAATAAATAGGTTTACCACTATCAAGCATTCCATATACAGAAGTTGTATCAGACATGCTCGCAAAATAGGCACTTCCATAATAGTCCGGATCTAATTGTTTAAGATAGTTTAAACAATCTGCATAATACGCAGTCGTAGAAGGCCCCGATAGATTAAAGGTTGAATGTATCTCGCTTGCTATAGTGGCCAAAGATTGTGATAGGGCAGAAACTTGAGTCTCCGTTACAAGCACTTGATCCGAATTTATAAACTCATCATAATCAAAAGCGTTAAAATACTCAACCGTCATAAGAGCAGAGACCATTGAGACATCGTTCCATAAACACCCGGTTGTCCCTGGTAAAGATACAGGATGCTTCGTCCCGTACATCAAATGAGCAGCAGCAACAGATACACATCCAACCGGCCAACGACCTCTATATGTTGGCCTGGTTATAAGAGTATCACTTTCTGGCATAAATTGATTAAATGGATATCCCTGCCCCCATTTAACAGGAACAAGAGGCAAAACTACACTACAATTCGTCCATGGACCATAAACAGGAGGAAGGGGCGGAGGAAGATTAGGAGTCCTATCTTTTCGATTTCTATCACATAATATTGAGGAGACAATATAATCATATAAATACTCAAAACTATCTTCCTCATCTTTTCGTTGATGTACATCCTCACTGGTTATTTCTAACAACACATCTGTTAGTTTGTCAAAATCAAGTTCTCCTTTCTCAGATAAGGCATAAACAGGCTCGCTTTCATAATCTGTTCCCAAAACAGCATAACCTTGATTATCCGAAAAATTAACCAAATACGCGAGGGAATCACAATTAATACCATCTCCTGAGCGAGTATAAGACGAAGATAGAACAGCTATGCTTTTTATTGAGGGAAAACACGCCACTTCAGCCTTGGTTCTATCTAATGCAATATCACTCATTAAAAGATACAAATCATCTAATGCATCAGAAAGAGGCTTTATAGAAGATAAAGGACGTGAGATTGAATCGGTATAATCGTTTTCAAATTGACAATCTGGAAAACAAGACAAAGGCATCAAGCCACATAACAACAAGATAAAACAAGTCTTTTGTTTGTCCTTCATGACAAGTTATGATAAATAAGATAAATAAGGACATAAATACATAACCAAACCATCAAACTTCCCCCCCCAAAAAAAACACGTTCTCGTTCCAAGCTCAAATAGTCCTGCCAAAAAATCAAGGCTTTTCAAAAGAACTTAGCTATTCATCCGAGGCTATGCCTCATAAATGGACTCCGACTTGACAAAGATATCTATTTCGTCCGACAAATCCAACACATCTTTATTTTTTGATTTACAAGCGATTAACGACAATATCCGTCGATTCGTCTTTAGACAGCATCATACAGCCAAGGACATGACCAGCCACGACAAAGCGTTCATCCGTCTTTTCTGAGACATTAGTTCCACCGAAGAAATTCAGACGAAAAGTCCTGCAACGATTTCAGCACCCGACCTCAAGGCCACGAATTAATCGATATAGCACGTATAACGTGGCTTTTCCGGTCTTTAGAACCTGGATAAGCCACGTATTTCAGTATAGAACGACGCTTTGTGCCGAGGGGTCGGGACATCGCCGGAAGGTGCCGGACCGGAAGGCCGTACTATTCCAGCCCCCGGGCGCGCAGCAGGGCTGCCGGATCCGGATCCTCACCCATGAAGCGGTGGAAGAGGACCATCGGCTCCTCGGAACCGCCCTTCTCGAGGAAGGTTTCCCGGAAGGCCTTGTCCGTGGCGGGGTTGAAGACGCCATCGGCCTTGAACTTCTCCCAGGCATCCACGTCCAGGACCTCGGACCACAGGTAGCTGTAGTAGCCGGCGCTGTAGCCGCTGTTGAAGATGTGGTTGAAGTAGGTCGTGCGGTAGCGCGGGATGATCTCGTCGATGAGGCCCATCTCGCCGCACACCTTCGTCTCGAAGTCGCGGATGGACTGGGCGTCCGTGAAGTTGGCGAGGTCGTCCAGCGTGAGTTCATGCCACTTCATGTCCAGGATGGAGGCGGCGCAGAGCTCGCCGGTCATGAATCCCTGGTTGAATTTCAACGAGTTGCCGATCTTCTCCACGAGGGCGGCCGGGATGGGTTCGCCGGTGCGCCAGTCGTTGGCATAGGCGGCGAGGATCTCCGGCTCGAAGGCGAAGTTCTCGTTGAACTGGGAGAACATCTCCACGAAGTCGCGCTTCACGGAGGTGCCGCTCACGTCCGGATACCGGCACTTCGTGAGGAAACCGTGCAGGGCGTGTCCGAACTCGTGGAAGGCGGTCTGGACCTGGTCGATGGTGAGCATCGAGGGGACCTCCTCCGTGGGCGGGACGAAATTGCACACGTTCACGATGACCGGACGCGTGTCCACGCCGTTCTCCACGTACTGGTCGCGGAAGTTGTTCATCCAGGCGCCGCCGCGCTTGGTGTCGCGGGAGAACCAGTCCTGGTAGAAGATGCCCAGGAGCGAGCCGTCGGCATCCGTAAGCTTATAGGCCTTCACCACAGGGTTATAGACCTCCACTTCGGGAGCGGGTTCCACGTTCACGCCATAGACCTTCTTCGCGGCGAAGAAAACGCCTTTGGACACGGAATCGGCCTGGAAGTAGGGCTTGGTGACGGACTCGTCCAGGTCATACTTCAGGGCGCGGACCTTCTCGGCATAGTAGAACCAGTCCCAGGGCTCGATATCGTGGCCGGCGACGGCCTCCATGTCGGCCATCTCCTCGCGGGCCTTCCGCATGGAAGCGTCCATGATGGGTTTCAGGAACGCGTCCACCGTCTCCGGGTCACCGGCCATCTTGTCGGCGAGGAGGTATTCGGCGGAGTTCTTGTAGCCCAGGAGGTTCGCCTTCTCCGTGCGGAGCTTCATGATTTCCAGGACGATAGCGTTGTTGTCGTACTCGTTTCCGTTGTTGCAGCGGTTGGAGTAGGCCTTGAAGGCCTTCTCGCGCAGGGCCCTGTCCTCGCAGGTGGTCATGAAGGCCGGATACTCGGACACGGTCACGCCAATGGCGTCCCGGAACGCGTTGTTCTCCGCCAGGAGGTTCTGGCCGAACTTCTGGCTCAGGACGGCGAGGCGGGAGTTGATCTCCGCGAAACGGGCCTTGCCGGCCGCATCCAGGCCCACGCCGTTGCGCTCGAAACGCTGGTACAGCTTGGTCGTCACCATCTGCTGCTCCCGGTCCAGGCCGGACATGTCGTCATACACCGCCTTCACGCGGGCGAAGAAGCCTTCGTCCATGAAGATGGCGTCGTCGGCCTCCGACATGATCGGGGTGATCTCCTCCTCGACGGCCTGCATGGCCGGGGTGGAGTCGGATTCGGAAAGATTGTAGAACACGCCGGACACTTTCGCGAGGAGCTTTCCGGAGCGCTCGTAGGCCGCGATCGTGTTCTCGAACGTGGGAGCGTCCGGATTCGCGACGATCGCCCGGATTTCGGCCTTCTGGGCCTCGATGCCGGCCTTGACGGCGGGCACGTAGTCCGCCACGGCGATCCGGCTGAACGGAGCCGTCCCGTACGGGGTCTTCCAATCCTCGTCGAAAACCTTTCCGGCCTTGGGGCCGCACGCTGCCAACGTCGTCATCATCAATGTCAGGATAACTGCTTTTTTCATGGTTTATTGCTGGACTTTCACACTGTCTCCGTCCACCAGGGCGAGCTGGACCGCACCGTTGTACACGGTGATGATGCCGGTGGCGGTGCACAGGGCGCCGTCCCGCGCATCCGGGTTGCCGAGGATGGCCGGGTCGATCTCCGTATCCGCGAACTTCGCATAGCCGCTGGTGCGGATCTGCACCGGAAGGCCCTGCGGGAGATGGAAGTACTGGCTCGTGGTCACGGCCGTCGCATTGGCACGGATGGACTGCTTCACGGTGAGGCCGGTCTTCTCGTCGAAGAGGTCGTCCATCGCCTTGTCGGAGGTGCCGCAGTTGTCAAAGCAGCCGGCGTCCAGGTACTCCAGGAACTTGTTCCTGGACATGGCCCAGGTGGTCACGCCATAGGTCTGGGAGGAGCAGAACACGCGGTTGGTGGACTGTTTCTTGTCCTTGTAGGGATCCACGTACAGGAGGATGAAGATCCGCTTGTAGTGATCCGTGCTGTAGGTCGTCTCGGCCCCGTACTGGAGGTTCTCGATGGTGACGAGCTGTCCCCAGAGCTTGTGGGTGTAGCCTTCGCCCAGGGCCTCCTGGAGCTCAGCCTCGGTGACGTAGCGCGGGTGGACGGGATCGCCCCAGGCGCCGCGGACGACATGGGCGTCGATCAGGTAGCGGCTGTCCAGATAGGCGGTCTCGTACTCGCCGGTGGGATCCTCCACGCCCAGCTGCGGCATGCCGTTGTAGCTGCCGATGGTGAGGCCGCTGCAGCGGACATAGACCGTCTGTCCGAGCTTGTAGTCGCTGTACAGGGAGGACAGCCCCACCTTGACGCTGATGACACCGGTCTCGTCCTGGATGTACAGTTCCCGGTAGATGTTGCCGGAATGGTCGTCGGAAATCACCTTTCCGGCGATGACCATGTCGTCGTCCTCGATCTTGAGGGCGCCGTGCGAAGCGTACAGGGCCTTGAGGTCCGCGATCGTGGCGGTCACCTTCAGCTCCTGGGGCTCATACATGTACACATCGTCATTCTCCAGCGTGAAGACGGGTTCCCACTCCCGGCAGGAAGCGAGCGCCAGGACGGCTGCGATGAAAATGAATGTCTTTCTCATGGCCTTAGAACCGGAAATAGATGTTCAACATATAATTGAAGCCGCTCATGTAGAAGTACCGGGAGTCGAAGCGGTAGAAGCGCTCCTTCGCCACGGTGTTCTCCACGATGCGGTTCTGCTCGTAACCGCCGGTCTTGACCCACCGGTTGTTCAGCAGGTTCTTGGCGTTCAGGGAGAAGCCCAGCTGGTACTTCCGCTGGATGTACCAGGACTTGCCCACGGAGAGGTTCAGGAGCCAGGCCGGATCCAGCTTCTCCTGGGAGGCCATGTACTCGACTTCCTCGGGCGTCACCTCACGGTCGGGACCCGCCGTCGCATAGTCGGTGCGGTAAAGCGGGTTCATGGACAGGTAGGAATGGGCGAAGTAGTCGATGTCGGCATCCACGAACCAGTAGTTCCAGTTCCAGGCGAGACCCAGGCTCGCGGCCAGCTGCGGAGTGGACTCCACATAGTGGCGGGTGATGCTGCCGTCGGCGTTCGGATGGCTCTTCCAGTACGGGATCACCACGCCGTAGGTATCCTCGACGATGGAGGCGTTGTTGTCGATGGTCTGGTACATCTTCGGGTTGGAGGTGTAGTAGTACTCGCCGTAGCCGAGCACGCCCTGCAGGGCGAGGTTCGGGAAGTCGGTCGGGATCTTGAAGCCCATCTCCATGCCCGCATGCCGCTCGTCGATGCCGGTCAGCGCAAAGTTGGTGAAGGAGTTCTGCGAATCGTCGTAGAAGCTCATCACCTTGCTCTGGTCCATGATGTCGGTGTAGTAGCCCGTGATGCGGAAGTTGTACCCGTTGGAGGAGACCTGGTAGTTGATGTCTCCGGTGACGGTCTTCACGGTGGTCAGGTCCGGAGCGAGCGTGTTGCGCGTACGCGGGGACATGAACGCCTGGTTGAAGTTCGGGGCATCGTTGAAGTAGCCCACGTTGGCATAGAAGCGGTGGCCGCCGGGCAGGATGAAGTTCAGGTTGGCCTTCCCCGCGTAGGTGAGGAAGCGGGCCACCTTGGACTTGCCGTAGGAGGTGATGGGATCGCCGTTGTCGTCGTAGGTGGTGACCTCCATGCCGTCGATGACGAACGGGGTGCCGTCGTCGTTGACACCCGGGAACAGGCCCTTGCGGTTGAGACCGTGGCGCCAGAAGGCGGTCTGGCCGATGCGGCCGCCGAGGCCCAGCTCGAAGGGGCCGACATTCAGCTTGCCGGACAGCCAGCCGTTCCACTTGCGCACGTTGGCATAGTAGTCATAGCCGTACTTGTCGCCGACGCGGATCTTCTGCGCATGGCCGTTCTCCATCCAGTACGCCAGGTCGTTCTGGGTCATGTACGGGAAGGCGGCGTAGTCGCGCTCCGCGAAGGAGTCCATGTTGTAGAAGTAGTCACCGCCCAGGAGGTCCGCCATGAGCTGGTAGTACTCGGTCCGGTTCACCTTCGCGTCGAAGCCGCCGTTGAAGGTGAGGGAACGGGCCGGACGCCACTTGAAGCTGAGGGCGAAGTTCAGGTCCTGCTGGTCCACCCGGCGCTCCTGCTGGGCATACTTGGACCGGCGCTCGCCGTCCTCGATGTTCAGCTTGTTCACGGCATAGAGGCGGTCCCAGTTGACATGGGCATAGTTGTCGATGTCCCTGGTCCAGGCTTCCGCGGCCCAGGCGGCCTTCATGGGATTCAGGCGGCCGTAGTCGGCGTCCTCCATGTAGAAGTAGCTCGGGAGGTTGCGGTAGTAGTCCGGACGGGGATCCTGCGCATCATACCAGTCCAGGGCCGTGTAGCCGTTCCTGCCGAACCGGTACAGGACAGTCGCGGCGGCGTTGAAGGCCTGTGACGGGGTGAAGTCGTACTTGAGGATGGCGATGGGCTCGTGCGTCTTGCGGACGCGGGCGTTGCGCACCTTTCCGTTCTGGTAGCCCCAGTTGGAGTTGTACATGTTGTCGCCCATGAGGTCATACACTTCCTGGGTCGATGCGTTCGCGGCGCCGCGCTCGCCCGGCGTGCCCATGAGGACGGCCCCGAGCTTGTGCACGTCGTCGAACTGCTTCTCCACGGCGGCGTAGTAGGCGAAGGAGCGGTAATAGACGCCCTGCACCCAGTCATTGCCGCCCAGGCGGGCCGACACGTTGAAAGCGTAGGACCAGCCGTTGTCCTGCGGACCGGAGGCGTAGGTCATCATCAGGCGCAGCCGGTACAGCTGGCTGTTGGTGAGTACGCTCCCCCGCCAGCCCTTGCGGACGGACAGGGCGTTGACCGGGATGTTCGTCAGGCCGTTGTAGCCGCCGATGCCGTAGTCGGACAGTTCCGACCCGTTCACGGTGTACTTGGTGCGGGTTGCCTCGTTCAGGCCGCTCCAGAGGGAGAACGGGGAATACCCGGTGATGGCGTCATTCATCTTGACGCCGGCCAGGTACACGTCCTGCGACTCGGAGGCATAGCCCCTCGTCCGGTAGCGGACGGAGCTGAAGTTGTAGCCCGCCATGTTGTTGAATACGTCGTTCTGGCCGAACAGCACGACCGGGGAGTCGCTGTAGCCGGTGTCGTCCATGTCGAACTCCACGAGGTTGTCCACGTCCACATCGCTCACGACCGAACCGCGGACGAGCGAGAGGTTGAACAGGTTCTTGACGACACCGTCGTCCACGGTGACGTTGACCCGCGACTCCAGGTAGTCCGGAGCATAGATGACCAGGTCGTACGCTCCGGTGAGCAGGTCTTCTACGAGGAACCGCCCGTCTTCACCCACGGATGCGGTTGCGACCAGGGTCGACCCTTGGTACACTTCCAGCACCGCGTCCGTAACCGGCGTCCGGTCGGCACGGCTGATGACCGTACCGCGGACCCCGCCGGTGTACGTCTGGGCGAAAAGGCCCGCGGCGCACAGGAGGGTGGCAAGCAGAGTGGTAAGTTTCTTGATGTCCATATGGCTTACTTGTTACTGACAACGATATAGGTCGGGTAGTGGTCGCTGTAGCCGCCCACGAAGGATCCGTTGGAGAACGTGCGGAACGGCTGACCGGCATACTGGCCCTCCTGCTGGGTCATGAAAGGCTGGTGGAAGATGCGCGCATAGTACTTCTTCTTCACGATGGGCTGGATCTTCAGCGTACCCTTCGGGGCGTTCAGGAGGCTGTTGCTCACGACGATGATGTCGTAGATATTGTTCTCGCCGCGGTAGTACAGGGAGCTGTAGCCGGCCTTGAGCATGGACACGAACGGGGAGAAGAAATCCTCCGGTCCCACCTCATCGACCTTCTCGCGGCCGTGCATCCAGACGTACATGCTGTCGTCCGTGGGGTTGTCGTTCATGTCGCCCATCGCCACGATCTTGATGCCGGGATATTCCTTCATGAGGCGGAGGCTCTCCTCGTACATGATCTCGCCGCCGCGGGAGCGGAGGTCGTTGCTCTTGGCGCCCAGGCGGGACGGAAGGTGCGCGACGAAGAAGGCGAACATCTCGCCGTCCAGCAGGCCGCGGACCATCAGGATGTCACGGGTGCGGAACGCGTCCATCTCCTCCCGGGTCATGCCGAAGTTGATCTGGCTGCCCTCGAAGGTGAAAGGGATGGGCTTGGACTCCAGGACGGTGAACAGTTCCGGACGATAGAGGAGGGCGACATCGACACCGCGGCGGTCCGGACCGTCATAGTGGACGATCTGGTAGTTCGCGTCGGCGATGGCGGGTTCCATCACCAGGTCCTCGAGGACATGGCGGTTCTCGATCTCGGAGACGCCCAGGACGGCATGGTAGGCCTTGTTCTCGTCCCGCATGGCCCGGATGACCCGCGCCATGTTGGCGAGTTTCTTCCCGTATTTGAAATCGGTCCACTCGTTGGCCCCGTCGGGGAGGTATTCATAGTCGTTCTTGCCTTCGTCGTGATAGGTGTCGAACAGGTTCTCCAGGTTGTAGAAACCGATGACATAGTTCCGGTTCTGCGCCAGGGCCGATGCCGGGGCGAGGACGAGGAACAGCAAAAGGGTATGGATCAATCTTTTCATAACTTGTCTCATTTTACCACCACCAGCTTACGGTGTTGGGATTCTCGGTCTCGATCTGCTCCGCCACGGCGCTGCCCACGGCGTCGGGCAGGTTGACGAAGAGGTTCACGCCGATCTTCTTTTCCAGTTCGCGGACGGACAGGACGCTGGAATGGTTCCGGGCGACGGTCTCGCCGGGATTGTGCGTGTGCTCGAGATAGACGGCGCAGCCCAGGTAGCCGCCGTGGGCGGCCGAGGAGGTCGTCTTGCTGAGCACGGCCTTGTAATAGGCCACCGGAACCGTGATGCGCTTGCCGGTCACGTCCGTCGTATATTGGCTGCTTCCGTTCACGACGCATCCCGTCACCACATACAGGGTGTCGCTCTTGGACGCCCAGGAACGGACCGTCCCTTCCAGGCGGGCCCAGATCTCCCCGTTGAAGTCGTAGTCCTGCGGGGTCATGTTCGTGCCGTAGAACGTCGCCGCGTTGGCCTCGGAATTCAGCCGGTCGGCCGAAGGGATCTGGTGTCCCCGCGTCCATCCGTTCCGGAAGGTGCTGGTCACGACGGGCTGCTGGGATGCCGGCAGAAGCGGGTCCAGGGCCCATGCATCCGTACGGCTTCCGCTGCCGCGCAGGGCGTTGTTCAGCGGATAGGCCACCCAGCGGGCGACGAGGTTCCCGGAATCCCAGTAGAAGGAATAGTTCCGGACCTTCCGCCCCTGGAGGGTCATGTCGTGGGTGTAGAAGTTCAGGCCGTCCCCGTCCTTGGTCTCGGGAAGCTCCATCCAGCGGCGTTTCGTGGAAGAGCCGCCCGTCTCCTCGGGCTGCGGGTCATCCTGCTTCGCGTTCTGCCGGAGCGTGACGACCGTGGATTTCCCGCCGCAGGAGAGCCGGATGTCGGCCACGCGGGCCTTCTCGTCCGGATTGGCCTCGTACGAGAGGGCGACGGCATCGTTGTTCCCCGTCCCGGCGGCCGGGGTGAACTTCACCCAGGACGCCTCGGAAGACAGGGTCCACTTGCCCGTCGCGACAACGGAGACGAACTGGCTCCCCTTCCCGCTGGCGACAGTGCCCTGCGCCAGTTTCAGGATGGGATCCGGGGTGACGGGCTCCTCCTTGCCGCACGAGGCGGCAAGAAGGGCGAGGCCGGTCACCAGGAGGCGGAATATGCGATTGGAAGCCTTCAAAGCGGTGGTGATGTCAGCGGTTATTCAAATTCGACAGTGATCTTTTCCATGCGCACCTGGCCGTTGTTGGTCTGCAGGACCACCTTGGAAGCGGATCCGCTCCAGGTCACGGTCAGGGCCGACTTGTCGGCGGTGGCGGAGCCGCTGCCGCCTTCCAGGACCGCCATGTCAAAGCAGTAGGAAGTGGTGCCGGCGTTCGGCGCGGTGCCGATGACGATCTTCTTGATCTTCTTTCCGTCCGCCGAGGCGACACTGAGCACGGAGTTCTTGTACACGCGCACGTGGTTCGCGTTCGGGGCCACCGGGTTCGAAGTGGAGGTATGCTTGTAGTAGGCGATGTTCAGGCCCTGCGTCGTGGTGCCGTAGCCGGCGCCGTAGGTGCCGTCCGAAGCGGCCGCCCAAGTCTGGGCGTCGGTATTCGTGGCGAAGGAGACCGAGCCGCCGCCCGGGGTGTCGCCACCGCCGCCGCCACCACCCGCATTCAGCGAGAACAGGTAGGCCTTGCCGGAGACGGTCTCGGGCGTATTGCCGCGGTAGTTCATCAATTTGCCGCAGATGACCACTTCGTCACCGACCTTGATGTCGGTCTGGCCCGCCGCGAACTTCTTGTTCTCCAGATACAGGATGCGGAAGCAGTAGAACTCATTGCTCTCCGCGCCGTCGTCGGAAATGTAGAAGGAAGCGTTGCCGTAATCGCCGCCCTCGGTGTAGGTGCCGCCGGCGGGAATCCGGGAGATCTTGCCCTTCACGTACACGTCGTCCGTGCTCTGGTAGTCCGAGTTGGAGGTCCAGGTCAGGTCCTTGACGGCGTCCAGCGCCTGGGCCACGGTGTACGGGTTCCCCTCGGTGCCGGCCGCGGGCGTGTCTCCGCCACCGCCACCGCCGCTGCCACCATCGGTCTTGCCGTTCAGCGAGTACAGCCAGCTCTCATTCGCCACCGTCTCCGGCGTGTTGCCGCGGTAATTCATCAGGGCGCCATACACGATCACTTCGTCGCCGACCTTGATGTCGGTGCCCTCCTTGTACTTTTCGCCGTTGAAATACAGGCTGCGGAAAATCTGGAACTCCCCGTTCTCCGAACCGTCGGCGGAGATGAAATAGGAAGCGTTGCCGAAGTCGCCGCTCTGGCCATAGGTGCCGTTGTTGGCGATCCGGGAGATCTTGCCCTTCACATAGACCTTGTCCGTCTTCTGGTAGTCCGTGTTGCTGGTCCAGGTGAGGTCCTTCACCGCGTCGATGGCGCCGGCCGGGTTGTACGGATCGGCCAGCGTGCCGCTTCCGTTGCCGCCCGGCGTGTCGCCGCCGCCGCCACCGCCGCCGGTGTCGCCGTTCAGCGAGTACAGCCAGTTCTCATTCGCCACCGTCTCCGGCGTGTTGCCGCGGTAATTCATCAGCGCGCCGTACACGACGACTTCGTCGCCGACCTTGATGTCGGTGCCGGAAGTGTACTTCTCGCCGTTGAAATACAGGCTGCGGAAGATATAGAACTCGCCGTTCTCCGAACCGTCGGCGGAGATGTAATAGGATGCGTTGCCGAAGTCGCCGCTCTGGCCGTAAGTGCCGTTGTTGGCGATGCGGGAGATCTTGCCCTTCACATACACCTTCTCCGTTTTCTGGTAGTCGGTGTTGCTGGTCCAGGTGAGGTCCTTCACCGCATTGATGGCGGCCTGCGGGTTGTACGGATCGGCCAGGGTGCCGGTGCCGGATGCGCCGCCGGTGTCATCGCCGCCGCCACCGCCGCCGGAGCTGTTCAGGGAGAACAGGTACGCCTTGTTCGCCACGGTTTCGGGCGTGTTGCCGCGGTAGTTCATCAGCTCGCCGCAGATGACCACATCGTCGCCCACCTTGATGTCCGTGCCGCTCGTGTATTTCTGGTTGTTGAGGTACAGGATGCGGTAGCAGTAGAGCTCATTGGCTTCCTTGCCGTCGTCGGAAATGTAGAAGGTCGCGTTGCCGAAGGTGCCGCTCTGCCCATAGGTGCCGTTGTCGGCGATTCGGGAGATCTTGCCCTTCACGAACACTTCGCCGGTCTTGTCGTAGACGTCGTTGCTGGTCCAGGTGAAGTTCTTGACCGCGTCGCGGGCCGCCGCCACGTTGTACGGGTCGGCCTGGGTGCCGGTGCCGGCCGGATCGCCGCCGGAAGGCGTGTCGCCGCCACCGCCGCCACCGCCCTGGCCGTTCAGGGAATACAGGTAGGCCTCACCGGCCACCGTTTCCGGGGTATTGCCGCGATAGTTCATCAGCTTACCGCATATGACCACCTCGTCGCCCACCTTGATATCCGTCTGGCCGGAAGTGAACTTCTTGTTGCCCAGATACAGGATACGGAAGGCATAGAACTCATCGGAGGAAGAGCCGTCTTCGGAAATGTAGAACGAGGCATTGCCGAAAGTGCCGCCCTCGGTAAACGTTCCGTTCGTGGCGATCCGGGAAATCTTGCCCTTGACATACACTTCGCCGGTCTTGTCATAGACGTCATTGCTGGTCCAGGTCAGGCCCGCGACCGCCGCATTGGCACCGGCCGGGTTGTACGGATCGTCCAGCGTACCGGTTCCCTTCGCCTCTCCGCCGCCACCGGACGGAGCCTCCCCTTCGGTATTGCCGTTGTGGGAATAGACGAAGGCGCTGTTCTGCACGGTCTCGGGCGTGTTGCCCTTGTAGTTCACGACGTTGCCGTAAACCCAGACCTCGTCGCCCACCTTGACCTGCGCGTCGCGGGCCGTCCACTTGCGGTTTCCAAGGTACAGGACGCGGTAGGCGTAGAACTGCTCGCTGTCCGTCGTGCCGTCATCGGAGATGTAGAAGGTGCCGTTGCCGAAGTTGGCGGAGAACTCTTCCGTCACCTGGGAAACGATACCCTTGACATACACGCCCTGCGGGCTCTGGACGTCGGAGCCCAGGTTCTTCACATACTTGATGACACCGGCTACGGTGTACGGATTGTCCAGTGTGCCGATGACCTCCTCGCCCTTTTCGCCCGTCTGGGCGACGGAGAGTGTCTTGTAGTCGAAATTGATGGAGAACTTGATGTCCTTGGAACGGTTGAAGCCGGGGTTCTCCAGGATGGTCACCTTGACGGACTGGGGGACGTCGGAAGCCACACCGTGGTCGGGCGTGACGGCGATCCACGGAACCTCGTCCGCATCCCACTGGATGTCCGCCGTCCAGTCACGGGTGGCGGTAATATTCAGGTTCAGGACGTTAAGTTCCTGGGACGCCTCATAGGAAGCCTTCTTGGTGGCATCGTCCACCGTGAACGGACCGCCGATCCGGATGCCCGGCAGCTCGTAGTCGGCCTCCTCCCGCTGGCAGCCCGTAAAGACGGCGGCCAGCAGGGTCAGGAAGGAAAGGAAGCGTGCTGTACGTTTCATATTTCGTTGCATTGGTTATTCGGTTTTACCGTTGAGGGAGTAGAGATAGGCCTTGCCGGAGACCGTCTCCGGGGTGTTGCCCTGATAGTTCATCAGCTTGCCGCACACGACGACCTCGTCGCCCACGGCGATGTCGGTCTTGCCGGCCTCGAACTTCACGTTCCCGAGGTACAGGGCGCGGAACACGTAGAACTCGCCGTCACCAGTTCCGTCGGCGGACAGGTAGAAGGAAGCGTTGCCGTAGGTGCCGCCCTCGGTGTAGGTTCCCTTGCTGGCGATCTTGCAGATCTTTCCCTTCACATAGACTTCGTCCGTGGACTGGTAGTCGGTGTTGGAGGTCCAGGTCAGGTCCTTCACCGCCTCGGCAGCCTCGGCCGGGGTGTAGGGATTGTTCAGGGTACCCTTGGCATTGGCCCCGACGATCTTGGTGGCAATGACGTTGACGAACTTGCCGCCGCTGGAGAGGCCGTTGAACCAGCCGGTCACGGTGACGGTCTGGCCGTCGAACGACTTGGCGTCCAGCGCCTCCACCGGATAGACGATGCTGCCCTGCCTGGTGCCGGTGTCCACGCCGTCGAACTCCACGTTGTAGTAGTTGCCGGAGACCTTGAGGGTGCCGGTGAAGGAGATGTACTCGGCGACGCTGGCCGCATAGTCGAGGACGCCGGAAGTGATGTCCTTCGCGCCCGGATAGCTGACGGACGCCGTGCCGGTCTTCTCGACGGCCGTGACGGTGGCGAGCTCGGGAACGCCGTTGTAGGTGGTCTTGGTCGCATACACCTTCAGCACGTCGCCCAGTTCGACCGGGTTGGTGCCGTTGTCATAGACATAGATGGCCGTGGTCCCGTCGGAGAGGACGAAGCCCTTGGCGGTCTTACCCACCACGGTGGACTCGAGGGTCTCCACGCCGGAGTTGTCCTCCAAGGCCACGATCTCGGTGACGCTCTGGCCGGTCGGCGGGACGCCGGGCTGGGTGACGGTCACGCTCTTGGCGGAGTTGGACGCCTTGAACTGGATGGTCGCCGTGCGGGCCGCGGTGGTCGTATTGGCGTCGTAGGCAAAGGAATAGACGGAGGCGTCCCCGTCACCGGCGGCGATGTCGGTCACCCGGACCCAGTCCTCGGACGGGATCACCAGCATGCCGTTCGCCTTGGAGACGACGGAAAGGGTGAAGGTGCCCGCCTCAGGGCTTTCCAGGTTCACTTCGCCCGGTTCGACGGCGATGAGGGACTTCTCCACCTTGATGAGGGTGGCGTCCACGAGTTCGAGGGTGCTTCCGTACAGCGTACGGGGGCCCTGGACGGTGATCACGTCGCCCGCCTCGATGCCGAAGGAGCTCCAGCCGCCGGTCGCATCCTTCGGATACTGACCGAGGGCGTTGAACAGGCCGTAGATATAGATGGAGCCGGTTTCGTCGGCCACGTCGATGTTGCCGTAGTTCGTGTTGCGGATGCCGGTGACAGTCGCGCGGATGCGATAGACTTCGCCGTCGGATCCCGCAGAAACCTGTGCGATGGTGGAAAGCGGAGCCTCGAAGGCGCCGGGACCTTCCTGCACCACCGTGAAGCGCTGCTGCTTGCCGCCTACATTGACCAGCAGATTGGCCGTACGCTCGCTGCTGCCGGGGTTGGCATCGGCCGCGAAGACGAGGTGGTCGTCACTGCTGCCGGACAGCGGAGAGACCGTCAGCCACTCGGGAATGGTGGCCGTGTCGAAGGCCCAGGAAGCGTTCGCCCGGACCGCCGTGGTGGCGATGCCACCGCCCACGGGGATGCCCAGGTAACTCTGCTCGGGCTTGAACTCGGCGATGGAGGAAATCACCTGCTCCTGCGCGCAGCCGGCGGCGAGCGCCGCACCGGCGAGGATGGAAAGGAAGAAAGTTCTGAGTTTCATGTCGATACGCGCTTACAGGTTAGTTGAACAGGTACTTGATACCGATCTGCATGTACCAGCAGTTGCCATAGGTCTTGTTCGGGACCCAGGTGGCCGTCTTTCCGTCCACCGTGGTGGAATACACCGGGACACCGTCGTAGTCCACGTGGTCCAGGCGGAGCGGGTTGCCGTAGCTGTTGTTGGTCCACAGGCGGGAAGAGACGCCCCACTTGGAGTTGAACAGGTTGCCCACGTTCTGGACGTCCACGCTCAGCTGGAGGGTATTCTTGGTGGAGCCCACCTTCACGGTGAAGTCGTGCATGTAGCGGAAATCGAAGACGTGACGCATCGGGGCGGCCATGTCGTAGGCCTCGGCATACTGGCCCAGACGCCGGGACAGGTACGGATCGTTCATGACGAAGGCCCAGAAGTTGTCGCGGTCGGCATCGGAGACGAAGCGGAGCTCGTTCTTGTCCTTCGGGATATACAGGGCGTCGTAGTTGTTGCTGTCGCCGTTGATGTCGTTGCCGTAGATCCAGCTGTAGCCGCCGTAGCGGGTGCCCTCATAGAAGAGGCTGTAGTGGTTGGAGCCCTTGTCCGTGTAGGAGATGGAGCCCATGATACGGTCCGGATTCACATACTGAGAAGTATGGAGGGAGAGGAAGTTCGCGCCTTCCACGGAAGGAACGTAGTTCATCGTGGAAGCGGCGTTGGAACCCGGCAGGCCGGTGAGTTCCTTGTTCACCGTGTGGGTGTAGGAAGCGTTGAGGCGCAGGCCGCGGACGGGCTCGGCATTGACGGAGAACATCGCGATCCAGCCGTAGCCCTTGTTGGTGTTGGACAGGACATAGGCGTCGGAACCGTTGTACTTGTAGTCCAGCACGCCGCCGGTCTTGGTGCTCGGATAGATGTGGCGGTTGTCCGGGCCGGAGAAGGTGGTCCAGCCCTCGTTGTCACGGATGTTCCAGTTCTTCATCGTCACCGCGTTGAGGGTCTTGGTGAAGGTGAACTCGCCCGTGACGGACAGCGGGAAGGAGGTCGGGAAGTTGTAGTCGGCCGCGAGGGAGGACTTCCACACCTGCGGCATCTTGAAGTTCGGGTCCACGCCGTTGACAGTGGAGGGCTTCACGCCCTTCTCGTCCGGGCGGTCCAGCGGATACTCGGCCGGGTTCAGGTCGTTCAGCTTCTGCGCCAGCGCATCCGTGTCGGTGATCATCTTGCCGGCGAACTCGCTGAGGAGCGGATTCGGATTCGCCACGCCGCCGCTGTAGGTGGTCGAGAGGGCGACCACGTTCTGGATCATGCCGGAGTTCGTGGGCATGTTGGTGAAGAACACGAGCGGGATACGGCCGGCGAAGAGGCCGGTGCCGCCGCGGACCTTCAGGGTCTTGTTGCCGAAGACGTCCCAGGTGAAGCCCACGCGCGGGGAGATGATGAACCGGGACTTGGGCCAGCTGCCGGTGTCCAGATGCTTTCCGCCGTAGTCCAGGTCCAGGATCCGGACATTCGTGGCGACGTCGGCATTGTTGAACATCAGGCGGTCCACCCGGACGCCGTAGTTCATCTTGAAGCGGTCGGAGACGCTCCAGTCGTCCTGGAGGTAGAGACCGGCCTGGTAGAACCGGACGCGGGCGGCGGGCTCCTTCTCGCCGTCGTAGCCGTAGGTCAGAGCCACGGTCTCGGGAGTGCCGTCGTTCAGGAAGTCCTGGAGGGAGGAGTAGCGGTAGTAGCCGGTACCGTTGCGCATGTAGTGGTTGTCCGCCATCTGGTACTCGAAGCTGGCGCCTGCGGTCACCTTGTGCGCCCCGGCATACCAGGTGAGGTCGTCCTTGACGGTGAGGGTGTTGTTGTTCACTGCATTGGTCCAGGTGAAGAGCTCATAGCCCGCGCTGATGTACGGGAGCATCATGTCCATGGCGCCGTTGGCCTTGTAGTCGTTGCCGAGGATGTCGATATGCGGGAACTTCCCGGAGTTGGAGCCGCGCACGTCCGCAATCCTCGAATAGGTCGCCAGGAACTGGTTGGACAAGGAGTTGGAGAAGCGGCTGTTCAGGTCCAGGGACCAGGTCTGGACCCGGTTGTTCATCGAATACATCGTATTCGCGAACGTCATGCCGTACTGGGAGACGCGGGCATAGGCCGGAGTCATGCTCGCATTGGAGGAAGATGCGTTCGGGCCCAGCCAGTTCTTGTTGTTGGTGTAGTTGTACCGGAGGGCCAGGTGGTGCTTCTGGCTGATGTTCCAGTCGATGCGGCCGAGGACCTTCATGTTGGACTTCAGGGCCGGGAAGTCGGTATAGGAACCGGTGTCGTAGTTGTAGTCGTTCCGGAGCTTGTCCTGCACCGCCTGGAGGTCGGCGAGGGTGACGCGGGAGATGTACTGGTCGATGTTCATCACCCCGTCCTCGGAAGCCCGCCAGCGGAAGGCCGTGGAGGGAGTGTCCACATACTCGAAGTTCACGAAGAAGAACAGCTTGTTCTTCACGATCGGGCCGCCCAGGGTGAAGCCGTAGGTGGTCTTCCGGTCGGTCTCGCGGGCCGCCAGCTCTTCCTCATACACGCGGTTGCCGTGCATGTTCTCGTTCTGGTGGTACACGTAGGCCGTTCCCCGGAACTTGTTGGTACCGGACTTGGTGACCGCATTCACGCCGCCGCCGATGAAGTTCGTCTGGCGCACGTCGAACGGGGAGATTACCACCTGCATTTCCTCGATGGCGTCGATGGAAATCGGGGAGCCGCCGCCGGGAAGGCCGTCGGAAAGGCCGAAGTTGTTGTTGAAGTTCGCACCGTCCACGGTGAAGTTCACGTTACGGCCGTCGGCACCGGAGAAACTCATGCCGTTACCGCCGTAAGGGGAGATTTTCGCCAGGTCCGTGATGCTGCGGGAAACCGTCGGCATCGCGAGCATCTCCGTCTGGGAGATGTTCGTGGAAGCGCCCGTCTTCTCGACGGCCGCAAACTTGGAGGTAGGCGCGGCGACGACCACGGCCTCGGAGAGGAACTCGGCGGACTCGCGGATCTGTGCGTTCAGGTTATAGGTCTCGGCCAGCTGGAGCGTGACGTCGGTGTAGTTCGTCTGCTGGTAGCCGAGGCAGGAGACCTCGACCCGGTAGGGACCGCCGGTGCGCATACCCTGGATGGTATACAGGCCGTCCGCGTTGGTCACGGAGCCGTAGGAGGTGCCCGAAGGCTCGTGGACGGCCACGACGGCGGCGCCGATGACGGGCTCGCCGTTCTGGTCCACCACGCGTCCACCGAGGGACGAGGTCGTCACCTGGGCAAAGGCAGCGATACCCGCGAACATCGTGATGACCGCGAGCAGGAGGCTTTGGATGGATTTTTTCATAAGTGGTTATCTAGCGTTTTTATACAATATCCGTAATTTGCGAATTTAGTCAATATTTCGGAAAAGGGCAAAAAAAAGACGGAGCCCGGGAGGCTCCGCCTTTCATATACGGTTCTATGTCAAGCGACTAGTTGAAGAAGTACTTGAGACCGAACAGGACTCTCCAGCACTGACCATAATCCGAGAAGAACTTGGAATAGTTCTGCGACGGATAGGCGTCGTCCACCTTTACCATGGAGAAGTAAGGACGTCCAGCATCGTTGATGCCCTCGTACTTGAGCGGCGCGATCGTTCCGGTCAGGGAAGACTGGTAGCAGGAAAGCTTCTGGATACCCCAGGAGGAGTTGATCATATTGCCCACATTGTCGATGGAAGCGCTGAGCTGGAAGTTGTGCGTCGTATTGCCGATCTTGAAAGCGAAGTCTTCAGCGATGCGAAGGTCCACACGGTGCACCCAAGGAGCGCGGCCGGCATAGGCTTCGGCATACTTGCCCTTGTTCTTGGACAGATACTTGTCATTGTTGACAAAAGCCCAGAATGCATCGGCATCGGCCGGGGTCTTGAACGCAACCTCGTCCTTCGTGGCCGGGATGTAGATCAGGTCGGTGGCGTTGCCGTCGCCGTTCATGTCGTTGGAGTAGATGTAGCTGTTGCCATAGGAGGAAGAGCCCGTATAGAACGCATTGAGATGCAGGCCCTTGCCGCCGAAGACACGGAACGGGAGGAAGTAGCTGACGCTGGCGATGACCTTGTCCGGGAGGACATACTGGGAACGCTGCAGGCCACTGAGGTTGGTGCCGCTGATCGTCGGCATGCCGGTGAACACGGAGTTCGCGGCGGAACCGGGCATACCGGAGATTTCCTTAGCCTCCGTATGCGTATAAGCGAACATCAGGTTGAGGTTCCGGACCGGCTCAGCGTTGACCGTGAAGTTGAAGGTGTAGCCCCAACCCTTGTTGGTATTCGTCATCGTGTACATCGAGAAATCGGTGTACTGGTAGCCGGAGTTGGCACCATAATTGACGCGGTTGTCCGGACCGTCGAAGGTCGCGGTGAGCTTGCTGTTGTTGATGTTCCAGTCCTCCATGCATACACCCCAAAGGGTCTTGTTGAACATGCCTTCCGCAGTCATGGACAGCGGGAAGGAGGTCGGGAGCTGCAGGTCGAGGGCCAGGGAAGTCTTCCAGATCTGCGGCATCTTGAACTTCGGGTCCACACCCACGATATAGCCATAGGAAGCGTTACCGCCGTAACCGGCGCTTTCCGCAGACGGAGAGGTGGGGAGGTTGAACAGTTTCTGGATTTCCTTGGTGTCGGTCATGAACTTGCCGCCGCTGACGAGCTGGTTCAGCTTGTTGCGCACATCGTCCGTATAAACCAGTTCTCCGGTATTCTTGTCGATGGAAGCGCTCAGACCGTAGGAGCCCTGGATCATGCCGGAATACTGCGGCATGTTCGTGAAGAATACGAGCGGGAGACGGCCCTGGAACAGGCCAGTACCGCCGCGGACGACGAGGGTCTTGTCACCATAGGCATCCCAGTTGAAGCCCACGCGCGGGGAAACCTGGACAGTAGGAGCCGGCCACACGCCGGTGTCGATGTGGCGGCCGCCGAAATCGAGCTTGGCGATGTTCGGGTTGGTGATGATGCTGGAGTTGTCGAACAGGATGATGTCACCGCGCAGGCCGTAGGTGAGTTTGAAGCGAGGGGTGATCTTCCATTCGTCCTGGGCATAGAGCGCCGCCTGGCTGTAAGCAACTTCGCCGGCCGGATTCTCGTTGCCGTCATAACCGTAGGTCAGGCAGAAACTCAGCGGCGTAGCACCGTTCAGGAAATCATTCATGTCCGCGAAACGGTAGTAACCGGTACCGTTACGCATGTAGGAGTTCAGCGCGTTCATGTACTCGTAGCTGGCACCGAACATGAAGGTGTGGGAGCCGGAATAGAGCGTCAGATTGTCGGAAGCCGTAATCTGCTTGTTCTTCACACCGTTGTTGTAGGTGAAGAGCTCATAGCCGAGGGAGGTATAAGGGACGAAGTTGCCTTCGGTCTTATAGTCGCCGGTCATGATGTCCACATGCGGGAAGAGGGCAGACCGGGATCCGCGCTGATCGTTGATATTCGTATACGTAGCGAGGAAACGGTTGGCAACCTTCTCACTGAAACGGCTATTCAGCTCAGCGGAGAAAGTATTCACATTGTTGTTCTCGCTGTACATGTTGTTCGCGAACGGATGGGAATCTTCGCTGGAACGGTTGTGACCCTTGTTACGGAACCTATCATCGCAGGAGTTTCCGTTCGGGGCCCGCCAATACTCGTTGATGGTCCGGTTGAAACGGAGGGCAAGTTTGTGCTGGTCGGAGATGTTCCAGTCAATTCGGCCCAGGAACTTCATATTGTCCGTTCCGCCCGGGAAATCGGTATAGGAACCGGGATCATACCCGTAGTCCTTCTGGAGTTTGTCGGAGATCTTCTGTAGATCGGCCTGCTTGGCGACATCGGGCTGGTATTTAATCGCCTGCTCGGGCTGCTTCTGGACCTCGAAGTTGGCGAAGAAGAAGAGCTTGTTCTTGACGATCGGGCCTCCGAGGGTGAAGCCGTAGATCAGGTTGGACTCCGCCTTGCGGTCGCCAAGGTCTTTCCCGTCGATCTTGTTGCCACGGAAGCGCTGGTCGTAGTAATTCACATAGGCCGTACCCTTGAAGGTGTTGGTACCGGACTTAGTGATGGCGTTGATGCCGCCGCCCACGAAGTTGGACTGACGGACGTCATAGGGAGCCACCACGAGCTGGACCTCCTCGATGGCGTCGAGGGAGATCGGGGTGCCGCCGCCGGGAAGATTGGCGGAGAGGCCGAAGTTGTTGTTCAGGTTCGCACCGTCCACGGTGAAGTTGGTGGAACGGCCGTCGGAGCCGGCGAAGCTCATGCCATTGGAATAAGGGCTGAGCTTGGCGAGCGCGCTGATGCTACGGTCAGAATTCGGCAGCGTCATCATCTCATTGTTGGAGATGTTGGTGCTCGCACCGGTCTTGACTGCGGCGAAGCGGGAGGCCGGGGTGGCCACGACGACCGCCTCGGAGAGGGACTCTACGTCGTCGTTCAGGTAACCGTCCAGGACGTAGTTCTCACCGAGGGCGAGCTTGATGTCCGTGAACTTGACGGTCTGGTAGCCCAGGCAGGAGACCTCGACGGTGTAAGGACCGCCGGTACGCATGCCCTGGATGGCATAGAGGCCTTCGCCGTTGGTCACGGCACCGTAGGTGGTGCCGGAGGGGAGGTGGGTCGCCACGACAGCGGCGCCGATGATGGTTTCACCCTTGGTATCCACGATGCGGCCGCCGAGGGAAGCGGTCGTCACCTGGGCAAAGGCGACGGTGCCCGCCATCAGCATAGTGACAGCGAGCAGAAAGCTTTTGAAAGCGTTCTTCATAAGTTGATAAGATATAGAATGAATAGTTGTTCTCTACTAACCGGGCGCAAAGGTACAACAATTTTCGGAATATTGAAACGACAAAAAATCCCTACGACAGCCCGAAGGCCGCCTTTACGGCCGGGACGCCGTCCAGGAGCTCCCAGCCGAAGAACTGGACGATCCTGCGCCTGCCCTGGACCGTCACCGCCTGGGTGTAAGGTTTCCGGCCCATGTGGCCGTAAGCAGCGGTAGGGCCGTAGATCGGGTTCTTGAGGCCGAACTTGTCGATGATCTTCGCGGGGCGGAGGTCGAAGATTTCGCCCACCTTCTTCGCGATTTCGCCGTCCTGCAGGCCGTTTTTCGCGGTACCGTAGGTGTCCACGAACACGCTCACGGGCTTCGCCACGCCGATCGCGTAGGCGAGCTGGACGAGGCACTCGTCCGCCACGCCGGCGGCGACGAGGTTCTTCGCGATGTAGCGGGCGGCGTAGGCCGCGCTGCGGTCCACCTTGGAGGGGTACTTGCCGGAGAAGGCGCCGCCGCCGTG
>JAFUDV010000097.1 GCA_017464245.1 Bacteroidales bacterium | reverse complement strand
GGTCCAGAACCGTACCCCTCACGGTACGGTTCTGGGCGGCCAGGGTGAGCGTCAGCATCGCTGCCAGCACAGTCAGGAATATATGTGACAGTTTCAATTTCATAAGATCGGTTTAAAGTGACTGAATGGTAAAAGGGTTGACAATCATTCAGATACTACCGAGGGGACGGGTCGACGGCGCCTTCCGGAGCGAGGCGGCGGTTGAAGAAGACGTAGGCGGTATGCCAGCCGCCGATACGGATCTGGCCGTAGTCGTACTCGTAACGGAGGCCGACACCGAAGCGGAAGCCGGTACCGGTATAGTTAGCACCCGTGGTGAAGCAGCAGGCGGGCTCGTCGAAGCCGAAGTCGAGCTGACCGGCCGCGTCGAAGGCGTTGCCGTCCCAGCCGCCGATGATCTCACCGTTGACATCCGTATGATAGGCGTCCTTGACAGCCTGCTTCTGCTCCTCGGTGAGGTTGTCACGGGAGGAGGAGACGATGGAAGGCTGCGTGCTCTGGAGCCAGATGCCGCGGCTGTGGCGGGCGAGCTTCTGGCCCAGATCGCCGAGTTCGAGCGTAGAGCCGTCGGAATAGACGATGTCGCCGGGCTCATTGATAGAGATGGACAGCTTCTGGATCCACTCGATGGCGCGCGGAGCGTCGCCGTGCTGGAACCACAGATAGTCGTTCTCCTGTCCCGGAGTGGCCTTCATCCACAGGTCGATGAAGGAGATGCGGTTGGCGCCGGCCGGAACCATCGTGCGGTACTCCATGTGCTGGGCCTCCGGGAAGTCGGGGCTGTAGTGGATGTCCCCGTAGGTGGGGTCGTCGTCACGGCCGAAGGAAGCAAGGCCGGTGCGGATCGGATCGTTGATGGTCCAGAAGACCTTGTTCTTGATTTGGTCGTTCACCAGGCAGTACACGTAGATACCGTCTTTCTCCGGATCGTAGCAGCTCGTGCCCGGACGGCCCTGCATGGTCCAGGTTCCGTCGGCGGCGAGGCAGCTGCGGAAGAAGTCATAGCGGGAAGCGACCTGGCCGTTCTGCTCCTCGGCGGGAGCAAGCTGGAAGACGACGTTGCCGGCAGGAAGCTCCTTGTAGAGGTCCTTGAAGTTGAAGGTGCCGAGGAAGTCGGCCACCTCGTCCGGAAGCTGGGCGCGATAGCTGTCGCCCACCTCGGTGGCGGAGACGGCATCGATGAAAGACGGGGTCTCGAGGGCCTCGGGATCGAAGTTGAAGTCGTCGCTCACGTGTACGCGGAAATAGTTGGAGGAGATGGCGGAACCCTTGACGGTCATCTTGACGGCCAGGATGTAGTTCTTGCTGCGCTCCGCGCCCAGTCCCTTGAGATCCAGGCGGAGGAGGTCGCCGTCCAGGGTCGGGTTGCCCACGCCGAACAGGTTTTCACCGGCGCGGGTCCGGGCCTCGCGGGCGTCGGCCACCGAGAACTCGGCTCCGTCCAGGTTGTCGATCTTCGGCGTGGCGAGGAAGGCGATGGTCGTTCCGTCGTTGCCCACTTCCACCTGGTCGTCACCGAACTCGGGGACAAAGACCAGGGAATTGACCGGAGCGGAGGCCGCCTTGGGAATCGCATAGGCCGTTCCGTTCACGGTGATGACGAACGCGTCAGCCGTCTCTTCGACGGTCACGGAAGCACCGCCGCCGGAGGACGGGGCGATCGTGATCACCTTGCCGTCGCTGAGGGTGAGGGTCCAGACACCGTCGGCCTGGGAAGCGTTGGTGATGGTCGCACCGGTCGTCATGGCATTCTGGATGTCCTGTTCGGCCTTGTGCCAGGCTCCTTCGAGGACGGTTACCCGGTTTGCGAGGTCGTCGTACTTGCCGTCATTGCAGGAAGGAACGGCGACCAGTGTCATCGCTGACACGGCTCCGAGGAGCAGATGGGTCAATCTGTGTTTCATAAACGATTTGGATTGGTTAATTATGTGTTGATTTTTGGTGTTTCTCGCTTACAAAGTAAGCCGGGGCCTCTTAAAAAGGGCGGGAATACGCGCTTAAAATGGGCATTAAAGTTCCGTTTTAAGGTTTTTTTAAGCGCCGTTTCAGTTCAGGTCCACCCGGATTCCGGCTCCCTCATAGGTAACCTCCACGTCACAGGCATCCCTGTCCAGACCGGTGCCGGCGCCGGGACGCACGATCACCACCCGGAACCGGCGGGAGGCCGGCATTCCCGGGAAACTTCCCTTCCGCGGGCCGATGGTCAGCACCGAGGCGGCATCGTCCCAATGCATCGGGACCTCGCTATGAGCCCCTTCTTCATAGGCATAGCCGTCACCTTCGTCCTCATACAGGGTGAAATCCCCGTCGGCACCGGCGAATACCCGGACCTGGAGATCGTTCCAGGGGGTTTCCGAAGCATACTGGACGTCAGGGCCCACAGGCAGGACGGTTCCCGCCTTCACGTAGACCGGTATCCGCTCCAGCGGAACAGTCTGGCTGAAGGAAACCCCGCCATTGATCTTCTCCCCGCTCCAGAACTCCTGCCAGCCTCCTTCGGGCAGATAGACCTGCTGGAAGCCGTCCTCCCTGAAGACGGGTGCTACCAGAAGGGCGTTGCCGAAGAGGAATTCCTCTTCCTGCCTCCAGGTAGCCCGGTCGGCGGGCCAGTCGGCGAAGAGCGGCCGCATCAGGGACGCCCCCTCGGAAGTGACTTTCCATGCCTGGGCATATAGGTATGGAAGCAGCAGGTAGCGGAGCCGGATGGCCGTTTCCTGCACGTCGAAATCGCGGTCGCCGCGCTGCCCGAACTGGAAGATCTCCCGCGGCGTATGGGTCCCGTGGGAGCGCATCATCCCGGTAAACACAGCCAGGTGCATCCAGCGGTCGTAAAGCGTCCGGAAACCGGGATTGTCCTTCCCGCCCGGATAAGGGCCCGCCGAGAAGAAGCCGCCGATGTCGGAATTGTGGTACGGGATGCCGCACAGTGACAGGTT
>JAFUDV010000096.1 GCA_017464245.1 Bacteroidales bacterium | reverse complement strand
CGCTTTCCGAGGAGGTTCTGGCGGAAGCGTCCCTGCTTGCCCTTGAGGCTGTCGCTCAGGGACTTGAGCGCGCGGTTGGATTCGCTCTTGACGGCGGAAGACTTCTTGGAGTTGTCGAACAGGGAGTCGACAGCCTCCTGGAGCATGCGCTTCTCGTTGCGGAGGATCACCTCCGGAGCCTTGATCTCGATGAGCTTCTTGAGGCGGTTGTTGCGGATGATGACGCGGCGGTACAGGTCGTTCAGGTCGGAGGTCGCGAAGCGTCCGCCGTCCAGCGGAACGAGCGGGCGGAGGTCCGGCGGGGTGACCGGCAGGACCTTCATGATCATCCACTCGGGCCGGTTGATGTCCTTGGACTCCTGGAACCACTTCACCACGGACAGGCGCTTGAGGATGTCGGTCTTCCGCTGCTGGGAAGATTCCGACCGCATCTGCTGGCGCAGGGACTTGCCGAGTTCCTCCACGTCGATCTCCTTGAGGAGGTCATAGATGCCTTCCGCACCCATCTTCGCGACGAACTTCTGGGGATCGTCGGCGGCGAGGGCGTAGTTGTCCGGGAAGCGGTCCATCACCGTCATGTACTCGTCCTCGGAAAGGAGGTCGTACTTCTGGTAGCCGCTCTCACCGGGACGGATGATGATGTACTTCTCGTAGTAGATCACGGACTCGAGCTTCTTCGCCGGGATGCCGAGCAGGGCGCTGATCTTGTTCGGGGCGCTCTTGAAGTACCAGATGTGGGCCACCGGAACGGTCAGGGAGATATGTCCCATCCGTTCGCGGCGCACCTTCTTCTCGGTCACTTCCACACCGCAGCGGTCGCAGACGATTCCGCGGTAGCGGATCCGCTTGTACTTGCCGCAGTAGCACTCGTAGTCCTTGGTCGGACCGAAGATCTTCTCGCAGAACAGGCCGTCCCGCTCGGGCTTGTAGGTCCTGTAGTTGACCGTTTCCGGCTTCAGGACCTCACCGCAGGACCTTTCGGTAATGTCCTCCGGGGAAGCGAGCGCGATGGAGATCTTCGAGAAGTTGCTCTTCACCTTGTTTTCCTTGTTGTTATATAAAGGCATATTCTTCAGCTGCTATAAGGTTAGTCCAAAGTGACCTTGAGACCGAGGCCGCGGAGTTCGTGCAGGAGCACGTTCAGGGACTCGGGGATACCCGGGGTGGGCATCGGATCGCCCTTGACGATGGCCTCGTACGTCTTGGAACGGCCGTTGACATCGTCGGACTTGACGGTCAGGATCTCCTGGAGGGTGTTCGCGGCGCCGTAGGCCTCGAGGGCCCAGACCTCCATCTCACCGAAACGCTGGCCACCGAACTGGGCCTTGCCGCCGAGCGGCTGCTGGGTGATGAGGGAGTACGGTCCGATGGAACGGGCGTGCATCTTGTCATCGACCATGTGGCCGAGCTTGATCATATAGATCACACCCACCGTCGCAGGCTGGTCGAACCAGTCGCCGGTACCGCCGTCGCGGAGGTTCGTCTTGCCGAAGCGGGGAACGCCGGCCTTGTCGGTGTAGGCGCAGATCTCGTCGATGGACGCACCGTCGAAGATCGGGGTGGAGAACTTCAGGCCCAGTTCCGCGCCGGCCCATCCGAGGACCGTCTCGTAGATCTGCCCGAGGTTCATTCGGGAAGGCACGCCCAGCGGGTTCAGGACGATATCGACGGGCGTTCCGTCCTCCAGTAAAGGCATGTCCTCCTGACGGACGATCTTCGCGACGATACCCTTGTTTCCGTGGCGGCCGGCCATCTTGTCACCGACCGTGATCTTGCGCTTCTTGGCAATATAGACCTTCGCAAGCTGCATCACGCCGTTTCCGAGCTCGTCGCCGACCTTGATCTTGTCCAGCTCACGCTTGGAACGGGTCTCGGCCTCCTTGTGGGCGGCGCAGTAGTTGCGGATCAGGTCGCGCACGAGGGCGGCAGTCTTCGCATCGTTCGTCCACTTGGAGGAGTTGATGTTCATGTAGTCGGCATCCCGCAGGCCCTGGAGGGTGAACTCCTTGCCCTTCGGGAAGATCTCGACGCCGTACAGGTCGCTCACGCCGGCGCTCTTCTTGCCGTTCACGAGGGACCACAGCTTCTCGATGAAGGTGGCGCGGAGCTTCTCCGCGGCCTTCTCGAACTCCTGCTGCTTGATCTCGAGGCGGGCCTTCTGCTCGCTCTTCGCACCCTTGCGGGAGGTGTCCTTGGAAACCTTGGCATAGAGGGCGGTCTTGATCACGGTACCGGAGAGGGACGGATTGGCCTTCAGGGAGGCATCCTTCACGTCGCCGGCCTTGTCGCCGAAGATGGCCTTGAGGAGCTTCTCTTCCGGGGAAGGATCGCTCTCGCCCTTCGGGGTGATCTTGCCGATCATGATGTCGCCCGGCTCGATATGGGCGCCGATGCGCACGATGCCGTCCTTGTCCAGGTCACGGGTGGCGTCCTCGCTGACGTTCGGAATGTCGGAGGTGAGTTCCTCCATGCCGCGCTTGGTCTCGCGGACCTCGGTCAGGTACTCGTCCACATGGACGGAGGTGAGCACGTCCCACTTCACCATCTCCTCGCTCAGGACGATGGCGTCCTCATAGTTGTAACCCTTCCAGGGCATGAACGCGACCTTCAGGTTGCGGCCGAGCGCGAGCTCGCCGTCGGCGGTGGCGTACCCCTCGGAGAGGACCTGGCCCTTGACCACCTGGTCGCCCTTCCGCACAAGCGGCTTGAGCATCACGGTGGTGGACTGGTTGGTACGGCGGTAGATCGGAAGCTTGTACACGGTCTCGTCCGCGCCGAAGTTCACGAACTTCTCGTCGTCGGTGCGGTCGTACTTGATCCGGATCTCGTTGGCGTCCACATAGGTGACGACACCGCTGCGCTCGGCGATGACCTGCGTGCGGGAGTCGATGCACACGCGCTCCTCCAGGCCGGTACCCACGATCGGGGATTCCGGGGAGAGCAGCGGCACGGCCTGGCGCATCATGTTCGCACCCATCAGGGCGCGGTGCGCGTCGTCGTGCTCGAGGAACGGGATCAGGGAGGCGGCCACGGAAGCCATCTGGTTCGGGGCCACGTCCATGTAATTCACCTCCTCCTTGGAAACCAGCGGGAAGTCGGCCTCCTTGCGGCACTGGATGCGGTCGCCGAGGAGCTCGCCGTCCGGACTCATCTCCACGTTGGCGAGGGAGACGTAACGGTCTTCCTCCTCTTCGGCGCTCATGTAGTGCCAGCCTTCGTCGCTCAGGTCCACCTTTCCGTCGTGGACCTCGCGGTAGGGCGTCTCGATGAATCCCAGCTCGTCGATGCGCGCATACACGCACAGGGAGGAGATCAGACCGATGTTCGGACCTTCCGGAGACTCGATCGGGCACAGGCGGCCGTAATGGGTATAGTGCACGTCACGGACCTCGAAGCCGGCGCGGTCACGGGAGAGACCGCCGGGGCCGAGGGCGCTGAGACGGCGCTTGTGGGTGATTTCCGCCAGCGGGTTCGTCTGGTCCATGAACTGGGAGAGCTGGCTCGTGCCGAAGAACGAGTTGATCACGGAAGAGAGGGTCTTCGCGTTGATCAGGTCGAT
>JAFUDV010000095.1 GCA_017464245.1 Bacteroidales bacterium | reverse complement strand
ATCAAGTCCGTAGGTAAAGATAGAAGAAAGAAATGAACAACAACCTTAACAAAGTTAAGTACGAAGAGCCGTGTGATGGGAGACTGTCAAGCACGGTTCCGAGAGAAGGGCGGGGTGAAACTCCCCGCCACTTACTCAACCCATTCTTGAGACAGGTCGCCGCCCATTACCTGGCGACAGACATGCAGGGAACCTGCTTCATTTTCCCGAACCGGCGCTCGTCCGTCTTCTTCCGGAAGTATCTGGGAGACCTGGTGCGGGAGAGCGGTGCGGACCGCCCGATGCAGGCGCCCAAGTCCATGACCATCAACGATTTTTTCTATAAGGTCTATGGCGGCGAGGTGACGGACCGCATCCGTCTCCTGCTGGAGCTGTACGCTTCCTACAAGGCCGTGTATCCCAAGGCCGAGCCCCTGGACGAGTTCATCTTCTGGGGGGAGGTGATCCTGGCGGACTTCGGCGACGTGGACAAGTCCCTCGCCCCGGCGGAGGACCTGTTTGCGAACGTGGCGGATTTCAAGGACATCCAGGACGACTACAGCCACCTGACGCCGGTGCAACGCAGCGCCGTCGAGCGCTTCGTCTCCCATTTCCGGGACCGTAACGGCCGGCTCACCGTCCGTCTGGACACGGACGACAGCACGGTCAAGGCCCGTTTCCTTCAGGTCTGGAACATCCTGTACCCCCTGTATGCCGACTACCGGAAGCGCCTCCGCAGCAAGGGGATGGCCTACGAAGGGATGGTGTACCGCGACCTCGCTGCACGTCTCAGGGGCGGCGAATCCGTCGTGGACGTCCTCGCCGGGCCTTTCCCCGAGACGCGCCGGTTCGTGTTCATCGGCCTGAACGCCCTGAACGAATGCGAACTGACGGTCTTGCGGCGGATGCGGGACGCCGGTGTGGCGGAGTTCTGCTGGGACTTCGTATCCGACATGGTCCGTGACCCCCGCAACAAGTCTTCTGTGTTCATGCAGGAGAACGTCCGGGAGTTCCGGAACGCATTCCCGGTGGATCCGGAGGGCCTTTCCCGGCCGGAGATCCACGTGGTGAGCGTGCCCTCGTCGGCCGGCCAGGCGAAACTGGCCCCGGAGATCCTTCGGCGCAGCAAGACGGAGAATCCGGTGGAGACCGCCTTCATCCTTCCCGACGAGAATCTCCTGATGCCGCTCCTCGGGGCCATCCCGCCGGAGTACGACAGCATCAACGTGACCATGGGCTGCCGCCTGACGGGCGGGGCCGTCCATTCCCTGATGTCCTCCGTGGCCGCGATGCAGCTGCGCCTCCGCGAGAAGGCCGGCGGCTGGTTCTTCTACCACCGGGAGGTCCGTTCCATCTTCGCCAACAGCCTGTTCCGGTCGGCCCTGACGCCCGGGGAGGAGGAGGTCGTGGACAAGGTCAAGCGGATGGCCAAGTACTTTATCCCGCAGGAGGACCTGCTGGGAGGGCCGCTGCTGGACCGGGTGTTCCGGCCGGTCGTCCGGGCGCCCAAGGAGGCGTCCCGGGATCAGAACCGCCTCCTGTCCGGATACCTGTCGGACATCGTGACCTATGTGGGCTGGAAACTCCGCGGGGTGGAGTCGATGCTCCTGGAGCTGGACTTTGCCAAGCGCTATCTCCAGTCCCTCAACCTCCTGTCGGACATCGACCTGGCCATCCTGCCCGCCACCTGGGCGCATCTGCTGGACGAACTCCTTTCGGGCGAGGCCGTCCCGTTCCGGGGCGAGCCGCTGGAAGGCCTGCAGGTGATGGGACCGCTGGAGACGCGGGCGCTGGATTTCCGGAACCTCGTCATCTTCTCGGCCAACGAAGGCTCTTTTCCGCGCCGGAGCGCGAGCGCCTCGTTCATCCCCCCGGAGCTCCGCAAAGGGTTCGGGTTGCCTACCTATGAATACCAGGACAGCGTCTGGGCCTATTATTTCTACCGGATGATCCAGCGGGCGGAGCATGTGTGGCTCGTGTACGACAGCCGCACGGAAGGCCTCAAGACAGGTGAGGAGAGCCGGTATATCAAGCAGTTGGAGTACTTTTACCAGGTGCCGCTGGAGCGGTTCGTCGCGACGGCCGGGATGCAGCTCACCCCCGGGGAGGAGGAGATTCCCAAGACACAGGGGGCCATCGACGCCATCCGCGGCGGCGAACTCTCCGCGTCGTCCCTCCAGAGCTATCTCTGCTGCCCGGCGAAGTTCTACTACCAGTTCGTCGAGCGGCTCCAGCAGGAGGACGAGGTGGCGGAGTCGCTGGATGCCGGCAGCCTGGGCACCGTGTTCCATGCCGTCATGGAGGCCCTGTACCGTCCGCTCAGCCGGGTGACGGTGGCCGACATCGACCGGATGCTGAAGGACCGGAAGGGCCTCAAGGAACTCGTCCGTGCGAAGATCATGAAGGAGATGCAGACGATCGACGTGACCGGGCGCGACCTCGTCGTGGAGGAAGTCATCCTGGAGTATGTGGTCCGGACGCTGCGGCATGACCGTGACCTGCTCCTGAAGGAAGGATCGGCCGGGTTCGACATCCTGTACCTGGAGCAGCGGATGTACTGCGATTTCGAAGGGCTCCGGTTCAAGGGCTTCGCCGACCGCATCGACTCCTACAAGGACGGGGAAGTGCGCATCGTGGACTACAAGACGGGCAAGGTGCAGCAGGAGGACATCGACATCACGGACGACAATGCGGCCGGCATCGTGGACAAGCTCTTCGGGCCGGAGAATGAAGGACGGCCCAAGATCGCCCTGCAGCTGTACATCTACAGCCTGCTGGCACAGGAGTATGAGAAGACCAAGGGGAAGCCGCTCGTGAACTCCATCTACTCGGTTTCCCGGATGTTTACGGAACCGTTGGAGGACCGGCCCCAGAGCCATGCCTTCGCCCGCCTCGTGCGGGAGCGCCTGAAGGATCTCCTGAAGGAGATGACGGACCCGGCCGTCCCGTTCCGTCGGACCGGGGAGCGGTCCACCTGCAGCTATTGTGACTTCAAAATGATTTGCGGACGATGATCCAGATCCTCAAAGCATCGGCCGGTTCGGGAAAGACCTACAACCTGGCCCGGGAATATATCCGCCTGCTCCTCGCGAAGAAGGTCCCGCAGGCCTACCGCCACATCCTCGCCGTGACCTTTACCAACAAGGCTACCGACGAGATGAAGCAGCGCATCCTCAAGGAGTTGCACGTTCTGGCCACGACACCGGAGAAGTCTCCGTACTATCCGGATTTCGTTCCGTCCCTGTTCCCCTCGGCAGAGGAACTCCGCTCTCGGGCGCAAGGCCAGCTGGGCGGTATCCTGCACGACTATTCGGCCTTCGCCGTCTCCACCATCGACAAGTTCTTCCAGCAGACCCTCCGGGCCTTTTCCCGCGAGATCGGCCAGTTCGCCTCCTACCAGGTGGAACTGGACAAGGCCTCGCTGGTGGAGGAGAGCGTGGACCGGATCCTGGACGGGCTCACGGAAGAGGACCGGGGCCTGCTGGACTGGCTCACGGACAACGTGAAGGCCGGCCTGGAGAAAGGCGACCGCTTCAACCTGGAACCGCCGCTCAAGGAGATGGCCGTGAACCTCAAGTCGGGGGATCACGAGGAGGCCGTCCGCCGGTTCGGAATCGATGAGGGGAAGGCGTATTCCAAGGAGCACTTGACGGCGGTCCGCAAGGGTTGCGACGCCCTCGCGCAGGATTACCTGAAGGATGTGGAAGCGGCGGCCGAGGCCGTCCTGGAGGTCTTCCGGAAGCATCAGGTGGACCCGGCGGAGAGCAACCGCGGCTTCCTGAAGCAGCTGTACGGGTATCAGGAACTGGGTGCCCGTGACACCGTTGCTCCGCCCACCGCCGCTTTCCTGCGGAACGCAGCCGATTCCTCCAAGTGGTTCGCCAAGAGCAAGGACAAGTACCGGGTGGAACTGGAAGGCAGCCTGGAAGGGCCGCTGGAGGCTTTCTGTGCGCTGTTCGGCGATCGTTACAGGGAGTACCGGACGGCGCTCCTGATCCGGAGCCAGGTCTATGGACTGGGCATCGCCGGCGAACTGCGGAAGGCTTTCGCGGAGGTCCAACGGGAGAAGAACGTCATCTCCATCGACGATTCCAACACCATCCTCAAGGACATCATCGACGGGTCCGACGCGCCGTTCGTCTATGAGAAACTGGGCGTCCGTTTCGAGGACTTCCTCCTGGACGAGTTCCAGGACACCTCCTCGGTCCAGTGGGAGAACTTCCGGCCGCTGCTTGCGAACAGCGAGGCGGGCGGCTTCGACAACCTGGTCGTGGGCGACGTGAAACAATCCATCTACCGCTGGCGCGGGTCGGACTGGAACCTGCTGGACAGCGGCCTGCAGCGGGATTTCGGCCTGCCCGGGGATGCGGGACGGGTGCTGGGCGGCAACTATCGCACTTGCCGGGCCATCGTGGAGTTCAACAACCGTTTCTTCGCCTATGCGGCGGAGCAGCTGGACGGCCTGCTGGGCGGGGATGACATCCGACGGATCTATGCCGACGTGGCGCAGGAAGTCTGTTTTTCCGATCCGGCAGAGGGCTCCGTGGACGTGCAGTTCTGCGACGACCGGGACGCGGAGATGGCTGCGATCCTGGATACGGTCCGGGAGGTGCAGGCCGCAGGCGGCCGCTACGGCGATATCGCCATTCTGGTCCGGGGCAACGCGGAAGGCTCGGAAATCGCCTCCCGGCTCGTCTCCGAGGGCATTCCGGTGGTCTCTGACGACTCCCTTTTCGTGAAGTCCTCCGTGACGGTGCGCCGCCTGGTGTCGCAGTTGGCGCTGGTGGACAGTCCTGACTCGTCGGACCATGCCTCGGTGGCCGGCTTCCTGGCCCGTTCCCTGGACCTCCGGATTCCGGACCATTACCACTCGCTTACGGACCTGGCGGAAACGCTGCTCCGCGGCCTCCGGGACGCGACTCCCGAGACCTTCGAGGCGGAGATCCCGTACGTGCAGTCTTTCATGGACTGGCTGCTGGACTGGACGGCTTCCCGGGGCAACGACCTCGCCGCCTTCCTCCGCGACTGGGACGCGGCCGACCCCAAGATCGCTTCGCCGGATTCCAGCGCTTCCGTCCGCGTGATGACCGTCCACAAGTCCAAGGGCCTGGAGTTCCCTTATGTCATCTTCCCGTTCGCGGAAAAGGTGACCCTGTTCAAGCCTTCCTCCTACTGGTGCCGGCCCGACGTGGACGGGAAGCCCCTGGGCGAGGTGGCCGACGGGGTCTATCACGTGGAACTTTCCGGCTCCTCTGAGGAGACCCTCTTTGCCGACGACTACCGCCGGGAGCGGAGGCTCCAGGCCATTGACAACATCAATGTGTTCTATGTCGCCCTCACGCGGGCGAAATACGGGCTGAAGGTCATTGCCAAGTGCCCGCCCCAGAAGGTGCTGGACGCCGTCCGGAGCGGGTCGGAAGCGGACTGGAAGAACCTTTCCCAGATTCTGTACGGCTTCGTGGGAGAACTGGACTTCCATGCCGGAACGATGTATGGATTCGGCTCCATGCAGCGGAAGGCCGGTCCCGCAAAGCCCCTTTCCGTGGGCTATCCGTCCTTCGGGGCGGGGGAGCGTGGCCGTCTGAAATTCAGCCGGGATGCGGCCGATTACTTCGGCCCCGACGGCCTCGTGGGTCCCGACGCCTCCAACCGGCTCCGCGGCCTCGTCCTGCACGACATCCTCTCCTCCGTCGTTCTGCCGGAGGACCTTCCGTCCGCCGTGGACCGGGCCGTCGCCTCGGGCGAGCTGCCCCGGGCCGACCGCGACCACACGCTGGCCTTCCTGTCGGAGGAAATCGCCTCCGTGGCCGCCCGCGGCTGGTTCGCTCCGGAACTCCGTGTCCTGAACGAGGCGCCCGTCCTGACGCCCGACGGGGCGGAACTCCGCCCCGACCGCGTCGTCCTGACGCCCGACGGTTCCGCCGCCGTCATCGACTACAAGTTCGGCCAGCCCGAGAAGAAGTACCTGGACCAGGTCCGCACCTATGTGGAACTGTACCGGTCGATGGGTTATGCCCCCGTCACCGGCACCCTCTGGTACATCCGTGAAAACGGAGACGACGAGTGGGTGGAAGTGTAGGGATTTTTCATTATCTTTGCACGTTATACTTAATGTCTGAGAAGAATGGAAGCGAACGAGAATACGATCAAGCTGTATTACAATACCGAAGTCGAAAAGCTGGCGATGCCGGAGTACGGCCGCAACGTCCTCAAGATGGTGGAACAGATGAAGGCCATCCCCGACCGTGCGAAGCGGTCGGAGCAGGCCCGCGCCATCGTGAAGGTGATGGAGACCCTGAATCCGCAGGTGCACCAGCAGGAGAACTTCGACCAGAAACTCTGGGACCACCTGTACATGATTGCCGGCTATGACCTGGACATCGACGCGCCCTATCCGGCGCCGGTGCCGGAGATCGTGAACAGCCGTCCGGAGACGATTCCGCTGAACACCCGGCCCATCAAGGCCCGCCATTACGGCCGCAACATCGAGAGCATCATCGACCTGATCGCCTCCGAGCCCGAGGGCGAGGTCAAGACCGCGATGATCCGTTCCCTCGCGATCTACATGCGCCAGCAGTACTTGATCTGGAACAAGGACACCGTGGCCGACGAGACCATCTTCGCGGACATCGAGCGCCTGTCCGGCGGGCGCGTGAAAGTCCCTGAAGGACTGGAACTTTCCAAGATCGACGCAAATGCCAACTATTCCCGTCCGGGCATGAACCTCGGGTTCAACCGCGGCAGCGGCAACGGAGGCGGCAAGAAGCAGTGGATCAACTACAAGAAAAAGGGCAACAAGAAATGAAACTGAAAAGTCCATCCGCATACTGGTCTGAATTGGACGGGAAGCGGCGGTCCGAATACCGGATCGTCGCTGCCGTCCTCCTGGGCATCTTCACCCTGTTCACCGCCATTGCGGTGGGCTCCTATTTCTTCACCTGGAAGCAGGATGCCAGCCTTCTCGGGGAAGCGGACCTGCTCAGCAGCCACGAGGCGGTAAGCAACGCCAGTTCCAAGCTGGGCCTCCGCTGGGGCCATTTCCTGGTGACGCGGAGCTTCGGGTTCGCCGCGCTGGGGCTTGTGGCCTTCCTCGTGGCATGGACGCTCAGCCGGGCCGTCCCCAAGCTGAACATCCGTCTGGGGAAGTGGTTCGTCGCCTGTTTCACGGGGACTTTCCTGGCTTCCTGGATCCTGGCCCTCATCGGCCGTGCGGCTGGTTGGGACACTGTTTTCGGTGCCGGTATCGGCGGAAGGGCCGGCGCCGCGCTGGTGGATTCCTCCATCGACCTCGTGGGATTCATCGTCACGGCGGTGGCGCTGCTGGCCCTCGCCGGCCTGTGGGTGTATTTTGTGACGGGATTCCCGGCCCTGGACCGGGCGGTGGAGGCGGAACCGGAAGAACCCGAGGCCGATCCGATCGTCGTTCCCGAACCCGATCCGGAACCGGAGCCGGTGTATGTCCCTGACCCGGAACCCGAGCCGGAGCCCGAACCGGCCGTTGCGCCCACCCCGGTGCGGGTGCGCCAGACGCCGGTCCCGCAGCCTGAGATTTCCGTTCCTGCCGAGGCTCCTGCGGAGGAGGAAGGCACCTTCACCGTGGAGACGGATGACACCCTGGAGCAGAAGGTCCGGAAGCCGCTCCCGCGCATCAACAACCGCGACGAACTTCCCAAGTACCAGTTCCCGCCGCTGGAGATCCTGGGGGATTATGCCAATGCCCGCCACGAGGTCTCTCAGGACGAACTGAACCGCAACAACAACAAGATCCGCGCGACCCTGGCGAGCTACAAGATCCAGGTGCGCGACGTCACCGCCATCGTGGGGCCCACCGTCACCCTGTACAAGGTGTATCCGGCCCCCGGCGTGAAGATCTCCGCCATCAAGTCCCTTTCCGAGGATATTGCCATCTCGCTGAACGCCAAGGGTGTCCGCATCGTCACCCTGTCCGACTCCGTGGGTATCGAGGTGGCGAACGACACCCCTTCCATCGTTCCGCTCAAGCAGCTCCTGAACGACGAGGCCTTCCGCACCAGCAAGGCGGAACTGCCGGTCGCCATCGGCTACACCATCTCGCAGAAGGTCAAGGTCTTCGACTTGGCCGACGCCCCGCACCTGCTTGTCGCCGGTGCGACGAAGCAGGGTAAGTCCGTGGGCCTGAACGTCATCGTTTCGTCCCTCCTGTATGCGAAGCATCCTTCGGAACTGAAGTTCGTCTTCGTGGACCCGAAGATGGTCGAATTCACCCCGTATGCGCGCCTGATCAACCACTACCTGGCGGTGCTGCCCACGGCGGCCGACGCCCAGGACGAGATGGACCAGGCCATCGTCAAGAATGCGAAGAGCGCGGCGGCGGTGCTCCAGTCCCTGTGCGTGGAGATGGACGACCGCTATACGCTCCTTTCCAAGGCGATGGTGAACAACATCAAACTGTACAACGACAAGTACCGCGACCGTCATCTCCTTCCCACCGACGGCCATCGCTTCCTTCCGTATATCGTGGTGGTGATCGACGAGTATGCCGACCTCACCATGTCCGTGGGCGCTGGCCCGGAGTCCAAGGCCCTCGCCCGGAGCATCACGACGTCCGTCATCCGCCTGGCCCAGAAGGGCCGTGCGGCGGGCCTGCACGTGATCCTCGCGACCCAGCGTCCGACGGTGGACGTGATCACCGGCCTGATCAAGGCGAACTTCCCGATGCGTATCGCCTTCCGTGTGACCTCCCGCATCGACTCCACGACCATCCTGGACCAGCCGGGGGCCGACAAGCTCATCGGCCGGGGCGACATGCTGCTGTACAGCGGTGTGGAGATGGACCGCGTCCAGTGCGCCTTCATCGGCAATGACGAAATCGTGGCCCTGACGGATTCCGTGGGCAGCCAGATCGGCTACCAGAAATCGTACAATACTCCGTATTACCTGCCCGAACCTGCTCCTGCCGAGGGCGAGGAGTCCGGCGGCGGCATGGTGGACATGAAGCAGCTGGACGAGCGTTTCGAGGAGGCCGCGCGCCTGATCGTCACCTCCCAGCGGGGCTCCACTTCCGACCTGCAGCGCCGGCTTGGCATGGGTTATGCAAAGGCAGGCAGGGTGATGGACCAGCTCGAGGCCGCCGGCATCGTGGGCCCGCAGAACGGATCCAAGCCGCGCGAGGTCCTGGTGACGGACTTCAACGAACTGGACCAGATCCTGAGCCACTTTATGAACGGAGAACAATGAAAAGAATCGTCACATCCCTGATGGCCCTGTGCCTCGCTTTCGCCGCCTTCGGCCAGGGCAGCATCCCGCTGCTGGACCGTGTGCCCGGCCACCGCGTGCACTTCCACTATACCTACAGCCTTGCCAAGGACGGCAAGCCCATGACGCAGGTCGCCGACGGCGAGGTCACGGTGGAGGACAACGCCTTCCTGCTTTCCGGCCTGGGCCTGGAAGTCCGCAGCGACGGCACTACCCGCTGGAGCGTCGACCGGGACGCGGAGGAAGTCCTTATCGAGAAAGTGGAGAAGGAGGACATCCTCACGAATCCCGCCCTGTTCATCGCCTCGTACAAGGAAAACATGGACAAGATCCGGGTCAATGCGTCCACGCCCAACTCCCTGGACGTCACCCTCGTCCTGGATGACGACACTTCCGCCCGCTTCGTGCTGAAGAACATCCTCTTCGGGGACAAGCAAGGAAAAAGCGACTTCCCGCTGGACGAGAAATCGCTTCCCAAGTCTTATGTGATTACGGATCTCCGGTAGATCGGATCCCGTCGTCAGTCACAGAATATCAGCGAACGCAACGTACGGAAAGGGCCAGCGAGCCCTTTTCGCCGTATGTGGACCTGACCTCGTTCTCTTCCGTGAAGATGTAGAAGTAGCGGGCGAGGGAACCGTCCTCGGGATGCTCGGAGGCCGTCCAGAAAGCAGCGTAGTCGTACATGCGCTTGAAGGTGGGCGTGGTCAGGGACGGGAGGGCGTACCCGGACGGAATGATGGCAAGCGTCGTCGTGTTGGTGCGCGGGGCTGCGGGCCAGTATTCCCACATGCGCTTGCTGTTCAGGTAGGCGTCCGCGAGCAGCGGAGCGGCCTCTTTGCCCAGGGTGGCCCATTCTTCGGCGGTGGGGAGCCGCCAGCCTTCGGGACAGGCGTCCATCGCCTCGCCCCAGGTGTAGAAGCGGCCGATGGGGTAGGAAGTGACGTCGGCATTCTCATAGGCGAGCCCCAGGCCCGTATAGGCCAGGTTGTTGCGGAACCAGTCCAGGTCGCCGATCCGGGCGTAGAAATAGTCGTTCTCGCCGTAGGCGTCGCGGGGGTCGGTGATATGGGGGTCGTCCTCGTCGATGCCGGTACCGTTCAGGGTTTCCCCGAGGGCCGGGTCGATGACGATGATGATCTTCGAGGTGGAAGTGGCGTAGTAGTTCTCGTCAGGGTCGGAGGCCTGGCAGGTGATGGTGTAGTTGCCCACTTCCTCGAACTTGACGGTAAAGGTATCCGTCGTCTGGAATTCGTCGGAATTCACCCTCCATTTGTAGATGGGCTCGTCCACGCCTTCGCCTTCGGTCGTAAAGACGCCGTAGGGCTTCAGGGTGAAAGTGTCGCCGGGACGGGCGAAAGTGGCGAGGTCGAAAGTCACGCCGTACAGGTAGGGCTTGGTGGTGGTCTCCTCCTCCTTCTTCTTGCAGGAGAACAGCGTGAAGGCGGCGAGGACGAGGCCGATATAGGGCAAAAGGCGTCTTGTCATATGATTCTTTCCTTATACAGTCTGCAAATATCGTGATTTTATCTTAATTTTGTACAACTATCTTGCCGCAACCATCCGCGAAATGAAAAAATTGACCCTTGTTCTCCTGACTCTCCTGCTGGTCCTGTCCTGCGGGGAACGGGACCAGTATATCCTGATTTCCGGCCATGCCCAGGGAGGGCTCTACTCCGTAAAGGTAAACCTGAAAGGTGTCCGTGTGGCCCCGGAAGAGGTCCGGGATTCGGTGGAGGCCATCCTGGAGCGGATCGACACCACGCTGTCGGGCTATAACAAGGGGTCGCTGCTGTCCCGGTTCAACGCCGGGGAGTCCATTCGCCCGAACGGGCTTTTCCTGGATATGTACCGGACGGCGTATCAATGGTTTGAACGCTCCGGAGGCGTGCTGGACTTTGCGGCGGGACCGCTGTACGACGCCTGGGGCTTCGGCTTCAAGTCCGGGGAAATGCCTTCCGACGAAGCGGTGGCGGCGATCCGTTCCTCTTGCGGAATGGGGCTTCTGAAACCGGAAATGACGGTCCGTGGGGACGGTACGCTGTCGGTCCGCGACGTTCGGAGGGACGGGTCGGACGCTCCGGTAGTCCTGAATTACAATGCCATTGCCCAGGGCTACAGCTGCGACCTCGTAGCTTCCTATCTGTACTCCATCGGTGCGAAGGACATGCTTGTGGACATCGGGGAGATCTGGTGCGACGGCCTGAATCCTTCCGGCCGGGGCTGGAGCGTGGGGGTGGACCGTCCCTTCGACCGGCCGACCGACGGAACGGATGTGGCAGGGGCCGACCTGGACGGCATCTGGGTTTCCGAAGGCGCTCCCCGGGGAATCGTCACTTCCGGCAACTACCGCAAGTACTATGTCCGCGACGGGCGCAAGTATGCCCATTCCATCGACCCGCGGTCGGGTTATCCTGTCCAGCATAATCTCCTCAGCGCTACGCTGGTAAGTGCCGACGGCGCGGCCGATGCGGATGCGCTCGCCACCTGGTGCATGGTCATCGGCCTGGAAGCGGCGCAGGCGCTTGTCCTGTCCCTGGACGGCGTGGAAGGCTATCTGATCCATACGGCGGAGGACGGTTCCATGACCGAATGGGCCTCCCCGGGCTTTACATTGACGAAATAATTCCCAGGATCCACAGCAGGCCGGAGCACAGCGCATCCGTCGCCTGGACCAGCACGCCGGGGCACAGGCCGATGCCCTGGAGGGCGATTGTCGCGACGGCCGTCCCCATCAGGAGGGAGGTCAGCGGCATTGCCAGGAGGTTCGTGAGGAGAAAGTAGGTGGGGAAGGTGTGGAACCGGTACCAGGCGAGCGGTCCGGTGAAAACCTGGCAGGAGATGGACAGGGCGGCGGCCTGCCAGATGCGGCGCATCGGATCCCACCGCGGACCGGCCGGATACCAGGCCTCCAGTCGCGGATACAGCAGGAAGATGCCCGCCATGGCCAGATAGGAAAGCTGGAATCCCACCGAAAGGATGACGGTGGGGGAGAGGACGAGCTGGATCAGCAGGGCCGACGACAGGATCCGGACAGGGTCGCGGGGGCGTCCCGCGAGGCGTGCGGTCTCGTTCAGGGCGATGAACAGGAAGGCCCGGACGATGGAGGGGGAGGCGCCCGTCATCAGCGTGAAGAACCCGGCGGCGGCAAGGATGACGACGTATCGTAAACGCCTTGCATTCATGCTGTTGCCGAAGGGCCAGAGCAATCGGTCCAGAATCAGGTACAGGATGCCCATGTGCAGGCCGGACAGGGCGAGGAGGTGCGAGGCGCCGCTTCCGCGGAATACCTGCGTCGTCTCTCTGGAGAGGCCGCTCCGGTCGCCGGTCAGGAAGGCTTTCAGGAGGGGCGCCGTCGTATCGCTGGAAAAGGGAATCCGGTCGATGAAGGCTCGCATCCGCTGAGCCGGGACGGCTGTCCATCGCTCCAGGAGCGTCCCGGAGCTTCCTCCCGGGAAAGAGGCCGTGAGGAAACAGACGGCCCCGCACAGGAGGAAGGCCGGGAAAAGGAGCGTCGTCCGTTGCGTCTTCAGGACGGCGGCGAGGAGGGATGCCAGCAGGAGGAAGATGCCTCCGGAGAGGAAGTAGGGGTCCACGGGAAGGCGCAGGAGCAGGATCCCGGCCGCGATTCCGGCCGTGAAATGGATTGCCAGCGCCACGATATTCTCCCGCTCCGCCATTTCCTTCATGTTCGTATGCGAAAATACTGAATTATTTGTTAACTTTGCAAGGTTTGACCGATTATTAATTAACATTTCAACGATATGATCATCCTTGTCATCAATTGTGGAAGTTCTTCCATCAAGTACCAGCTGCTGGACATGAAGAACGACGATGTGTTCGACGTCATCGCGAAAGGTATCGCCGAGAAGATCGGCCTGCCCGCCGGCATCCTCCAATACGCCCCGGCCGGCCGGGAGAAGATCGTGAAGGATCTCCCGATTGCGGACCACAAGGTGGGCATGCAGCTCATCCTGGAGGCCCTGACGGACCCGGAAACGGGTGTCCTGAAGTCCCTGGAGGACATCGAGGCGGTGGGTCACCGCATCGTCCAGGGTGGCGATTTCTTCTCCGGATCCGTCCTCGTGAACGACGATGTCCTGGAAAAGATCGCCTTCTGCAGCGATTTCGCCCCGCTCCACAATCCGGCGCACCTGCTGGGTATCCATGCGATGCAGGAGGTCCTCCCGACCGTCCCGCAGGTCGTCACCTTCGACACGGCCTTCCATCAGACCATGCCGGCCTACGCCTACATGTACGGCCTGCCGTACCAGTACTACGAGAAGTATCGCGTCCGCCGCTACGGTGCGCACGGCACGAGCCACCAGTTCGTCGCCGGCGTGGGCGCCAAGCTCGCCGGCCTGGACATCGACAACAGCAAGATCATCACCTGCCACCTGGGCGCCGGCAGCTCCATCTGCGCCATCCAGAACGGCAAGTGCGTGGATACTTCCATGGGCTTCTCCCCGCTCGAGGGCATGATCATGGGCACCCGCGTAGGCAACATCGACGCGAACGCCGTCATCTACCTGGAGAACAAGCTGGGCGTCACCCCGGACGAGATGTCTACGATCCTGAACCGCAAGTCGGGCTTCCTGGGTGTTTCCGAATACAGCTCCGACTGCCGCGAGCTGGACGAGCGCGCGAACAGCGGCGACCCCAAGGCCAAGCTCGCCCTCAAGAAGTTCACCTACGACATCATCAAGAACATCGGCTCCTACGTGGCCGCGATGAACGGCGTGGACCTCATCGTCTTCACCGGCGGCATCGGCGAGCACAACAGCCGTCTGCGCCGCCGCGTGCTGGAGAACTTCTCCTACCTGGGCCTCAAGGTGGACTATGAGGCCAATGTCGCTTTCGGCGAAGACGCCATCATCACCACGGAGGATTCCAAGGTGAAGGCCGCCCTCGTCTGCACGAACGAGGAACTCGTAATCGCCCGCGACACCATGCACCTGGTACTTGACAATCAAGACTGATAAACACTGATATGATCCAGAATTTCAACGATCTTTTCGCCGAGCTCAAGGCGAAGAACATCTGCAAGAAGATGGTGGCAGCGTGGGCTGTCGATGAGCATACGATCGAGGCGGCCTCCCTGGCCTCCGACATGGGCTTTGTCAAATGCACCCTCGTGGGTGACGAGGACCTGATCAAGAAGGTCTGCGCCGACAACAACATCGATGTCGCCAAGTTCGAGATCGTGGACATCAAGGACGAGCTGAAGGCGGTGGCCGCGGCCGTGAAGATGGTCCATGACGGCGAGGGTGACGTCCTCATGAAGGGCCTCTGCTCCACCGACAAGTTCCTCCGTGCCATCCTGAACAAGGAGACCGGCCTCCTTCCTCCGAAGGGCGTCCTGAGCCATGTGGGCGTGATCGAGAACCCGAACTACCACAAGCTCATGTTCATCTCCGACATGGCCGTGATCCCCGCTCCGGACTTCCGTCAGAAGGTCAAGATCGCCGGTTACCTGGCTGCGACCGCGAAGTCCTTCGGTATCGCAATGCCGAAGATCGCCTTCATCGCCGCCTCCGAGCAGATGATGGACACCATGCCCGCCTGCACCGAGGCTGCCATGCTGGCAAAGATGTGCGACCGTGGCCAGATCAAGGCCATCGGTGACGGCCCGCTCGCCCTGGATGTCGCCGTGGATACGGAATCCGTCCAGATCAAGAAGCTCAAGAGCGAGGTCGCCGGCGACGCCGACTGCCTTCTGTTCCCGAACATCGAGTCAGGCAACGTCTTCTGGAAGACCAACTCCAAGCTGTGCAAGGGTGTGCGTCAGGCCGGGTTCCTCGTGGGCGTGAAGGTGCCTTGCATCCTCGCCTCCCGTGCCGACTCTGTGGACGTGAAGCTCAACTCCATCGCCTCCGCGGTGATGAGCGTGAAGTAATTCCGTTCCGATGGGTTCGCACCGCCGAAAATGGGGCTGGTGGCTGGTTGCGGCGATCGCCGTGGCTGTGGCCGCCAGCCTTTTCCTTCACCGGAATCCTTCCGGACCATCCGGATCGGATGCGTCGGCTCCGGCCACCGCGACGGTTTCCGCTCCCGAGGCAGGTTCTTCCGGCACCGTCGTCCGGGACACGGTGTATGTGGGGGTCGATGGGACGTCGGTCCCGGTCGTCCGGGAACGGACCGTGGAAGCGAGTGAGCCTCACCGGGATACGCCTGCTTCCACAGAAGCCCCCGACGCTTCCGACGCACCTGTTGCCGCCGTGGAAACCGTCGTCGCCGTCCCTGTGGAGGACCTCAACGGTCTCATCCGCGGCAAGAGCGGCAAGGACGTCACCCTGTCCGCGCAGTCTCCCGACCGGATCACCCTCACCTATGCCGGGAAGGTCAATGTCCCCGTGCTCGGGGAACAGGGCATGAACTTCTCCGCCAGTTTCAAAGTCGTGGAAGTGAAGGGCGACCGGCTGGTCCTCCAGCTGGACTCCGGCGCGGCGATGAACGCCGCTGCCGACCTCGTCGCTCCCCGCATCCTGGAACGCCTCCCCGCCGGTCTTGTGGACTCCTTTTCGGGCGGCCGCGCCGTCATCAATCTCTCCGCCATCCCTCAGTTGAAAAAGCAGCTGAAGTCCCTGGAGATTGTCGGGTTTTCCATCGACGAAGACGCCATCCGGCTGCGCACGGTGGAGAAATAGTCGGGGATAGATATCGGCAGGGTTTTTCGGGGAGAAAGATTCACCCCTTTCTGCCCTTTTTCGCCACAAAACGGCCGTTGTTCGCCACTCTTTTATGGCGGAAAGCCCGGGCAAGGGTACTTTTGCTCAAACACAAAACGAAGGACATGAAAGGAAAAGTACTTGCCATCAACACGGGGTCCACAACGACCAAGGTCGGATACTTTGTGGACGGGAATGCGGTCCTGGTGCGGAACCTGGAACTCAGCGCACAGGAGGTGCTGCGGTTCGACAGCGTACTGGAGCAGGGGCCCCTGCGCCGGGGAATCGTCATGGATTTCCTCCGGGATGCGGGCGTCGGCCTCGGCGACATCGACATCGTGATGGCGCGCGGGGGACTGTTCGCCCCGGCCGTGACCGGCGTGTACAGTGTCAATGCCGACATGCGCGAGGTGCTCCTTTCCGGCCGCGACGGCATCCATGCCTGCAACCTGTCGGCCGTGATCGCCGATGACATCGCCCACGAAGTGACGGCCTACCGCCGCGAGCGCGGCATCGGAGGCCCGGCCTGCTTCGCCTATGTCGCGGACCCGCCGATGGCGGACGAGATGCTTCCGGAATGCCGTGTGGGCGGTCTTCCCGACTTTCCGCGCCGCGCTTTCTTCCATGCTCTGAACTCCCGCGCCGTCGTGCGCCGGTATCTCCGGGAACACGGACACGCGACCAACGACATCACGGCAATCGTGGCCCATATGGGTGGCGGCATCACCGTCACCCTGCACCGGAGCGGCGAGGTCATCGACACGAACAACGGCCTGGGCGGGGACGGCCCCTTCACGCCGGAACGCGCCGGCTCCTGTCCGGCTTTCCCGCTGATTGAGATGTGTTTCCGCAGCGGCCTGTCCGAGCGGGAAGTGAAGCATCGTGTGCTGGGCCGGGGCGGCGCCGTCGCTTTCTTCGGCACCAACGACCTCCGCGAACTGGAGCGCCGGGCCCCCGAAGATCCAAAGGTGGACACCTGGCTCAACGCCTTCGGCCTGAATGTCGCGAAATACATCGCCTCCCTCGCTACCACCGTGGACGGCCAGGTCGATGTCATCCTCCTCACCGGCGGCATCGCCAAGGACGAGCGCATCGTCTCCGACATCCGCCGCCGCACCGCCTTCATCGCCCCCGTCGAAGTCTATCCCGGTGAGAACGAACTCGATTCCCTCGCCGAGAACGGCTACCTCATCCTCGCCGGCGAGGCGAAGATCCATCGGTACGACAAGGACCGGCTGCTGGAGGAGTTAGACGTCAGGCCGTAAGGCGGAAAGCCCCGACTGGATGGGGCCGATATGCCTGAATGGGTGAGGCAATCATTCCCCGAAGAGGTCTCGCTGCGGCAACAGACCGTCAAAGCGACTCCTGAGGTTCTTGACGAGGGCGCCGGTGTCACGGGAGAAGCGGGAGCCCTTCCAGGTGGAGGTGTTGGTGATGAGGATCCAGCATTCGCCGTCGGGGAAGACCTTAACGAGGGCGGAAGTGCCTGAGAACGAGCCGGTACGGGTCCATTCACCGTCGTTGGTGCAGTCCACCCAGCCTAGGGAGTATATCTCGTCCGAGAGGCGCTGGGTCATCTGGTATACGCTGAAGGGAGAAATCTGGTCGGGAATGCCGTCCAGGCCGTCGATGGAAGCGACCAGCCGGGCGAGTTCGGGGGTGGAACCGATCCAGGCGCCTGCGCCGGAGAGGCCGTGGATGTCGTTGGCCCCGTAGCAGCGTTCCACCTGGCCGCGGCCGTCGAAGGCGTTCGTGGGCTTGGCTTCCTTGTGCATGTGGTAGCGGGTCTCGCCCGGGTAGCGTTCGTTGTAGAAGTTGCCGGCGATGTGGAAATCGTAGCAGCCGGCGGGTTCCAGCACTTCCCGCCGGATCCAGGTCTCATAGGGCTCCCCGGTGAGTTTTTCGATGATCATCGACAGGAGGAGATACCCGAAATTGGAATACTCCTGGCTGGTTCCGGGCAGATAGGCGAGGGGGCGCGCCAGAAGATGGCGGGTGAGCTGTTCCTGCGTCGGTGCCTTGGTGATGTGCATCTCGCGCATGACCGAGGCCGTGGAGAACATCGGGTCGCCGCCCTTCTGGGTGAAGCCGGCCTGGTGCCGCAGCAGATGCTCGACGGTGATCAGATAATAGTTGTCGTCGGAGATGTACTTGTCATAACCGTCCAGGATGCCGAAAGGGCCGAAGACGGGCGAATCCAGCACGAGTTTCCCACGTTCCTGCAGTTTCATGATGCCCACGGCCGTGATGAGCTTCGAGACGGAGGCCATCCGGAGCAGGGTTCCCGGCACCATGGGCCTTCCTCCGTCGGCCTGGCCGTAGCCGCGGGCGTACAGGAGGGAGTCGTTGCGCATGACGGAGAGGGAGATGCCCCGGAGCGACCAGGCGGTCCGGAAACTGTCCACCGCGGCATCCATCGCCGGCAGGCGGGACAGGTCGTTGGACAACCGTTCGTTCAGGCGGCCTTCCTGTCCCCGTACCAGGGTGGGGAGCAAGAGCAATGCTATGAGGATCAGTCGCTTCACTTGATCTTCCCGGCCCTGCGGCCAAAGTCGATGATGCAGTCGGCCGTGTCCTCGATGCCCAGGATGGAACTGTCGATGCACAGGTCGTAGTTGTCGGCCTTGCCCCAGGCTCCGAATGTGTAGAAGTTGTAATACGCCTCCCGGGTGCGATCCTTGCGGCGCATCAGCTCCTCGGCCTCGTCCTGCTCCAGCCCCTCGTTCTTCATGAGGCGCTGGATGCGGTACTCCATGGGCGCACACACGAACACGTCCAGGCAGTCCAGGTCGCGGAGGATGTAGTCCGCGCACCGGCCCACGATGATGGCGTCGCCCTTTTCGGCGATGTTGCGGATGACTTCGCTCTGGATCCGGAACAGCATGTCGTCATTGACATAACCGCTGCTCTCCCCGAACGGGACGCGGCCCGATGCGAAGAAACTGGACATCGAGAACAGGCTCCGGCGCTTCTCGCCGCCCTCGAAGACGCTCTTCGAGTAGCCGCTTTCCTCGGCGGCCTTGGAGATAAGTTCGTTGTCATAGACCGGGATCCCGAGCTTGCGTCCCACGGCCTTGGCGACGAATCCGCCGCCGCTGCCGAACTGTCTTCCTACGTTGATGATCGTATTCATATCCTTGTCATTCTGAACGAAGTGAAGAATCTATATCTGACTGCCTAAGATGGATGGATCGTCCCCGTCCTTGAGCCGTCCGAGCTTGCGGAGCAGGCCGATGGCGAAGATGCCTGTCACGAGGGCGGCGACGGTGTCCGAAATCGGGAAACTGTACCAGACACCCGCCTCGGACTCGAAGATCTCCGGCAGGATGTAGATGCAGGGGAGAAGGAACAGCAGCTGCCGGGACAGGGACAGGAAGATGGACTTCCTGACCATCCCGAGGCACTGGAACAGGTTCGTGGTGACCATCTGGAACCCGATGATCGGGAAGGCGATGTTCATCATTCTCAAGCCCTTGGAGGCCAGGTCGTGCAGCGCGGGATCATTCGTGAAGATGCTCACGGTGGGTCCGGAGAATACCTCGGAGACGATGAACCCGAATACGCAAACGAGCGTGGCCCAGCCGGCCGTCTTCACGTACACTTCCCGTACGCGGGCGTACTGCCGGGCTCCGTAATTATAGCCGGCGATCGGCTGCATGCCCTGGTTGAAGCCCATGATGACCATCACGAACAGGAAGGAGATGCGGTTCACGATGCCGTAGGCGCCGAGCGCCAGGTCGCCGCCCCATTTGACGAGCTGCTGGTTGATGAACAGCACGACGATGCAGCTGGCGAGGTTCATCAGGAACGGGCCCATGCCGATGGCGAGGGAGTCCTTGGCGATGCGCCAGTCAATCCGGAAGATCTTCCGGCTGCGGGGAAGGTGGAGGAACTTCTTCTGGTCCAGGAAGAACCACATCGTGTAGCCCAGAGCCATCAGCTGGCACAGGACGGTCGCGAGGGCCGCACCCTGGATGCCCATCTTGAATCCGAAGATGAACAGCGGGTCCAGGATGGCGTTGGACGTCACCGTGAACAGGGTAAGCCCCATGGCCGTCTTGGGATTTCCCGAGGACCGGATGACGCTGTTCAGGCCGAAGTACAGGTGGGTGACGGCGTTGCCCAGGGCGATGATGACCATGTAGTCCCGCGCGAAGGGCAGCGTGTTGTCGCTGGCGCCGAAGAAGCGCAGGATCGGTTCCATCCACAGGAGGGTGACGACGGTGAAGATGACGCCGGTGAGGATGTTCAGGGTGACCTCGTTGGAGAGCACCTTGTTGGCGGCCCCGTAGTTCTTCTGGCCCAGCAGGACGGAGATCATCGTCGCAGCGCCCACGCCCACCAGGGTTCCGAAGGCTGTGGAGATGTTCATCAGCGGGAAGGTGACGGCGAGGCCGGAGATGGCCAGCGAACCCACCTCGGCGATGTGGCCGATGTAGATGCTGTCCACCATGTTGTACAGCGAAGACGCGGTCATCGCGATGATGCCGGGGACCGCGTATTGCCGGATGAGCTGGTTGACGGGCTTGGAGCCCAGTTCGGTAGGGATGGCGCCGGCCATGGCTTACGGGGCAGGGACCATGTCCACGTCGAACCGGAGGGCGGCGTACGGGGGAACGAGGTCCTTGTCGGTGCCGCCGGAACTGCCGTAGCCGAGGTTGTAGCCGAACACGAAGCTGGCGCTCTCGTCGGCGTGCATCGCGTGGAGCCCGTAGGCGAATCCGTTCACGACGGAGCTGGAGCCCATCTTGATGTCCGTGGCGTTCTCCGCCCAGGTGACGGAAACCGGTTCGTATTTCTTGCCGGGATAGTAGATACCGTAGTATTTCGCGGTGTCTGCGATGTTCGTGTCGAAGACCTGCCCGTCATAGATACGGCGGCCGATGTAGTTGATGTACACCGTCGTGTCCGAGGGCATTTCCACGGGATCGGACGGGAATTCCGTATGCGACTTGAAGAAGACGCCGGCCGTGGACAGGGTGTCCGAGACTTTCCAGTGCTTCACGGAGTAGGCCTGCATCTGGCTGTACTCATGCTCGGCCAGGTTGGCGGTCTGGCCCAGGAACTTGATGGTGTAGATGGTGCCGGAGGTGCTGGACTCGTGCTCCAGGTACTCGTCCAGGGTGTCGTAGCGGTCGTAGGTCATGAGCCAGGAAGGGACGATGGCCGTCCGGACCCCGCCTTCCCGCATCCCTTCCAGGATGGCGTCCAGGCCGGCATAGCTGATCTTTTCGCCGGTGAGGGTGATCTGTGGGCCATAGTAGGTGGTGCTGCTCCATTCGCCGAGCTGCTTGGCCCAGTTCTCGTCGGTATTGTACTGGACGGATCCGTTCAGCTCGCGCATCGTGTAGGTGAGGAAGGTCACGGGGAGGGTTTCCCTCCATTCCATGCCGGTTCCGGGCTTGTCGTCGATGATGTAGATGCCGTCTTTCTCCACGGCGGAGGGATAGTTGATGGCGAGCCAGGCATCGAAGTAGCGCCGGGCGGCTTCGTTGACGCCCTCTCCGCCCGATTTCGAGCAGGCGCCCGCGAGGCAGGCGCCCAGGGCCAGGAGCGTGACGTTTCTCAGGATATGTTTCATTCTCATCATGTTAATCGTTGGAGATACTGTTTACCCAAATGTGGTAGACCAGGGCTGACCTTGCAGGAATCGTGCCTTGCACGTGGGAACCGTAGCCATATTGGCCCGAAAACAGGATGAAGCACTCGTCCTGGTTCCGGACGCCTTCGAGTCCGCGGGCGAGGCCGTCCACGAGCCGGTCGTCCAGGGTGAGGGTCTCGATCTTGAAGGCGGTGGTGTCGGACAGTTGCCAGCCGGCCGCATCGGCCGTTTTCCGGTGGTTCGTCGCGAACAGGTTGGCGTTGGATACGGAGGCGCTGGTGAGCGTGTATCCGGCATAGTGGAAGGAGACGGTTCCGCCGGTGCGGAGCGTGTCGGCAAGCAGGCCCGTCCGCTCCAGGGTGTCGTGCAGGGTGACCCGGACGACGCCGTCCTTGTAGGTGACGGTGGCCGTTTCGTCGCTCTTGCACTGGGCTTCCACGAAGGAGGAAATATAGTTTTCCTGCTTGTCGTAGGCCGTCTGCTTGTTGCAGGCGGCCAGGCCGGCTGCCAGGACCGCGGCGAGGAAGAGGGAACTTTTTTTCATGACAGGCATTCGCGGGAGATGTGTTCAAGGAAGGCGGGGGCGTCCTCCGGAGCGGGAATGTCCGCGGGCCAGAAGAGCTTGCCGCCGGAAGCGTTCTCGTGACCGCCGCCATGGAACCGGGACGCGGCCAGCTGCTGGGCCGACCAGCCCTTCTTCGAGCGGATGGACACGCGGAAATGGTCCTGCTCCTCCTTGAGGAGGATGCTCATCTTCACCCGGCCGATGGACAGGGGGACGTTCACTAGGCCTTCGGTCTCGCCGTCTTCCAGGCCGAACCGTTCCCGGACGGCGCGGGTGACGATCATGTAGGCGAGCCCTTCCGGGGTGATGCGCAGGTTCTCATGCTGGAGATACCCCATCGCCCGGACGCGGTTTTCCCGGTACTGGTTGTATAGGGTGGAAAGGACATCGTCCCGGTCCACGCCGGCCTCCAGCAGGTCGGAGGCCATCCGGAAGGTGCTGGGATAGACGGAGTTGGCGAAATTGTTCGTGTCGGTGGTCATCCCTGTGAGGAGGGCCCGGGCGGATTCCGGAGGAAGCCGGCGGGCGTCTCCGCAGATGTCCGGCAGCGCGACGAGGACGTAGTACAGGAGTTCCGAGGCGGAGGAAATCTCCGGCGTGGAGAACACCAGGTCGAACCTTCCGGCGTCCGGATGCAGGTGATGGTCGATGAGGACCTTCGGGGCGGGGGAGGCACCTAAGGACTCCTGTAGCCCTTCCGTGCGGGAGAAACCGTTGCAGTCCAGGAGGAACACGAGGTCGCTCCCGGCGATGCGGCGGCGGCACGCGTCCGGCTGTGCGTCGAAGAACAGGAACGGGACCCCTTCCGGTATGATGGGACGGACGGTCGATGACGGGGTGTCCGGCAGGACGGCGGCGGCGTCCTTGCCCCGCAGGTTGCGGAGGTAGCACACCAGGGCGGCCGTACTGCCCAGCGCATCCCCGTCCGGGTGCGTGTGGGCGGCCACCGTCACGGTCCGGCACCCCCTGATCAGGGCGTCGAGCCGGCAGATGTCTTCCGTATGGATGCAGCGGATCACCGTCATTCTTTTTTGCGAATGCAAAATTACAAAATATATTGCTTTTCATAAATGATTTTTGTAACTTTGTCGGAAGTTTGGAAAATTATAAAACACTAAAATAATGAACAAAACGCTCAAAATCGTCATCGAGATTCTCCTCGCCCTCGCCGCTGTCGGCTGCGTCTATGGCATTTACAGCAGCATCATGAAGCCGGTCAACTTCAACAAGGAAAAGGCCCGCAGGCAGGAAGTCGCCGTCCAGCGTCTCAAGGACATCCGTACCCTTCAGGTCGCCTTCAAGGGCGTGAACAACCGTTTCACGGATTCCATTGACTCCCTCAAGATGTTTTACAACGAGGGCAAGATGGACATCATCATGCAGGTCGGCTCCAACGACGACTCCCTGGCTGTCGTGAACACCAATAAGTACAAGAACGACAAGGCTTTCAAGAAGCTGAGCAAGGCGGAGCAGAACGCGAAGTTCATGGAACTCTACCGCAAGGGTGAGAAGCTCGTCTTCTCCATCAGCACCCCGATCGCCGTGAAGGACACCCTCTTCAACAACCGTCCGGACTTCTGCATCGATTCCCTCAAGTACATCCCGTTCTCCGGCAAGCAGCCCGTCGAGATGGAGGCCATCGTGAAGACCGTCTCCGGTGTCCAGGTTCCGCTGTTCGAGGCCCGCATGCCTTGGAAGGCCCTCCTCAAGGGCATGGACAACCAGCTGCGCATCAACCTCGACGCCGAGTGCCGTGACCAGAACCGCTACGAAGGTCTCCAGGTCGGTTCCGTCACCAATCCGAACAACAACGCCGGTAACTGGGAGTAGTCCCGCCGATGGAAAATCCGCGCATAGCGAAATCGGGAATATCCATTCAAGTCTCCTTGAGTGGATATTCTTTTAAGGTATGGTCGGACGGCGATGTCCGTTCCTCCGGCTGGCTGGGGGCCGACCGGATCTTCACGACGCCGGAATTCCAGCGCCGTTACGAGGAAGTGGACATCTCCCTCCTCACGCCCAAGTGCACCCTCGTCCCGGAAACTTTCTTCCGGCCGGAGAGCGTCCGGCCCATGCTCTCGGACGTGGTGGCCCTCGGGGAGGACGATGCGACCGGCTATGTCCGCATCCCGGAACTCGGAGCCGTCCTGCTGTTCTCCAACACCATCGGGGAGTCTCTCTCCCGGGTGCTGTCCCAGACCGTCCTGACGGCCTCGGGCGCCCAGGTTCCGGTGCTCCCGGAAATGTATTACATCCTGAAGACGCTGCCGGAGTGCGAGGACTATAACAAGGTCGTCGCTTCCTACATGGACGGCTACCTGCATCTGGCGATCGCCCAGGGGAAGAGCCTCCAGCTCGCGAACGTGTATCCGGCCCCGGACTTCACGACGGCCGAGTACTTCCTGTTCCTGGCCCTGAAGCGTCTCCAGCTCAATCCGGAGGTGTCCACTGTGTGTTTCCGCACGCCGCTCGCCCCGGAGGCGGAAATGTCCCTGTACCGCTATTTCAAGGCCGTCGTCGTGCTATGAGGATCATCGGTGGAAAGCTGAAGGGAAAGACCATCCTGCCGCCGGCCGGCTACAAGGCCCGTCCCACGACGGATTTCGCCCGGGAGGGGCTTTTCAATGTCCTGGACAACGAATACGAATTCGAGGACCTGAAGGTGCTGGACCTTTTCGGGGGGACCGGCGCCATCTCGTTCGAGTTCGCCTCCCGCGGGGCCTCCCGCGTGTATTGCGTGGAGATGGACCGTGCCAATGCTTCCTTCATCAAGACCGAGGCGCAGCGCCTGGGCCTTCCGAACGTGACCATGGTCCGGGACAACGTCTTCGACTTCCTCCCGATCTGCCGGGAGAAGTTCGACATCATCTTTGCAGACCCGCCCTATGCCCTGGAAGCCCTGGAAACCCTTCCGGACCAGGTGTTTGCGCAGGACATCCTCCATCCCGGCTGCTATTTCATCCTGGAGCACGGGGGAGACCACTCCTTCCGTGAGCATCCCCGGTTCAAGAAGGAGAAGGTCTATGGCCGGGTGCATTTCTCTTTCTTCGAACAAGTGGAATAGACCGTCCCTATGTATTCGTTCCTGATCAGTATCGCCGCCCTTATCCTGGGTTACCTGCTCTACGGCGCTTTCGTGGAGCATGTTTTCGGCCCCGACCCGCGCCGGGATACGCCGGCCGTCTCCAAGGCCGACGGCGTGGACTTCATTCCGATGGCTACCTGGAAAGTGTTCATGATCCAGTTCCTGAACATTGCTGGGACAGGGCCCATCTTCGGCGCCATCATGGGGGCCAAGTTCGGCCCTTCGGCGTATCTGTGGGTGGTGTTCGGCTGCATTTTCGCGGGAGCTGTGCATGACTACATGTCCGGCATGCTCTCCGTCCGCCACGGGGGAGCCGGCTATCCGGAACTGGTGGGGGAATACCTCGGAAAGCGGACGAAGCGGGTGATGCTGGTCTTTTCCGTGCTGCTGCTGATGATGGTGGGCGCCGTGTTCGTGTACAGCCCGGCCGTCATCCTGGGCGGGATGACCGGTGACGGTGGCCGCAGTTCGATGATGGTCTGGATCGTCATCATTTTCCTTTATTATGTCGTAGCGACGCTGCTTCCCATCGACAAGATCATCGGGCGGATCTATCCGGTCTTTGCCTTCGCCCTCCTGTTCATGGCGGCGGCGCTCCTGGTGTGCCTGCTCGTCAAGTGGCCTTCCATCCCGGAGTTCTGGGACGGCCTTGCCAACCGCGGGCCGTCGCTGGGCGTCACCGGGCAGCCCATCTTCCCGTGCCTGTTCATTACGATCGCCTGCGGGGCGGTGAGCGGTTTCCATGCGACCCAGAGCCCGCTGATGGCCCGTTGCATCAAGAGCGAGCGGCTGGGCCGGCCCGTGTTCTACGGGTCCATGATCACGGAAGGCCTCGTGGCCCTTGTCTGGGCGGCGGTCTCTTCCTATTTCTTCTTTGACGGCGGTGCCGCGGAAGTGGGTTCCGACCTTTCGGCGGCGGCCCCGACCGTCGTGACGAAGGTTTCCCGGAGCTGGCTGGGCATCCTGGGCGGCGTGCTGGCCATCCTGGGCGTGGTCGCGGCTCCGATCACCAGCGGCGACACGGCGTTCCGCAGCGCCCGGCTCATCATCGCCGATTTCCTGCACCTGGACCAACGTCCCATGCGGAAGCGCCTCTATATCGCCGTCCCGCTGTTCGCCCTTTCCGGACTGCTGCTCTGGTACAACATCGCCGACGCCAATGGTTTCAATGTCATCTGGCGTTATTTCGGCTGGGCCAACCAGACGCTGTCCGTCTTCCTGTTCTGGACGGCGACCGTCTATCTGGTCCGGAACAAGGGCGGCCTGTACTACCTGGTCACCCTGATTCCCGGCCTTTTCATGACGTCCGTGTGTGTCACTTTCATCCTCGTGGACAGCATCGGATTCGGACTTCCGAAGTCCCTGATTCCCTGGTTCGCCCTGGGCACATTTGCCATTTCCACGATTCTTTTCTATCTTTGGAAGTTCAGAAAAAATAAGTAGATATGCTTGATAAAGAACGCGGGCTGTATGTAGCCCACTCCCCGAACGGCCCCATTTCCCTGTGTGGAAAGATGGCGAACCGCCACGGCCTCATCGCCGGCGCCACCGGTACCGGCAAGACCGTCACCCTCCAGGTGATCGCCGAAACCTTCTGCCAGGCCGGCGTCCCGTGCTTCATGGCCGACATGAAGGGCGACCTCAGCGGCATCAGCCAGGTGGGAAAGATGTCCGGCTTCATCCAGAAGCGCCTGCCGGAATTCGGCATCGAGGACCCGCAGTTCCAAAGCTGCCCGGTCCGCTTCTTCGACGTCTATGGCGAGCAGGGACATCCGATGCGTTCCACCATCTCCAACATGGGCCCGGACCTGCTGGGCCGCCTGATGGAACTGAACGAGACGCAGACGGGCGTGCTGAACATCGTCTTCAAGATCGCCGATGACAACGGCCTCCTGCTGATCGACCTGAAGGACCTGCGGGCGATGCTCAATTTCGTGGGCCAGAACGCCGCGGAATTCACGACCCAGTACGGCAACGTGTCCGCCGCGTCCATCGGTGCCATCCAGCGCGCCCTCCTCACCCTGGAGAACCAGGGTGCCGACAAGTTCTTCGGCGAGCCGTCCTTCGACATCTACGACCTCCTGCAGTGCGAAGGCGGAAAGGGCGTCATGAACGTGCTGGCTGCGGACAAGCTCATGCTCAAGCCCAAGCTCTATTCCACCTTCCTCCTCTAGCTCCTGTCCGAGCTGTACAGCACCCTCCCGGAGGTCGGCGACATGGACCTTCCCAAACTCGTCTTCTTCTTCGACGAGGCGCACATGCTCTTCGAGGACACCTCCAAGGCCCTCACTTCCAAGATCGAGCAGGTCATCCGTCTCATCCGCTCGAAAGGCGTGGGCATCTATTTCATCACCCAGAGCCCGACCGACATCCCGGAGAACATCTTGGGCCAGTTGGGCAACCGTGTCCAGCACGCCCTCCGCGCCTATACGCCCAAGGACCAGAAGGCGGTCAAGGTGGCTGCGGAGACCTTCCGGGCCAATCCCGCCTTCGACACCTATGAGGCCATCCTCCAGCTGGAAACCGGTGAGGCCCTCGTGTCCTTCCTGGACGAGAAGGGCGCCCCGTCCATGGTGGAGCGTGCGAAGATCCTCTTCCCGCTGAGCCAGATCGGCGCCATCTCCGAGGACCAGCGCGCCCTGCTCATCAAGCAGTCCCGCCTGTGGGGCCGGTATGACAATCCCATCGACCGGGAGAGCGCCTACGAGATCCTGACCGCTGCGACGGCCGAGGCCGAGCGCCAGAAGGCAGAACTTGAGGCCCAGAAGGCCGCCGAGAAGGAGGCTGCCCTCCAGGCGAAGGAGCAGGCCAAGGCCGACAAGGAAGCCGCCAAGGCGGAGAAAGAAGCCCAGAAGAAGGCGAAGAACAGCATCGCCTCCAAGGTCCTGAAGTCCGTCATCACCGCCGTGACCGGCGTCGTGGCTGCCTCCGTGGCCGATTCCGTCTCCAACAAGGTGAGCGGCACCAAGAAGAAATCGACGACGTCCACGACGAAGAAGGCCGTCCAGAAGGCGACCAAGTCGGCGACGAACACCATTACCAAGGAACTTACGCGGAGCATCCTGGGGAACCTGATCAAATAGGTTCCCCTCTTCCGACGCTCCCTAAAACCTGAATCCGAATATGACTTTGAAAATCGTCGTCCTGGCCAAGCAAGTGCCGGACACTCGCAATGTGGGCAAAGACGCCATGACGGCCGAAGGGACCGTCAACCGCGCCGCCCTTCCTGCGATCTTCAATCCCGATGACCTGAATGCGCTGGAGCAGGCGCTCCGCCTCAAGGAACAGAATCCCGGATCCTCCGTGTCCATCCTCACGATGGGCCCGCCGCGTGCCGGGGAAATCATCCGCCAGGGCCTCTTCCGCGGGGCCGATGACGGCTATCTCCTGACCGACCGGCTCTTCGCCGGTGCCGATACCCTCGCCACTTCCTATGCACTTGCTACTGCCATCAGGAAGATCGGCGGGGTGGACCTCGTGATCGGCGGCCGCCAGGCCATCGACGGAGACACTGCCCAAGTGGGACCGCAGGTGGCGGAGAAACTGGGCATGACCCAGGTCACCTATGCGCAGGAAATCCTGAAGGTGAAAGACGGAAAGGCCACGATCCGGCGTTCCATCGACGGCGGCGTGGAGACGGTGGAGGCACCGCTTCCGCTCGTGGTCACCGTGAACGGGACCGCTGCGCCCTGCCGTCCGCAGAACGCGAAGCTCGTGATGAAATACAAGTATGCCACCTGCCCTTCCGAACGTTCGGCGGAGGATCCCCGGGCCGCCCTGTATGCGGAGCGCCCGTACCTCACCCTCACCCAGTGGAGCGTGGCCGACGTGGGCGGCGACCCCGGCCAGTGCGGCTTCGCAGGCTCCCCGACGCGGGTGAAGTCCGTCCAGAGCATCGTGTTCCAGGCCAAGGAGAGCAAGACCCTCGCCGCTTCCGACGCGGATGTGGAGGGTCTGATCCAGGAACTTATCAGTGAAAAGATTATCGGCTAAGACTATGAACAACGTTTTCGTATATTGCGAGATCGAGGGCACGACCGTGGCCGAAGTCTCCCAGGAACTCCTGACCAAGGGCCGTAAACTGGCCGACCGGCTGGGCGTCGAACTCCACGCCGTGGTGGCCGGCACCGGCATCAAGGGGGCCGTGGAGTTCCAGATCCTCCCGTACGGGGTGGACAAGCTTTTCGTCTTCGACGGCAAGGACCTGTTTCCGTACACGTCCGCGCCCCATACCGATATCCTCGTGAACCTGTTCAAGGAGGAGAAGCCCCAGATTTGCCTCATGGGCGCGACCGTCATCGGCCGTGACCTGGGTCCACGGGTGTCCTCTTCCCTGTCGAGCGGTCTTACTGCCGACTGCACCCAGCTGGGGATCGGCGACTTCGACGATGTCAAGACCGGGAAGTCCTACAAGGACCTCCTGTACCAGATCCGTCCCGCTTTCGGCGGCAACATCGTCGCCACCATCGTGAATCCGGACCATCGGCCGCAGATGGCGACCGTCCGTTCGGGCGTCATGCAGAAGGCCCTGTACGAAGGAAACTTCCGGGGTGAGGTCGTGTATCCCGAGGTAGGGAAGTATGTGAGCCCCGAGGCCTATGTCGTGAAGGTCCTGGACCACCATGTGGAGGCTGCCAAGCATAACCTGAAGGGCGCTTCCATCGTCGTCTCCGGCGGTTACGGCATGGGCTCCAGGGAAGGGTTCGACATGCTGTTCGACCTGGCGAAGGTCCTCCATGCGGAGGTGGGCGCCAGCCGTGCGGCCGTGGATGCGGGCTTCTGCGACGCGGACCGCCAGGTGGGCCAGACCGGCGTCACCGTGCATCCCAAGGTGTACATCGCCTGCGGCATCAGCGGGCAGATCCAGCACATCGCCGGCATGCAGGACAGCAGCATCATCATCAGCGTGAACTCCGACCCGGACGCCCCCATCAACAGGATCGCCGATTACGTGATCGTGGGCACCGTGGAGGAAGTGATTCCGAAGCTCATCAAGTATTACAAGAAAAACAGCAAATAGACCATGGCAAACTACTATACCGACCATCCCGAAATCGCCTTCTACCTGCAGCATCCCCTGATGCGCCGCATCGTGGAACTCCGGGAGAAGGGCTTCGCGGACAAGGACCTCTATCCGGACGCCCCGGTGGATTTCGAGGACTGCATCGAGAACTACCGGCGCCTGCTGGAAATCGTCGGCGACATCGCCGCCAATGTCATCGAACCCAATTCCGAGAGCGTGGACCTCGAGGGACCGCACCTGGAGAACGGACGGATGATCTATGCCTCCAAGACGGTGGAGAACATGGAGGCGATGCGCAAGGCCGGCCTCTCCGGCGTGGCGCAGCCGCGTCGTTACGGCGGACTGTACCTCCCGAACGTGGTGTTCAGCATGTGCTCCGCACTGGTGAGCGCCGCCGATGCTT
>JAFUDV010000010.1 GCA_017464245.1 Bacteroidales bacterium | reverse complement strand
CGGAAAAATGCAAAGAACCGACGGAATCATTAAAATCGAACTGAAACAACAGGCCAAGGGTGCAACAATATTGAGTTTTTACGTATGTTTGCCATCGGACAGAAAGATACGAAGCGATGGTACAGTACGCGAAACAACCGCCGATGACGGAGCGGCAACTGGAATGGGTGCAGGAACGGCTATTCGAGGAGTCCGGCCCCTTTTATCACCTTAGTACGAAGCCGCTGGAGAGTGGCCTGATCTTCACGGAGGATGAAGAGCGGAAGTTCGCCATCAATCAGATGGCCATACTGGTCAAGGATAGTCCTGTGGAGATTCTCGCATTTGCCTTGATGAGCAATCATTTTCACTTTATTATCCTGGGAAATCTGGTCGATGGCCTGACTTTGTTCCGACAGTTGAAGAAAAAACTGTCAAATTTTCTATCCCGCCGGGGTAAGCCAGGCATCCTGGATAACGTAGATGTGGACCCTGACACTCCGGCCATCAAGACATTGACACAACTCCGGAACGAGATTGCCTACGTCATCCGCAATCCCTATGCAGCCCGGATCGCCCGGCTGGACCAACGGATCGTGAATGAAATGTTTCCTCTATCGGCGAAGTAATCGGGCGAAGAAAGGGTGTTTTGCCCGAATTCCGCCAGATAGCGGTGTCATTCGGGCAAAAGAGCGTCAATTTGCCCGATTTATTTCCATGGGATTTTATTACCTTTGTATGACATGAAGAAAGCCTATATCGAAACATACGGGTGTCAGATGAATGTCAATGACACCGAAGTCATTTTTTCCATCCTTTCCGGCGAGGGATATGAGCGGACCGAGAACATGGAGGAGGCGGACCTGATCATGGCCAACACCTGCTCCGTGCGGGACAACGCCGAGCAGCGGATCTGGGGCCGGATCGAGCAGTTCAACCTGCAGCGGCGCAAGCGCCCCGGAACCATCGTGGGCATCGTGGGCTGCATGGCGGAACGCCTGAAGGACAAGTTGCTGGACACCAAGAAGGTGGATCTCGTCATCGGGCCGGACGCCTACCGGTCGCTGCCGCGGCTGCTGAGCGCGCTCAAACCCGACCAACCCCAGATCGACGTCCTCCTCTCCCGGGACGAGACCTACGCAGATATTACGCCTGTCCGGACGGATAAGAACGGCGTGAGCGCCTTCATCTCCATCATGCGAGGATGCAACAACGTATGTTCTTACTGCGTAGTGCCTTACACTCGTGGCGCAGAGCGCTCCCGCGACCCGCACTCCATCGTCCGCGAGGCTTGTGACGTGTTCCAAAAGGGCTACAAGGAAGTGACGCTGCTGGGCCAGAACGTGGACAGCTACCTGTGGAAATCGGCGGAGGAAACCGTTAACTTCGCGGAGCTGCTCCGCCGTGTTGCGGGCATCGACCCGGCTCTCCGCGTCCGGTTCGCCACCTCCCATCCGAAGGACATCAGCGACGAGGTCATCGACACGATGGCCGCATACGACAATATCTGCAAGCACATCCATCTTCCCGTCCAGTCCGGCAGCTCCCGGATGCTGGAGAAGATGCGCCGGAAATACGACCGGGAATGGTACCTGGAGCGGGTCCGGAAGATCCGCAGCGTCATGCCGGAGTGCGGCCTCACCACCGACGTCATCGCCGGTTTCTGCTCCGAAACGGAGGAGGATCACCGGGAGACGCTGAGCCTCATGGAGGAAGTGGGCTTCGACTGGGCCTTCATGTTCGCCTATTCGGAGCGCCCCGGCACCCTCGCTGCCCGGAACTATCCCGACGACGTCCCTCCGGAAGTGAAGACCCGGCGCCTGAACGAGATCATCGACCTGCAGAACCGCAAGTCGCTGGAGAGCTACCGCAGGGATATCGGCAAGCGCCTGAGAGTCCTTGTCGAGGGACCTTCCAAGCGCAATCCCGACGACCTGTGCGGCCGCGCCTCCAACAGCAAGATGTGCGTCTTCCCCGGCGGCGGCCAGAAGGCCGGTGACTATGCCGATGTGGAAGTCGTGGACTGCACCAGCGCCACCCTGATTTGCAAGTTAGTCTAAACCACATAATTATGGATAAGTACATCCTGGCCCTGGACCAGGGGACCAGTTCCTCCCGGGCCATCGTCTTCGACCACGAAGGCAACATCTGCTCCACCGCGCAGATGGAGTTCACCCAGTATTTCCCGAAACCGGGCTGGGTGGAGCACAATCCTATGGAAATCTGGTCTTCCGAGGCGGCCGTCATCGCCGAAGCCATCACCAAGATGGGCATCAACGGCAAGAACATCGCCGCCATCGGCATCACCAACCAGCGGGAGACCACCATCGTATGGGACGCCGAGACCGGCGAGCCCGTGTACAACGCCATCGTCTGGCAGGACCGCCGCACCTCCGAATTCTGCGACACCCTGCGGGACAAGGCCGAATGGATCCGCGAGAAGACGGGCCTCATCGTCGATGCCTACTTCTCCGGCACCAAGATCCGCTGGATCCTGGAGAATGTCCCCGGCGCCCGCGAAAAGGCCGAGGCCGGCAAGCTCCGCTTCGGCACCGTGGATTCCTGGCTCGTGTGGCAGCTCACCCGCGGCGAGGTCCATGTAACCGATGTCTCCAACGCCTCCCGGACCATGCTGTTCAACATCCACACCCTGCAGTGGGACCAGGAACTGCTGGACATGCTGGGCATTCCGCTGTCCATGATGCCGTCCGTGCGCTCCAGTTCCGAGGTCTATGGCGTCACGAAGACCACCATCTTCGCCCATGAAGTGCCCATCGGCGGCATCGCGGGCGACCAGCAGGCGGCCCTCTTCGGCCAGATGTGCACCGAGCCCGGAAGCGTGAAGAACACTTACGGCACCGGCTGCTTCCTCCTGATGAACACGGGCGGGAAGCCCATCCTCTCCAAGAACAACCTCCTCACCACCATCGCCTGGAAGATCGGCGACCAGGTCAACTACGCCCTGGAAGGGTCCATCTTCGTGGGCGGTTCCGTGGT
>JAFUDV010000094.1 GCA_017464245.1 Bacteroidales bacterium | reverse complement strand
TATTCCTCCTTGTATTTGTCGATCAACCAAGTGATATTCAGAAGGGCCGATGTCGCCGTGGCCGAGGAGATGGCTCCATGCGGCTCGTGGGGCGGATCGCCGTCGTAGAGTTCGGAGAAGCAGCCGACGCCGTGCTTGGAGAGGTCCTCGTAGAAGCCTTCCGTGAGCCATTCGGCCCGCTTGACGAAGTTCTTGCCCATCATGTGGAAGCTGGCGTAGCAGTACTGGGCCAGCAGGAAGATCCAGGTGCAGCCGTTGTTGTAGGCGAGGTCGCGCTCGATCTGGTTGCCCTCATAGACGCCCTTGTACTTGCTGTCGCGCGGGGACAGGCTGCGGATGCCACGGCGGGTGACCAGTTCGTTGTTCACCACGCGCATCACGGCGCCCACCACCTCGTCGGAGACGGGCTTGTAGTCGAGGGAGACGGGCCACAGCTGGTTCGGACGGAGGTCCAGGTTCTGGCCGTAGCCGTCCACATAGTCGGCGAGGAAGCCGAAGTCCGCGTTCCAGAAGGTGGGCTGGTAGTTCCGGGCCACGAGGTCGCGGATGGGGGCGAACTGGCGGGTGAAGGCGCTGTCCTTGGGGCCGTACTTCGCCTCCATGTCCAGGGCGAAGCACAGGGCGTTGTACCACAGGGCGTTGGTCTCCACCTGGTAGCCGGGACGCTCGGTGACGGCGCGGCCGCCGATATAGGCATTCATCCAGGAGAGGGCGACCCCGTCCACCTGGGCCCACAGGAGGCCGTTCGGGTGCATGGCAACCTCGGCGCGGCGGCCGGGGAGATAGCTCTCGAGGATGCCCTTGAGGGTGTCGCCGTACTTGGTCCAGGCGTACTTTTCCTTGCCGGTGTAGGCGATGTACTGCTGGAGGGTCACCGTCATGAAGAGCGGGGCCTCCACCTGCGTGGTGCGGTGGAACAGGCGCTCGGGCTCGTCGGCGATGAGGTTGTCCAGGATTTCCTCGAACTCCTTGGGATCGTCCTTGCCGTAGAGGGTGAGGCCGGCGAGGGAGTAGAGCGTTTCCCGCAGGAGGCCGGTGTACAGCCAGGAATAGCCGGCGACGACCTGCTTCTTGCCACCGCTGTCACGGATCAGCAGGTCCGCATCCCGGACGAGCTGGTCGCGGAAGGAGGTGATGGGGCCGATCTTGCCTACCACGGAAGCGAAGCGGCGCTTGAGGCCGGCCGTGGAGACGGGGCCGTCGGCGCTGGCGGAGAACACCACGCTCTCGCCGCTCTTGAGCTCCAGTTCGAAGGCGCCCGGGACAAAGAGGTCCTCGCGGCAGTCGAAGCCGCGGCGCATCTCGTCGGAGTAGGTGACGCCGTTGTACCAGCACGGAGCCTCCTTGAAGGCGGAAGGCCCGCTCACCTGGAGGTTCAGGTCCGGGAATCCCTCGTACAGGTTGAAGGCCACGCCGCCCTCGATCCCGTCGGCCTCGGTGCGGGCCGTGCCGTTCTGCTGGGTGAGGTCATGGACGCGGCGGAAGGACAGGAAGGGCTTGAGTTCCAGCTTCACCTTCGCCGGGGCGTTCACCAGCTCGTACTTGATGAGGAGCTGGTTGCGGTCCGGGGTGAGGGCCAGGCTCTTGCGGAAGACAATCTCGCCGATCTTGTAGGTGACAACGGGGACCGGGTCGGCGTCGAAGTCCACGATGTACTTATGCCCGCGCGGCTCGTAGATGTCCCCGTAGCAGTGGATGCCCAGGTTGAACCGCTTTCCCCGGAGGGTGAGGCTTTCGTCAAGGGAGGACAGCAGCATGTAGCGGTAGCCTCCGAACTTGTCCACCGGAACGGCCAGGAGACCGTGGTAGCGGCGCGTGTTGCAGGTCACGATGGACGTGTTGCAATAGGCGCCGGTCTTGCTGGCGAGCAGGATTTCCCGCTTGAGCGAGTAGGACAGGTTGACGAGCTCAGACTTGTTGAATTTCAAAAAAGCCATATGCGTCTTTATTACAATTTCTTCAGTACGACGGCGCTGCGGGAGGGGAGGTAGAGATACAGGGTATCGCTATAGCGCGGGTTGCCGTTGGGTGACTTCTCGGGTACGGCAAGATGACGCTCCCCGGCCACAATCCGGCCGAACCCGTTGAAACCGGGTTCGTCGGTGTCGAGGATGTTCACCCATTCGCCCTCCGGTGCCGAAAACCCGTAATCGGGGTACGAACCGGTCGCCGAGAAATTCAGCGCAAAGATACAGTTTTTGCGTCTGAAAATCAAGATTTTCTTCTCTTCATCCTGCACAAGCAGTTCCGGGGCCTCGTAGAGCACTTTTTCCTCACGGAGAAGATGCACCATCGCCTCGTCGAAATTGCGGAGGAAGCCGTAGCGGAGGTAGTCCGGGTCCGCGAGGGACCACTGCCGACGGGCGTGCTTGTAGGACCAGCCGTTTCCCTCGCGCGGGAAATCGATCCACTCGGGATGCCCGAACTCGTTGCCCATGAAGTTCAGGTAACCGTCGCCCGCCGTCGCCGCCGTCACGAGGCGGATCATCTTGTGGAGGGCGATGCCGCGGTCCACGACGGGATTCCGGGACTCCGTGTTCATGGAGAAGTACATTTCCTTGTCCATCAGGCGGAAGATCAGCGTCTTGTCCCCCACGAGGGCCTGGTCGTGGCACTCGGCGTAGGAGATGGTCTTTTCGTCGGCGCGCTTGTTGGTGAGGTTCCACCAGATGTCGCCCACGCCCCACTGCTCGTCGGTGCGTTCCTTGACGATCTTGATCCAGTAGTCGGCGACGCCCATGGACATCCGGAAGTCGAAGCCCACGCCCCCGGCCGCAATCGGGGCGGCGAGGCCGGCCATGCCGGAAACGTCCTCCGCGATGGTGAATCCGTTCGGGTTCATCTCCCGGACCAGGATGTTGGCGAGGGCGAGGTAGGTCACCGCATTCTCGTCGACCCCCTGGTTGAAGTAGTTGTCATAGCCGATGAAATCCTTTCCGAGGCCGTGGTCCCAGTACAGCATGGAGGTGACGCCGTCGAACCGGAAACCGTCGATGTGGTATTCCTCCATCCAATACTTCACGTTGGAGAGGAGGTAGTACTTGGTCTCGTCCTTTCCGTAGTCGAAGCAGCGGGAGCCCCAGGCGGGATGACGTCCCTGCGGACCGGAATAGAAGTACAGGTGGTCGGTGCCGTCAAAGTTGGACAGGCCTTCCGCCTCGTTGTCCACGCTGTGGCTATGGACGATGTCCATGACCACCGCGATGCCTTTCCCGTGGGCGTCGTCCACCAGGCGCTTGAACTCCTCGGGCGTGCCGAAGCGGGAGCTCAGGGCGAAGAAGTTGGACACCTGGTAGCCGAAGGAGCCGTAGTAGGGGTGCTCCTGCAGGGCCATGATCTGAAGGGTGTCATAGCCGAGTTTCTTCACCTTGGGAAGCACCGTCGTGCGGAAGTCCTCGAAGCTCGCGACCTTCTCCTTCTCGGAGGACATGCCGATGTGGCATTCGTAGATCATGGGATGGGGGCGTTTCCCGGCGCCCTTGTGCTTCCAGACATACTTCTCGGCCGGGTCCCAGACCTGGGCGGCGAAGGCCTTCGTCGTCTCGTCCTGGACGGCGCGGGTGACATAGGAGGGCAGGCGCTCCCCCGCCCCGCCGGGCCACTCGATGTACAGCTTGTACAGTTCGCCGTGGTTCAGGAAGAAGGACGGGAGCGAGAGTTCCCAGTTGCCGCCGCCCGTGGGCCGGAGGGCATAGGCGTCCGTCCGCTTCCAGTTGTTGAAATCGCCCACGAGGTAGATCTTCGTGGCGTTCGGGGCCCACTCGCGGAAGATCCACGACCCGTCGTCGCAGCGGTGCAGGCCGTAATACATGTGGTTGTTCACGGCATCCCGCAGGAGGCCGTCGCCGGCGATGTGCCGCCGCATCCCTTCGATGCGCGCATGCCGTGCCTCGATCGCCTCCTTGTAGGGTGCGAGGTACGGGTCGGTTTCGTAAATCTTCTTCATGCTATGCTTCCTTGTCCAGTTTGTCGATCTTTTCCTTCACGGTCCTCAGGTACGCCCGGCACTGCCTCAGGAGCTCGTTGCTCCGGCCCACGAGCGCATCGATGTCGTCCAGCTTCGTCGCCGGATCCTCCACCTTGGCAGCGATCTCCTCCAGTTCGGCCACCGCCTTCGCGTAATCGAATTTCTCTTCCATATCCTTGCTATGCAATGTTTTCCTTGTCATGGGTATCCGCATACACCGCATCCACCTTCGCCGTGAGCGAGCCGTCCGCGAAACGGACGCCGATCCGGTCCCCCACGGCCACCCGGTCCACGGTCTTGAGGACCTTGTTGTCCCGGCCGGTCACGAGGACGTACCCGAGTCCCAGGATGTTCCGGGGGTCCGAGGCCTTGATGAGGGCCTCCTTCAGGGCCAGGGCCGATATCTCCTGTCCCAGGCGGGCGGTCGCGGCGAACTGCAGCCGGTGCGCGGCGGCGTCGGACAGCCGGACCAGGGCGCTGAACCGTCCGGAAAGACCCAGGCGGATCCGGGCGATCCGCTGTTCAACGACCTGTTCGCCAGTATGGACCCGCCGGAGCAGGCCCATCCGGATCCGGCCGGAAAGGGCGTCGCAGCGCCGGGCCATCCCGGACAGCCGGTCGGCCACGGCCTGCCGGACCCGCACTTCCAGCGCATCCAGCGCGGCATCCTGTACCGCACAGGCGTCGAGAAACAGGTCCGCCAGGGCGGTCGGCGTCTTCACGAAGCGGTTCGCCACCATGTCCGCGATGTGGAAGTCCCGGTCATGGCCGATGGCGGTCACCACCGGCACGGGGCAGGTCGCGATGGCGACGGCGAGGTCGTAGTCGTCGAAACAGGCGAGGTCCATCTCCGAACCGCCGCCCCGGAGGATGAGGATGGCGTCATAGGCCCCCTCCTGGGCCTCCATGAGGGCGGAGACGATGGATGCCGGGGCCTGTTCGCCCTGCATCAGAGCCTCGAAGAGGTCCAGCCGGAAGGCGTATCCGGCCTCGTTCTCCAGCAGGTGCCGGCGGAAATCGCCGTAGCCCGCGGCCGTCCGGGACGTGATGACGGCCAGGCGGTACGGAAGATCCGGCAGCGCCAGTTCCTTCTGCATGTCCATGTAGCCGTCCCGCGTGAGCCTCTCGATGGCCTTCTTCTTCTCGAGGGCCTGCGCTCCCACCGTGAAGGCAGGATCGATGTCGTCAATGAACAGGGAGATGCCGTAGAGCTCGCTGAAATTCACCTGCACCCGGACGAGGACCGTAAGGCCTGCCTGGAGCGTCTGGCCGGTCTCCTTCTCGAAGAAAGCCTTCAGCTGCGGGAACTGCCATTTCCAGATCATGGCGCGGATATCGGCCACCTGCTTTCCCCGCAGCGACTCGCTGAGGTTCAGGTAGCAGTGGCCGTTGGAGCGGGGGCTCCAGGAACTGATTTCCGCCTTCACCCAATATTTGTCCGGGAAGGCGTCCGCGACTCCTTCCTTCACCATGGCAAGCAATTCCGACAGCTCCAGATAATCCTTCCTCATAAGCCGTATTTTCCTTCCCCACAAATATAATGAAATTCCGCGGAAAACGATGGAGTAACCCGACGTCAAGTAGAAGAGAGGTTTTTCTCATCATTTCACAGAGGTGCACATCCCCGTGCACCTCGCAAAGCCCATCATACTGACTCTCAACTTGTTAAGAATAGAGAGGTGCACATCCGGGTGCACCTCTCGAGAATCATCATATTGATTTACAGGCTATTAAGCATTAAGAGGTACACATCCCGGTGCACCTCTCGAACGTCTTCGCTGCGCTCAGGACAAGCGAGTTATTTCGCCCGGGTATAGACCTGGATGGGGCAGCCCGTAAAGTCGAAGTGTTCGCGGAGCTTGTTCTCCAGGAAGCGCTTGTAGGGGTCCTTCACCCACTGGGGCAGGTTGCAGAAGAAAGCGAACTGGGGCGTACGGGTGGGAAGCTGGGTGACATACTTGATCTTGATGTACTTGCCCTTCCAGGCCGGCGGCGGATAGTTCTCGATTTCCGGGAGCATCGCATCGTTGAGTTCGGAAGTGGAGATGCGGCGCTTCATGTTCTCCGCCACATGGGCGGCGGCGTTCAGTACGTCCAGGATGCGCTGCTTGTTCACGACCGAGGTGAACACGATGGGAATATCGTTGAACGGAGCCAGGCGGGCCTTCAGGGCCTCGATGTAATCGCGCATGGTGTTGGATTCCTTCTCGAAGAGGTCCCACTTGTTCACCACGATGACGCAGCCCTTGCGGTTCTTCTGGATGATGTTGAAGATGTTCATGTCCTGCGCCTCCATCCCGAGGGTGGCGTCGATCATGAGGATGCACACGTCGGAATGCTCGATGGTGCGCATGGCCCGCAGGACGGAGTAGAACTCCAGGTCCTCGGTCACCTTGGCCCGCTTGCGCATGCCGGCGGTGTCCACCAGGACGAACTCGTGCCCGAACTTGTTGTAATAGGTGGAGATGGAGTCGCGGGTGGTCCCGGCGACGGGGGTGACGATGTTCCGTTCCTCGCCCAGCAGGGCGTTCGTCATCGAGGACTTGCCCACGTTCGGGCGGCCGACGATGGCGATGTGCGGGACGTCGGAATGATCGTCCTCCCCGGGGGCGTCCTCCGGCAGCACGCGGACGATCTCGTCCAGGAGGTCGCCGGTGCCGGAGCCGTTGGCGGCGGAGATGGTCCAGACCTCGCCGAGGCCCAGGCCGTAGAAGTCGAAGGCGTCGTACATCTTCTCGCCCGAATCGACCTTGTTCACGCACAGGACGACGGGCTTGCGGCTGCGGCGCAGGAGGTCCGCGATCTCCGCGTCGTAATCGGTGATGCCGGTGGCGGCCTCGCACATGAACAGGATCACGTCGGCCTCCTCCACGGCGATGACCACCTGGCGGCGGATCGCCTCCTCGAAGACGTCGTCGGAATTGGATGTATAACCGCCGGTATCGACCACCGAGAACTCGGTGCCGCACCATTCGCACTTGCCGTAATGGCGGTCACGGGTCACGCCCGCTGTCTCGTCGACAATGGCTTGCCGCATGCCTACAAGACGGTTGAAAAGGGTGGATTTGCCGACGTTCGGCCGGCCCACGATCGCTACTAATGCCATATCTCAAAAATGTTTTTCGTTTCGTCGATGACAGGGCTTTCAATCCCGAAGAATGAAAGCACGCTGTGGAATACATAGTGTTGTCCCACCTTGTCCAAAGGCTTTATGGAGAGGGACTTGTCCGAAGTCCAGACGATGAAGGGAATCTCGATCTGCTCCCGGGGGGCCATGGCGTAGGGCACTCCGTGCATATAGAGGTTGTTCTCGCCCAGGGATTCGCCATGGTCGGAGACGTACAGCACGCAGCCGCGCCGGTCCGGAATGCTCAGGAGCGTTTCGATCGCGGAATGGATGATCCAGTCCTGATAGACGACGCTGTTGTCGTAGGCGTTGAAGAGTTCCTCCCGGCTCACCTTGGACATCTCCACGGTGTTGCTCACGGGAGTGAACACCTCGAACGCGGGCGGATAGTTCGTGTTGTAGGCCGGGCCATGGTTCGTGTAGCCGTGGATGACCACGAACACTTTGTCCGCATCACTGGCGAGGATATCCTCGCGGAGGCCGGCGAGCAGGATGCCGTCATAGCGGTCGTCCTCCTCCGGGAACCGGGCCTTCAGGTCCGACTTGTGATAGTACTTCTCCGTGTGCACCGGGGGCTCGCCCCAGTTGCTCGTCCGCCAGGAGACATCGGCACCGGCCCGCTGGAGATAGTTGGGAAGAATCTCGTAGAGCTCGTCCTTCTCATAGGGCTCCAGGATGGCCTTCACCCCGGCCATGGTGTACGTGGCGGAAGCATCGGCCCGGAGCGCCACGACAGAGTCCCGGGACGTGTAGGGGTTCGTCTCCTTCCCGTATCCGTAGAGGGAGAAATGGTCCTGCCGGGCCGATTCGCCGATGATGAGGACGCACACGTCGCGGGTGTCCGAAACGTCGGTCACGTCCGGCAGCGGGATCTCCTCCACGGCCTTCCGCTTCTCCGCACCCAGGTAGCGGAACGTATTGACCGTGTAGGACCAGGGGGCGAGGAGGCTTCCCAGCACGGGGGCGTTGCGGTCGATCCAGGGCCAGTTCTTCATGTTCCCGAAGATGACGGCGAGAACCGCCGCGAGGGAGATGCCCACGGTGGAGAGGAAACGTTTCCAGGAGCCGTACTTCAGCCGGCAGCCGAATACGTAGAGGCAAGGAATGACGCATCCGAGCAGCACGTACAGGATGAAAGTCAGGGAGAAGAAGCCCGAAGCCTCCGAATACTGCGTATGGAGGACGTTTCCCATCATCTCGTCGGTCACGAGGACGTCGTACGTATTCACGAAATAGAGCATCACCGCATCCCCGAAAAGGGTGAACGCGACGAGGCACTTGCCCACGAACCGGAACAGGTACACCAGCAGGTAATACAGGAGGAAATCCAGGGCCAGCAGGAGCACGGCCGCACTCACAGTGAGGAGAATGCCGTTCGCCCCTCCCTCCAGGCTCTGCCGGAGCTGCCGGAAGAAGGGCCCGTGGAACACCGCCACCGTAAAGACGCTCAGCGTCAGGCTCCAGACGGCCAGGCTGACCTTATCCTTGAAGAATCTCATTTCCGGACGAACCTCCACCAAAAGCGGACCGAGGCCAAGGCGAGGCCCAGGACCAGCAGGTTGTACAGGATGGTCAGCAGCCAGTCGATCCGCTGCGGCCGGTCGTCGAAGGGGCTGTCCGCCACGGAGGCGTCATAGCGCGCGAAAGGATTCGTGTAGATCACCTCCCCTTCCGGGAAGAAGGCCGTCAGGCGGGCGAAAGGCTCGCCGGCGGGGAAGGCATAGTCGATACGGTCGGTCTTCTCCACGAGGGCGAGCGTCCGGTGGTCCTGGCCGTTCACGCGGATGCTGTCCGCCTGTGCGGAAAGCCTCAGGTACACGGTATCCCGGCGAAGGCCGATGCCCTCGATCCGGGGAAGTTCCCGGTTCTTCGCATACTTGACCTCCCAGTCGCCATCACCGTAATCAGGAACGCGCATGGCATAGAAACAGCCCCCGCGGAGGGTGCGGAGCAGGTCCTCATAGCGGCCTGAAGGAGTGCACAGGAATGTGCAGCGGATGCCGATCTGCCAATGGTTGCCGGGATGATGCAGGTCGTCGTTCGCAACACCGAAGCTGTAATGACCGGCGCCCAGCGCCCAGTCCCAGTATTCGTTCTCCGTGCTGATGTGCGTGTCCAGTTCCATGAGCCCGTACCCGGAGAGTTTCTCCATATGGTCCCGGGAAGTGCCCACGGTCCGGTAGGGATGGTTGATCTGCACGAGGTCCGCCCCCTTTCCGAGCCGGTCCAGTTCGAACTGCTTCTGGGAGGCCAGGAGCGGAAGCAGCGGGTCCCAGTGCTTCACACGCTCGCTGCCGAACACCAGCTTGTGGAACTTGAAGGGGCTGTACCCCTGCTCGTACACATTGACCTGGAGGGTGGAGTCGAACGGATGGACGGTGATTTCGTTGTGGTTGGAGAAGGTGACGATGTCGTAGCCCAGTCTTTCATAGGCGTCGTACACTTCCTGCGGCCAGGCTTCGCTCTCGTTGGGCGGGAACGGCCCCTTCACCCGCGTATGGGTGTGGAGGCTCGTCCGCTTCCAGCAGTACGCCGTATCCAGATCCCGGTAGGGATTGAAGATGTCGGGGCCGACAAAAGGCGCCGGATCCCGGAAATCGTAGATGGGGCTCACCCCCGTCAGCAGGACGGCAAGCAGCAGGAGGAACAGGATGCTGACGAGAACCTTCTTCATATTACTCCTTTCCGAACAGGGCGCAAGAGCCGCAGGCATTGGAGAAGTTTCCGTCGCACACCTTCTTTCCCTTCCGCTCCTGCAGCAGTTCCAGCTCCTCCTGCTTCGCGCACTTGATGCCGCGCTTGCGCATCTCGGGGTTGGTGGATATCTCCCCGTCCGGGAACGGACGGTGGAAAAAGAAGATATTCACCCCGAGCAGCAGCACGGCGAGTCCGACGAAGACAATGGCGGCCAGGAACACTTTCATGGGCTAGAGCGGGAATTCGGAGGAGATGGGTTCGTAGTTATAGACCCGGAGGATCATCCGGGCGAAGGTCTCGGCCAGGGAGACCACGCGGATCTTGCCCTGGAGGGCGCGCTTCTCCGGATTCAGGGGGATGGTGTCGGTCACGTACACCTCGGACAGGGCGGAGGCGTCGATGCGCTCGTACGCCGGCCCGGAAAGGACGGCGTGCGTTGCGAAGGCACGGACGCTGCGGGCGCCCCGCTTCACGAGCTCGTTGGCCGCGGCGGTCAGGGTACCGGCCGTGTCGATGATGTCGTCGATGATCACGATGTCGCGGCCCTCGACCTCGCCGATGGGCTGGATGCGTTCCACGACATTGGCCCGGGCGCGGGTCTTGTGGCAGATGACCACGGGGCAATGCAGGTGCTTCGCATAGGCGTTGGCCCGCTTGGCGCCGCCCATGTCGGGTGCGGCGATGGTGAAGCGGTCCGGATCCTGCTTCTGCATCTTCTTGAGGATGTCCAGGAAGTCATAGCTGGCGTACAGGTGGTTCACCGGCAGGTCGAAGAAGCCCTGGATCTGGTCCGCATGCAGGTCGCAGGTCATGAGGGCGTCGGTTCCGGCGGCCCTGAGCATGTTGGCGACGAGCTTCGCGCCGATGGACACGCGGGGCTTGTCCTTGCGGTCCTGGCGGGCCCATCCGAAATACGGGATCACGGCGATCACCTTGTTCGCGGAGGCGCGCTTGGCCGCATCGATGGACAGGAGCAGTTCCATCAGGTTGTCGGTGGGCGGGAAAGTGGACTGGAGGATAAAGCAAGTGGCGCCCCGGACGCTTTCGGCGTAGAACGGGACGAACTCACCGTCACTGAAGTGCGTGACCTCGAGGGGGCCCAGCACGACTTCGGGTTCATCCGGCTGCTTGAGCCGGTTCATGGCCGCGACCACCTTCTCGGCGAAATACCGGGTGGCTTCACAGGTGAAAATGGCCATCCTGTGCTTGTGAACGTCGTTTATCATAAGTCCTTGAGTACGGTTCCTATATAATTCAGGAGTTCTTCCTTTCCGAGCCCGCTCACCGAGGAGGTCACGAAGACGGGCGGCAGCTCCTCCCACTCCTCCAGCAGCCGGGCCTTGTTCTTCTCCACCTGGGCGGCCGTGACCGTGGGTCCCTGCTTGTCTGCCTTGGTGAAGACCAGGCCGAAGGGAATCCCCTTCTCCCCCAGTTCCGCGATGAAACGCAGGTCCACTTCCTGCATGTCGTGGCGGGAGTCCAGCAGGACCAGCAGCATCACAAGGTCCTCGGAACGGTTGATGTAGTCCCAGATGATGTGGCGGAGCTTCGCGCGCTCCTTGTCCGGAAGCCGGGCGTAACCGTAGCCCGGAAGGTCCACGAGGTACCAGTTGTCGTTGATGAGGAAGTGGTTCACCAGCTGGGTCTTGCCCGGTGTCTGGGAAGTCTTGGCCAGCTTGGAGTTGCCGGTCAGGGCGTTGATCAGGGAGGACTTCCCCACGTTGGACCGGCCGATGAAGGCGAATTCAGGCAGCCGGCGTGCGGGCTTCTGCTCCACCCGCGTGCTGCTGCCGGAAAATATGGCGGTCTTGATTCTCATGGTCCCCTCCGATTGACGGGCACAAAGATACAAAATTATTTCGACAATTTCGGATACCGGACGGTGAAACAGGCCCCGCCCAGGGAGAATGACTTGGAATAGGAGATTTCGCCGCCGCAGCGGTCCACGATGTTGCGGCAGATGGCGAGCCCGAGCCCCGTTCCGTGCGACTTCGTGGTGAAGTCGGGCGTGAACAGCTTCGAGCGGTTCTCCTCCTTGACGCCCGGGCCGTCGTCCTCCACGACGATGTCGTAGAAACCCTCCTTCGTGGAATTCCGGACCGATACCGTCACGTGGCCGCCCTCCCGGCCTTCCAGGGCCTGGACGGCATTGGTCACGAGGTTCACGAGCACGCGGGTAAGCTGCGGCTTCGGGCCCATGACCTCGGCCCCTTCCAGCCCGTAATACGCGAAGGTGATGTCCTCGCGGGCGTCGAACATGGACACTTCCTCGCGCACGAGGGCGTCCAGGTCGATCCGGACGGGTTCCTCGGAGTAGAGCTTCGCGAAGGTGGAGAACTCGTTCGCGGTGTCGGCCAGGATGTCGATGTGCTCCAGTACGGAGACGGACACCTCGTCGAACTTCTCCTCCCAGGCAGGGTTCCCCGTCTGCTTCATCCGGATGAGCATCTGGAGCTTGAGCTTGATCGGGGTGAGCGGGTTCTTGATCTCGTGCGCCACCTGGCGGGCCATGGCGCTCCAGGCCTTGTCGCGCTCGGCCTGCGCGAGCTGCCGGGTGGAATCCGACAGGTCGTGGACCATCAGGTTGTAGGCCCGCACGAGCGAGGTGATCTCGTCTTCCTGGTCATAGACGATGTACTCGAGGTGGTCCACGTCGGATACCTTCATCTTCCGGCCCATCTCGCTGAGCGGACGGAACATGCGGTCGATCACCTCCCCCGTGAACACGCGGGCCAGGAGGAGCAGCAGGAGGAAGACCGTGATGATGGACAGGATGTGGACGAGGGCCTCGTTCTCGAAGTCGAAGCTCTGCTCGGTGTAAGGGGTGGATACGATGGCGGCCATGTCCCCGTCGGCATTCATGACGGGCGCGTACAGGGCATAGTAACGGCGGCTGCCCAGCCGCTCCGGCAGGATGCTGTACCGGCGGTGGGCCAGGACGATGCTGTAGTACGCGTCCTCCGACAGGCGGCAGCCGGCGACCATCCGGTCATAGACCTCCGGGGTCGTGGACAGGACCATCCGCCCGTCCGGGGTGAACAGGGTGATGTCGCACTTGAGGTCGTTCCCGACCGCCTCCAGGGCCGCCCGCGCCGCCGTGCTGCGCAGGTCGGACTCCTGCGTCACCCCCCGGAAACTGCCCTGCAGCATGGACTGGAGGGTGGTGATGCGGGAGGTCATGATGTTCTGCAGGTCGGCGTTGTTGCGGCGATATACGAAATACACGCTGAACGCGGCCATCGCGACCAGGGTGAGGCTGAGGGCCACGTACAGCACCACGCTGATGCGGGTCCGGAAATAATGCCGTTCGCTGTTCCGGCGGCGGGTCCGGAACGCCATCAGGGACAGCAGCAGGTAGGCGACGATGGCGAACAGGACGCCTTCCACGATGTAATTCAGGACCTCGGTCTCCTGCCGGGAGATGATCACCTGCTCGTCCTCCGAAACCGACTGGACGAAATGCAGGTAGCCTTCCTGCGTGACATGCCCCTCGGACAGGTTCCCGAAAGCGTCGCGGAACGGTTCGGACAGGAGGGTGGGATAGGCATAGTCGCCCTTGTACAGGACCAGGTGGTCGGACACGTACCGGGCATACGAATACACGGGCGGCAGGGCCACCCGGCCGGGTTCCGACAGCCCCAGGAGGCTCAGGTAACCGCGGTTCTCGCGGTTGGACTTGGACTCCACCAGGACGAAGACCGACGAGGAGCCGTACCCCTGCGTGTAATAGGTGAACAGGCCCGAGTACCGGGCGCGGCCGTTGGCGCCGGTACTGTAGAAGAAATGGGAGTTGTCGGAGAGGCGCACCCCGCTGCGGATGCGTTCGTTGAACAGGGCTTCCGTCGCGGGCGAAGGGGTGGCGATCAGGACGGAAATGTCGTAGTCCTGCGAGATCCGGGTGAGGTAGGAGTTGGTGATGCGGCCCCGGATGAGGTCATGGCTGTTCTCCAGCACCGACAGCGTGCCGATCACCCCGTCCGCAGCGATGCCCGCCTCCGCGGCGCGCAGCTGGATCTCCAGGCTGATGTCCCGGTCCATCGCCAGGCGGTTGGCCCACACCTCCACCCGGTTCTGCTCCTTCCGGAATCCCAGGAGGGAGGAGGCGATGACGAAATACAGGGCGGCAAGCACGGAGAACACGAGCCGTCCGGTCCGGGAGAAGATGTCGTACCGGAGGCCCGTGAGCCGCCGCAGGAGCGGCGACAGCAACTGAAGGAGCAGCGGCAGGGTGAGCGTGAGCGAGAGGAACGAAACATACACGATGGCCGTGTACCGGTCCAGCAGGTTCACCTTGTACAGTTCCAGGCAGATTCCGGAATTGAACACGATGCTCTTGAACGTCAGGTGGATATAGGCCGCGACGGCGACGAGGACGGCGAGGATCAGCAGGGCGGCCCCGCCTTCCGCGAGCCGGGAATCCTTCCGCAGGAACCACTGCAGGAGCGGTTTCCGCACGAGGTACAGGCTCAGGATGAGGGACGTGAGAAGCAGGTTCAGCAGGACGACGGCCCCCAGCGAATAGAAGAACGGGCCGTCGGCGTACAGGAGCGGCGAGAACAGCTGGGAAGCCTGCCCGAGGCGCGTCCCGTACAGGTACAGGCCGGAAGCGAACAGGATCTGGACCATGACGGCGACGGCCGCGGCAGGCACCGTGGGCCGGACCGACAGGAGGAGCAGCGTTCCCAGAAGGAACAGCACGACCGACAGCCAGAACAGGACGGGATCATGCCGCTCAGGGTCTCCGGCAGCCTCCGACGTGATCTTGAACAGCGGAGCCCCGTTCACCACCACCGGCACGCCGATGCTCCCGGTAAGCGGATACACCGAATACCGGTCGCCCAGGCGGAAGCGGGGATTCACCCCGTTGAAGGAGCCGGCGTTGAGCTCGTTCACCACTTCCAGGCCGGCGATGACCGTCAGGTCCCCTTCCCGGACCGACTGGGCCAGGAACCACTTGGGGCCGTAATTGACGAAGGTCAGGGTGGATGTCAGGGACGACAGGGGCGATACCGCATTCCCCCGGGCATCCCCCAGGCGCTGGACGACGGTGCGGGAGCGGATGTCGTCGTTCCGGATGGGGAACTGGTGGACCCAGGACTGGAGGGTGTCCTCGCGGTACCGGTACACCACCATGTCCTCCGGCAGCCCCTCCAGGCGGAGCCAGGCCTCCGGGTCGGCGGCGAGGGCTTCCCGGACATAGCCGTCCAGGAGATTCACCCGCTGTTCCACGCGGGAGGCGAGGTCGCGGGCGGCGGACCCGGTGTCCGGGTGCGACTGGCCCGACAGCAGGGACGCGAGCAGCAGCACCAGGGCGACGGCTATGACCGCCACCCCCGACCAGAGCCGTATGCGGCCCTGCCTACTCATGGTGATAAGGTTCTCCCCGGATGATCGTGAACGCATGGTACAGCTGCTCTGCAAAAATCGTTCTCACCATCTGGTGGGAGAAGGTCATCCGGGACAGGGACACTTTCCCTTCCGCCCTTTCATAGACTTTCTTCGGGAAGCCGTAGGCGCCTCCGATGACGAAGACGAGGGCCTTCCCGCCCCGGGCGAGGCGCAGCGAGATCCAGTCGGCCCACTCGACGGAACGGTACTCCTTCCCATGCTCGTCCAGGAGGAAGACGGCGTCCCCCGGAGCGATCTGCTTCAGGACGAGTTCACCCTCCTTCTCCTTGATCTGTTCCTCGGTGAAGGCCGACACGTTCTTGAGCTGGGGGATCTCCACAAGGGTGAACGGCACGTAATGCCGCAGCCGGGACACGTACAGGTCCAGGCCTTCCTTCACCCAGGGAACGTCGGTCTTGCCGACGGTAATGAGTTTCAGCTCCATCTTGGTCACAAAGATAGTCTTTCGGCTCGGTATTTGCAAGAAAGAAAGGCCGATGAAACGGTTGATCATCCTCATGGCAGCGATGCTGCTTTCGGTGGCGGGACTCTCCGCCCAGGACAAAGGCTACGACGTCTTCGTCCCCATCGGCAAATACATCGCCCAGGGCGACGCCGGTTCGCTTTCCGCCTGGTTCGCGGAGAACCTCGAGGTCTCCATCATCTCCTCCACCCGCAACTGTTCCAAGACGCAGGCCCGCCAGATTGTCAAGACCTTCTTCGACGCCTACACCCCCCGTTCCTTCGACATCTCCCACAAGGCCTCACGCTCCAACATGAAATACGCCCTCGGGCAGCTGAGCGCCGGCGGCGAGCTGTTCCTCGTCACCATCTTCGTTTCCGCCAAGACCGACGGAACCTTCCAGATCCAGCAGCTCAAAATCGACCGCCAGACCGAGGTCTATTAACAAAATTTGGATAAAAACCGGTAAATCGTTATTTTTGCGCGTTAAACCGCAAATTATCGATTAATATTTTTTTATATGGCAACAACAGCTGACCTCAAGAACGGAATGTACATCATGTTCAACGGCAAGCCCTGCGTCGTGGTGTATTTCCAGCATGTAAAACCCGGCAAGGGTCCCGCCTTTGTCAAGACGAAACTCCGCAACCTCGAAAACGGCCGCATCCTCGAAAACACCTTCACCGCGGGTGTCAAGCTGGACACCATCACCGTGGAACGCCGCCCCTACCAGTATCTCTATGATGACGGCGAGGCCTTCAATTTCATGCACGAGGAGACCTACGAGCAGATCACCCTTCCCCACGACGTCGTGGAGAACGCGGACCTCATGAAGGAGGGCCAGCGCGTGGAGATGATGTTCCTCACCGAGCCCGAGGAGCGCTGCCTCACCTGCGAGCTTCCGACCTACGTCACCCTCGAAGTCACCTACAGCGAGCCGGCCGTAAAGGGCAACACCGCCTCCACCTCCGCCCTGAAGGAAGTCACCCTCGAGACCGGCGCCAAGATCATGGTCCCGCTCTTCATCGAGACCGGAGAGGTCATCACCGTGAACACCACCGACCGTTCCTACGGCCAGCGCGTGAAATAAGGCATTCCGCCTCCAGACACCAAAGCCGACCCTCCCGGGCCGGCTTTCTGCGTCTTTCAGGGGACCGTCTCCTAGATCACGTAGTCCTCGATGTCCTTCGCGCTCACGGGGTTGCCGCCGAGAATCAGGAGGCGCTCCACGACGTTGCGGAGCTCGCGGATGTTGCCGGTCCAGGATTTCTGCACGAGAAGGTCGATGGCCTCCTGCGAGAATTCCTTGCGGGGCATGGCGGTTTCGGAGCAGATCTGTTCCAGGAAGTGATTGATCAGCAGGGGAATGTCGTCCTTGCGCTCGTCCAGGGTGGGGACCTTGATGACGATGACGCTCAGGCGGTGGTAGAGGTCCTCGCGGAAGTTGCCCTTCCGGATTTCCTCGGCGAGGTTCTTGTTCGTGGCGGAAACCACGCGGACGTTCACGGTGATGTCCTTGTCGGAGCCCACGCGGGAGATCTTCCGTTCCTGCAGGACGCGGAGGACCTTGGCCTGGGCGGCGAGGGACATGTCGCCGATCTCGTCCAGAAAGAGGGTACCGCCGTCGGCCTGCTCGAACTTGCCCTTGTGCTGCTTGATGGCGGAAGTGAAGGAGCCTTTCTCATGGCCGAAGAGTTCGCTCTCAATGAGTTCCGAAGGAATGGCGGCGCAGTTCACCTCCACGTACGGCATCATGGACCGCTGGGAGAGCTGGTGCAGGCTGCGGGCGACGAGTTCCTTGCCGGAGCCGTTGGCCCCGGTGATGAGGACGCTGGCGTCGGTGGGGGCGACCTTGTCGATCATCTCGCGGATGTGCCGGATGCCCTCGGACTGGCCCACCATCTCCTGCCCATAGACCTTCTTCTTCAGGATCTTCGTCTGGGTGACGAGGCTGGCCTTGTCGGTGGCGTTCTTGATGGTGATGAGGATGCGGTTCAGGTCCAGGGGCTTGCCGATGAAGTCGAAGGCCCCTTTCTTGATGCAGTCCACGGCCGTGTCGATGTCGGCGTGGCCGGAAATCATCACGACGGGCGTCTCCACGCCGTCCGCCACGAGTTTCTGGAGGACTTCGGTGCCGTCCATTCCGGGCATCTTGATATCGCAGAAGATGGCGTCGTACTTTTCCTTTTCGGCCATCTCGCAGGCGGTGGCGCCGTTCTCGGCGGTATCCACCTGGTACCCCTCCATCTCCAGGATTTCCTTCAGGGAATTCCGGATGGAGCGTTCGTCATCGACAATGAGAATTTTCATGATTGCGCTTGATTTATGCAAATATCGGAACTTTTTTCTATTTTTGTAATCTTTGAAAGCTGAAAGATATGAACGTCCCTGATATCATCATCGCCGTGGACGGCTACTCGGCCACCGGCAAGAGCACTTTCGCCAAGATGGTGGCGAAGGAATTCGATTTCCTGTACCTGGACAGCGGTGCCATGTACCGCGGCGTCACCCTTTTCGCCATGGAGAACGGGCTGATCGCGGATGACGGCACCATCGACGAGGCCGCCCTGCGGCAGGTCATCGGCTCCCTGGACCTCCATTTCCGGAACGCGGAGGGCAAGACGCTCCTGTATCTCGGCGACCGCTGCATCGAGACGGAGATCCGCACCCTCGCCGTGTCCTCATACGTAAGTCCCGTGTCGGCCATCGCCTTCGTGCGGGCCTATGTGGACGCGAAGCTCCGCGCCTTCTCCGAGGGCGGCCGCGTGATCATGGACGGCCGGGACATCGGCACCACCGTGTTCCCGAACGCGGAACTGAAGGTGTTCATGGTTGCGGACGAGCAGGTCCGCGCCCAGCGCCGTTACGACGAGATGGTGGCGAAGGGCGACACGCCCGTCTTCGAGGACATCGTCCGGAACCTCGCGGAGCGCGACTACATCGACTCCCACCGCGAGACTTCCCCGCTCCGCCAGCCGGAAGACGCCTACGTGATGGACAATACCCACATGACCCTGCATGAGGAACTGGTCTGGTGCCTCGGCGTGATCCAGGGCAAATTCCTTCTCTACGAGGCCCCGGCCCTGAAATGGTGACGGTGGACATCGACCCCGGTTCCGGTTTCTGCGGCGGGGTGATCCGGGCCATTTCCCGCGCGGAACGTTTCCTGGACGGGGAAGACCACCTCTTTTCCCTCGGCGCCATCGTGCACAACGAAGCCGAGCTCGACCGCCTCGGGGCGGAAGGGCTCCGTACCGTCGCGTCCCTTTCCGATGTCCCGGAAAGCGAAACCGTCCTGATCCGGGCCCATGGGGAGCCGCCCGCCACCTATGACGAAGCGCGCCGCCGCGGGCTCACGGTCATCGACTGCACCTGCCCCGTGGTGCTCAAGCTCCAGGAACACATCCGCGAAGCCTACGCCCGGCTGCATGCCGGCGGCCTCCACGGCACCCTCCTCATCTTCGGGAAGATCGGCCATGCCGAGGTCCTTGGCCTCCTGGGCCAGGTGGGCGGAGACGCCATCGTCGTGGAGGACCGCGCGATGCTGGAGACCGTCCTGCCCCGGATCGACTTTTCGGAGCCCGTGGAGATTTTCTCCCAGACCACCAAGAGTCCTTCCGAATATGCGGAGATCTGCGCCCGGGTGCGTTCCCTGGGCTCCCGCGTCACGGTCCATGACACCATCTGCGCCCAGGTGGCGAACCGCCACGAGCACCTGGCCGCCTTCGCCCTCGCACACGACATCCTGCTGTTCGTCGCCGGCGAGGCCAGCTCCAACGGCAAGGTCCTCTTCGACCTGTGCCGGGGCGTGAACCCGCGCACCTGGCGCATCGGCAGTCCCCGCGACATCGACCCGGCCTGGTTCCGGGCGGAGCCGGACGGGGCCGACGGGGCGTCCGCGGAGCTCCGCGTGGGCGTCTGCGGCGCCACCTCCACCCCCAAATGGCTCCTGGAAGCGGTTGCCGACGCCGTCCGGCACACGTAGCACCCCCATACAACAATAGAGGCGGGCCTTTCCGGCTCGCCTTTATTGTACCTTATCAACTAAACCAACTATAATAACTAACCTGGCTTAGCATTATGCAAGGGGTGTGCCAAACTATTCGGAAGACTCCCTTTTTTGGGCGGCTTCCGCTTCCGCACGGGCCCGTTCGACGCTCTTGGAGCGCTTGAGGACGAAACCGGAACCGAGATACTTGGTGCGGACGTCCTCGTCAGCGGCCAATTCCTCCGGGGTGCCCTCCTGGAGGATGGTGCCCTCATACAGGAGGTAGGCGCGGTCCGTGATGGCGAGGGTCTCGCCTACGTTGTGGTCCGTGATGATGACACCGATGTTGCGGTACTTGAGCTTGGCGATGATGTACTGGATGTCCTCCACGGCGATGGGGTCCACGCCCGCGAAAGGCTCGTCCAGGAGGATGAACTTCGGGTCCACGGCAAGGGCGCGGGCGATCTCGCAGCGGCGACGCTCGCCGCCGGAGAGCTGGATGCCCTTGGACTTGCGGACCTTGGAGAGATTGAACTCGTCGATGAGCTGTTCCAGGCGGGCCTCCCGCTCCTCGCGGGTCATCCTGGTCATCTCCATCACGGACATGATGTTGTCCTCCACGGACATCTTCCGGAACACGGAGGCTTCCTGCGGGAGGTAGCCCACGCCTTTCTGGGAGCGCTTGTACATCGGGAGTCCGGTGAGTTCGTCTTCGTCGATGAAGATGCGGCCCTCGTTCGGGACGATCTGGCCGGTGATCATGTAGAAGCTGGTAGTCTTTCCGGCGCCGTTCGGACCCAGGAAGCCCACGATCTCTCCCTGGTTCACTTCCATCGACACGCCCTTCACGACCGTGCGGACGCCGTATTTCTTCACAAGGTTTTCTGCGCGCAGTTTCATGGCAGGGGTTATTTGGTGTCGAGGCCGAGCGCGGCCACGAATTCTCTGACTTCGGGATGGGTGTCCATGAGGGCCTTCGCCTTCTCTTCGGGCATGTAGGGGGCCCGCTCGCCGGTGTCCTCCTCGGGGATTTCGTCCACATGGAGGTTCACCTTGTGGCAGGAGAGGATCTCCCGGAAATTCTTCTCCAGGTCGCGGAGCATCTTCTCCTCGATCCACTGCTTCTGCGCCGCGTTGGACACGGAGAAATAGACGGACTTGACGCCCTCGCCCTCCTCCTCGCGGAGCTTGGCCGACGACAGGGCGTTGGCGAGGCGCGGGCGGGCGGCGAACTTGTCCACGAGCGCTTTCCAGGCGGCCTGGACGGCCGCCGTGTCCGGCAGGGCCACCTCGGCGGCCGCCGGAGCCTCCTCCACCGGCTGCTCCTCCTTCTCCTCCATAATGGCGTTCATGGACAGCGCCGAACCGGACTTGGCGGAACGCCTTCTGAGGGGGCTCTGCCCCCTATTATCCCCCGCGGCTCCCGGCCTATAAGTCCTGTCGGACACGGCCTCCAGAGGAGTGTCATTCCGAACCTGCAGAGCAGGTGAAGGAATCTCGCGGGGAGCGGGCTTCGGGGCGACGGCGGTCTTGTCGGCCGGCACCGGCTTCGGAGCCTCGGCGATGGCGGAGGCGTCCACGAGGAAGCTCAGCTTCATCAGGGCGAACTCGATGTGCAGGCGCGGGTTCACGGCGGCCTTGTAGCCGGTCTCGCAGGCGGTGGTGACACCCAGGGCGTCGTACAGGAAGCGCAGCGGGCAGCGGGCCGCCTGCTCGCGGTAGCGCTGCTTGAGCGACTCCGGGAGCTCCAGCAGGGCGTCCAGCCCGGCGGTGCGTGCGACGACCAGGTCGCGCAGGTGCGCGCTCAAGGCCGCCACGAAATGCAGGGCGTTGAAGCCCTTCGAGAGCACCTCGTCGAAAGTGGTGAGGGCCGCCCCGTAATCCCCCGCGAGGAAACGGTCCACCAGGGAGAAACTGTATTCGTAGTCCAGGACGTTGAGGTTCCGGATGACATCGGCATAGTGGACGTCCGTTCCGCAGAAGGCGACGGTCTGGTCGAAGATGGTGAGGGCGTCGCGCATGGCGCCGTCGGCCTTCGAGGCGATGACATGGAGGGATTCGTCGTCGATGGAGATGCCCTCCTTGGCCGCGATGCCGCGGAGGTTCCGGACCATGTCGGGAATGCCGATGCGGTTGAAGTCGTAGGTCTGGCAGCGGGACAGGATGGTCGGGAGGATCTTGTGCTTCTCGGTGGTGGCGAGGATGAAGATCGCATGGGCCGGCGGTTCCTCCAGGGTCTTGAGGAAGGCGTTGAAGGCCGCCTGGGAGAGCATGTGCACCTCGTCGATGATATAGACGCTGTACCTGCCCACTTGCGGCGGAACCTGGACCTTCTCCATCAGGGACTTGATGTCGTCCACGCTGTTGTTGGACGCGGCGTCCAGCTCATGGATGCAGTACGACCGGCCCTCCTGGAAGGAGATGCAGGACTCGCACTCCCCGCAGGGCTCCATGTCCGGCCCGGGATGGGCACAGTTGATCATCTTCGCGAAGATACGCGCCGTGGTGGTCTTCCCCACCCCGCGCGGACCGCAGAAGAGATAGGCGTGGGCGAGCTGCCCCCGCTTGATGGAGTTGGACAGGGTCCGGGCGATCGTATCCTGACCGAGCAGGGTTTCGAAGGAGTCCGGCCTGTATTTGCGTGCCGATACGATATACTGACTCATAACCTACAAAGATAAGAAGTTATTTTGAAAAACCGGGCCGTAGCACTATCTTTGTAAGGAAAGAAAGCATGAACATGAAGCGATTGATCACTGTAATGGCGCTCCTGCTCACCGTGAGCGCCGGGCTTTTCGCCCAGCAAGGGAAGGTGACCACCCGGAAGCACCTTTTCGCCGATTTCACCGACAAGATCACCAAGGTCGTCATGACCGGCGGGGACGTCCTGGACGGCGCCCTCCGCCAGGAAGTGGTGGACCTGTGGACCGCCTCCCCCTTCGAATTCTGCACCGCCGCCGAATACAACGCCCTCAAGGGTTCCGACGCCTACTACTTCCTCCTCGTCACCGAGGGGAGGGCCAAGGGCGAGGAAGAGCCCATGGTGCGGTTCCTCACCCTGGAGAAGGGCGGCGCCGAATCGGGGGACAACATCCCGCTCCGGACGGAGGTCGTCTCCCTCCCCCTGTGCCCCGCGGAGGGAAGCCTCGGACGGGAGGTCGTGTTCCTGCCGGCCTATGTGAACAGCATCCAGCAGTTCGCCCTGAACGCAATGGAATCCGAGCGCACCGCCTATTCCGGAATGAACTGGTTCAACGAGAACTATGACCGCAAGGGCGGCATCAAGCGCATCTATCTGGCCAACGAGGACCTCTCCTCCTCCGTCACCGACAAGGACAAGGCGAAGTACATCGACGAGGACATCATCCTGTGCGATGAAGACGAGGCCGACAAGGTCTATACCGACAAGACGTACAACACCCTCGTGAGCTACACCGTCTCCGCCGGCACCTGGTGCTACAAGCTCCTCCTCGAGGCCGATACGGACACGGTCTATTACGTCCGCAAGCACAAGGTCACGGGCCGAAACGCCGCCGGCTTCCTCGCCGAGGACCTGCGGCGGATGTCCAGGAAACGGTAATGCGGAGCGGGACGGCACCTTCCGGACTGCGCTATGCGGTCCGGCGAAGCGGCTCCTCCGTGGGCTACTGCGCCCTGAGCGTGCGCTGCGGCACCCGCGACGAAGCCGGTTTCCCCGGCGGGATCGCCCATTTTGTCGAACATACCCTCTTCCGCGGCACGAAGCGGAAGAGTGCGTCCGTCATCAACAGCTACCTGGACCGCCTGGGCGGCGAGCTCAACGCCTACACCACCAAGGAAGAGATCGTCATCCACGCCACCGTCCTGAAGGAGGACCTGGGCAAGGCCGCCCGCCTGCTGTTCGAACTGGCGACCGAGGCCACCTTCCCGGACGACGAGATCGAGACGGAGCGGGGCGTGGTCCTGGACGAGATCATCTCCTACAAGGACAATCCCGTGGAGGATGTCTATGACAAGTTCGAGGGCCTGCTCTTCGAGGGGCATCCCCTCGGGAACCCCATCCTGGGCACCACCGCCTCCGTCAAACGCATCACGCCGGAAGACCTCCGCCGTTTCGTCCGCACCTTCTTCACCCCGGACCGCATGGCTTTCACGGTCGTCGCGGATGTCGATGAAAAAGTGCTGGAGAAGCGGGTCAATCACCTGTCTGAACGCGTTTTCGGTGCGGCAGGACATACCCTTCCCTCCGCGTCGCTTCGCGACCCAATACGGGCATATGCTCCGGAAAGGGTATGCCCTGCCGCACCCGCCGCGCCTTCTTTTCCCCCTTTCGTCAAAACCGTGGACAAACGGAACCACGAAGTGAACGCCGTCATCGGCAGCCGGGCGCCGTCGCTGTATGAGGACGAGGACCGGATCACCGCCGCCGTGCTGTGCAACATCCTCGGCGGGCCAGCGTCCAACTCGCTGCTGAACAAGATCTTGCGTGAGAAGAACGGCTGGGTGTACGGGGTGGAATGCTCCTATACGCAGTATGCCGACACGGGGATCGCCGCCATCAGCTTCGGCTGCGACAAGCCCAACCTGGATGCCTGCATGAAGGCCTTGGACCGCATCCTGACACGCCTTCGGGAGGTTCCCCTTTCGGAGCGCACGCTCAAGGCCTACAAGAAGCAGCTGCTGGGGCAGCTCGCCATCTCCTCCGCGAGCGGCGAGGCGCAGTGCCTGTCCATGGGCAAGAGCCTCCTCGCCTGGGGACGCGTGGACACCTCCGCCGAGAGCCGCGCCCGCATCGAGGCCGTCACCCCGGAGGCCCTGCAAAAAATGGCGGACCGGCTCTTTGACCCGGCCCGCCTGTCACGGTTGATCTACCTGTAACCGGCCTCCACCCGGAGGGGATTGGTACGTTCCAAACTTATTTACTCTCCCGAGTTCAGCCGATGACGGCGCCGTTCGTGACGACTTCCTGCGGGGTGATGAAGCGCATCTTGCCGTCGCCCTGCTTGGCCATGAGGATCATGCCCTTGGACTCGATGCCGCGGATCTTGCGCGGGGCGAGGTTCGCCAGGATGCAGATCTGCTTCCCGAGCATGTCCTCCGGGCTGTAGTATTCGGCGATGCCGGATACGATGGTGCGGGTGTCGATGCCCGTGTCGATGGTCAGTTTCAGCAGCTTGTCGGTCTTGGGGACGCGTTCGGCCTCGAGGACCGTCGCCGTGCGGATGTCCATGCGGCCGAAGTCGTCGAACGTGACCTCCTCCTTCTGGGGCTCCACCTTCTTCGCGGCTTCCGCTGCGGCCTTGTCGGCCTCGGCGGCCTCGCGCTCGGCCTTGATGGCCTGGAGGCGGGCGACCTGCGCGTCCACCACGCTGTCCTCGATCTTCTGGAACAGCAGGACGCTCTCGCCGAGGGCGTGACCGGCGGGCAGGAGTTCGGGGGTGCCGAGCATCGGCCAGGACAGGACGATGGATTCTTCGCTTCGCTCAGAATGACAAGGGCTTACAGAATCGGTTTTCCCTGCCGGCCGCGTATGCAGGGCCTTGCCTTCGCCGCTCTTGTAGAAGTTCTCCGTCGGGGTGCCTTCACCGGCGCGGTGGTCGGTACCGGCGTCGATGCCCACGCGGAGGATGCCGCGGAGCTTCTCGGCGCTGAACGGCGTGAAGGGCTCGAAGGCGATGGCGAGGTCGGCGCAGATCTGCAGGCAGGTGTAGAGGATGGAGGCGGTGCGGTCCAGGTCGGTCTTCGCCACCTTCCAGGGCTCCATGTCGGAGATGTACTTGTTGCCGATGCGGGCGATGTTCATCGCCTCCTTCAGGGCCTCGCGGAAATGGAAGGTCTCGATGTACTTCTCCAGGGCCTCCCTGCAGGGGACGATGGAGGCGAGCGTCTCGGCGTCGATGGCCTCGGGCTTCCGGTTCTCCGGAACGACGCCGGCGAAATACTTGTGCGTCAGGACCACGGCGCGGTTCACGAAGTTGCCGAACACGGCGACAAGTTCGCTGTTGTTGCGCTGCTGGAAGTCCTTCCAGGTGAAGTCGTTGTCCTTGGTCTCCGGGGCGTTCGCCGTCAGCACGTACCGCAGGACGTCCTCCTGGCCCGGGAACTGCACCTCGTACTCATGGACCCAGACGGCCCAGTTGCGGGAGGTGGAGATCTTGTCGCCCTCGAGGTTCAGGAACTCGTTGGCCGGGACGTTCTCGGGAAGGATGTAGTCGCCGTAGGCCTTGAGCATGGACGGGAACACGATGCAGTGGAACACGATGTTGTCCTTGCCGATGAAGTGCACGAGGCGCGTCTCGGGATCCTTCCACCACTTCTCCCAGCTTTCCGGGAGGAGTTCCTTCGTGTTGGAGATGTAGCCGATGGGGGCGTCGAACCACACGTAGAGGACCTTGCCCTCGGCGCCATCGACCGGAACAGGGACGCCCCAGTCCAGGTCGCGGGACACGGCACGGGGCTGCAGGCCGCCGTCCAGCCAGCTCTTGCACTGGCCATAGACGTTGGTCTTCCACTCCTTGTGCCGTTCCAGGATCCAGTCGCGGAGCCAGGGCTCGTACTGGTCCAGGGGCAGGTACCAGTGCCTGGTCTTCACCTTCTTGGGCGTGGAGCCGGACAGGGCGGAACGCGGGTCGATGAGCTCTTCCGGACTCAGGGTGGAACCGCACTTCTCGCACTGGTCGCCGTACGCACCCGGATTGCCGCACTTGGGGCAGGTGCCCACGATGTAGCGGTCCGCGAGGAAGGTCTTCGCCTCCTCGTCGTAGTACTGCTCGGTCTCCTTGGTGATGAACTTGTCCTCGTCATAGAGTTTGCGGAAGAACTCCGAGGCGTTCTGGTCATGGACCCGGGAAGTCGTCCGGGAATAGATGTCGAAGTTGATGCCGAGACCCGTGAAGGCGTCCTTCATCACCTGGTGGTACTTGTCCACGATGTCCTGCGGGGTGACGCCCTGGGCGCGGGCCTTGATGGTGATGGGCACGCCGTGCTCGTCGGAGCCGCACACGAAAACGACGTCCTCGCCCCGCAGGCGGAGGTAGCGGACGTAGATGTCCCCGGGAATGTAGGCACCGGCCAGGTGGCCGATATGGACGGGACCGTTGGCATAGGGCAGCGCACAGGTCACGAGGGTTCTCTTGTGGTTCATTTCAATCTTCCGAGTTTGATGTTGATTTTCTTTTTCAGGGCGTTGGTCTTCTCCAGGGTGGCGAGGATCTCCCGCTGGCGGTCGGGACCGGCCGCGGCAATCTCCCGGAGGAGGGTCTGCTGTTCCGAGGTGAGGCGCTTGTCGTGGTAGGCCAGGATCGCCTTCGGGACGAAGTTCGTGAGCCAGGACTCCCGGGTGGTGAGGGCGGCCTGGAACATCTTCACGGACAGTTCGTACTTCATGTCCGACAGCTGGCTCACGACGAACCGGACCTGGTCGTCCTCCCCGTTCAGGAGAGAGCGGACGATTTCCTCCTGCTCCTTTCCTTCGTCATAGAGGGCGAAATACGCCTCGTAGGTGCGGCGGTAGGCCTCGTTCGCAAACGCAATGCTGTCGGCGGCGAAGGCCGCGTCGATGAATTCCGCGACGGTCTGGGCGCCCTCGGGGTCGTAGAACTCCGAGTCCGACTCGAACACGAGCCGCGTGCAGCCGTCGGTGAGAATGAAGCCCAGCAGCTCCCGCTCCGACGGCGCGAGGATGGGGTTCTGGGTCTCCAGCGCACGGAGTTCGTTCACCGGAGGGGTATAGGTCGATGCGGGCTGCTCCGCCGTGGCGGGACGTTCCCCGTATTCCCGGCGGGCGGCCTCGCGCCGCGCCTGGGCCCGTTCCTCGTCCACCGTCTTCTCGCGGGTGCGGCGGATCCGGTCGAACAGGATGTCGGTCTCGATGCGGAACTTCTCCGCGACCGTATCGACATAGACGGAGCGCTTCACGGCGTCGGGGATGCCGGCGACGGAATCGGCCAGGTCGTTGATGAGGTTCGCGCGCTTGAGGGGGTCGTTCCCGGCCTCGCCCAGCAGGAGGTCCGCCTTGAAGGCGATGAAGTCCTGCTCGTTCGCGGCGATGAAGGCTTCCACCTCCTCCAGCGAATGCTTCCGGGCATAGGAGTCCGGATCGTCACCGTCCGGGATGAGGACCACCTTCACGTTCATGCCCTCCTTCAGGACCATGTCGATGCCGCGCAGGGCGGCGTGGATACCCGCCGGATCGCCGTCATACATGATGGTGACGTTCTCGGTGAAGCGCTTGATCAGGCGGATCTGGTCCACGGTAAGGGAGGTGCCGCTGGAGGCCACCGTGTTTTCGATGCCCAGCTGGTGCATGGACAGGACGTCCAGGTAGCCTTCCACGAGGTAGCATTTGTCAGCCCGGGAGATGGCTGCCTTGGCGAAATAGATGCCGTACAGGGAGCGGGATTTCACGTAGATCTCCGACTCCTTGGAATTCACATACTTGGCGACGGACTTGTCGGTGAAGAGGGTGCGTCCGCCGAAGGCGATGACGCGGCCCGACACCGAGTGGATCGGGAACATGACCCGGTCGTAGAAACGGTCGTGCAGGGAGCCGTCGGTGTCCCATTGGGCGCAGAGGCCCGTCTCGGTGAGGTATTCGTCCTTGTAGCCGGCGGCCTTCGCCGCATCGGTGAACGCGCTCCTGGACTTCGGGGCCCATCCCAGGCCGTACTTGGCGATGGTCCCGTCCTCCAGGCCTCGGGAATGGAAATACTGGACGGCGACGGCGCGTCCCTCGTCGGTCCCCAGCTGGTCCTTGAAGAAGTTGAAGGCGAACTCCGAGACGGCAAGGAGGCTCTCGTTCCGCTGGCGGGCGGCGATGTCCTCGGCCGATTCCTCCTTCTCCTTCACCTCGATGTGGTACTTGTGCGCGAGATACTTGAGCGCCTCCGTGTAGGAAAGCTTCTCATACTCCATCACGAAGCCCACGGCCGTGCCGGACTTTCCGCAGCCGAAGCACTTGTAGATGCCGCGGGAAGGCTCCACATGGAAAGAGGGGGTCTTCTCGTTGTGGAAGGGACAGCACGCCCACAGGCTGCTTCCGCGGCGCTTCAGCGTCACGAAATCGCCGACGACGTCCTCGACACGGGCGGTGTCCAGGATGAGCTGCACCGTCTCCTGCGGAATCATGTCCTATTCTTTCTCGAAATCCACTTCCTTGGCGCCGGACAGGTCCGTCACCCGGATCTTTCCGTCGTCGATGATCGGGGCGTCGTTGTCGCGGGAAGCCGTCTCCCGGGGCTTGTCCACGGTATCCCGGCGGAGCTCCTTCGTGCCCAGCCAGGCCTTGCCCCGGACCCAGAAGTCGCGGCCGTACCAGATGATGGCCAGCGCGCCGACAACCTTTCCGAGGAAACCGGTCCTGAGGATCAGGAAACAGCCCACGGCGATGAAGACGGCGTCCTTCGCCAGGGTGATGAGCGTATGGTTCGATTGCGTCATGCGTAGTCAGGGTTTCGTATAGTCTGCAAATATACGAAATCTTCTGGATATGGGAAAGCCCGGCGCTCGGAGGGAGCGTCGGGCTTGTACTTTCAAGGGAAAGGTCCTAGAACGGGAGGTCTTCCCGGGCGTCCTCGGCGGGCATGTGGTCGAGGGTGGGATCCGGAGACTGGGGACAGACCTGCGGGGCAGGCTGCTGCCAGGCGGGAGCGCCCTGCTGCGCCGGACGGGCCGGGGCTTCGGGCTGGGCGGCGCCGGCGGGGGCGATCCTCCAGATCTGGAGGTCGTTGTACCAGCGGCCGTTGTACTCGCGGCTCTTGAGGTTGAAGGAGACCTTCACCTTGTCACCGACCTGGTACTTGGCCAGGTCCTGGACCTTTTCGGCCCCCCAGGCCATGAAACAGGCCTTGGCGGTGTAGTTGCCGTCGGGGTACTCCAGCACGAACTCCTGCTTGCTCCAGGGTCCGCGGGCGGAGTTCCCGGACTGGACCGGCAGCTTCTGCGAGAGGGTTCCTTCGATTTCGAGTGCCATGTCTTACTTCTTCTTGGCGGGTTTCGCAGGCTCCTCGGCGGGCTCCACGAAGGTGCCGACCTTGTTCAGGTCCACGTCGAAGACGAGGGTGGAGTTCGGGGCGATGCCGCGGGTGCCGTACTCGCCGTAAGCGAGGTCACCGGGGATGACGAGCTTGATCTTGCCGCCTTCGCCGACGAGCTTCATGCCTTCGCCCCAGCCCTTGATGACCCGGTTGAGGGTGAAGTTGATGTCATCGTTCTGGTCGAACACGGTGCCGTCGATGAGGGCGCCCTTGTAGTTCACCCACACGGTGTCCTTGTCGGAGACGGCCTTCTTGTCGTTGCCCTGCTCGATGATCTTGTAGGCGAGGCCGCTCTCGGTCTGGACAGCGCCTTCCTCCTGGAGGAACTTCGCGATGAAGTCCGAGCCCTTCTCCTTGTTCAGGGCACCGGTGTAGGCGCGACGCTTCTGGATGAAGCCGTCGAGGACGGTGTTCATCTCGTTGGGGTCGATCTTGAACTGCTTGCCGAAGGTGGAGTCCTGAGGAGTGCCCTTGGCGTTGATGAAGTCCTTGATGCCCTTGATCATCTGGTCGTAGTTGAGGTCACCGAAGTCGTTGCCCTTGATCCAGGAGCCGAAGTTCACGCCCACCAGGTAGCTGGTGGAGTCGATCTGGGCCTTGTTGGGAAGCAGGTCGCGCACTTCCTTGCTTCCTTCGGCGGCGGGGGTGCCGCAAGCCACCGTCAGCACAGCGGCCGACGCGATGGCGAAAAGATGGGAAATCTTCATTTTTATGATACTTTACAAAGTTGTCTTTCCATATAACGGCTGATTATCAACCGCTATCCTGCAAAGTTAACTCTTTTTTCGGAATCCGTCCCAATTTTTTTCAACAAGAGTATGGTTTTGTCAGGAAATGCCGCCGAATCCTATCTTTTTTCAACGAAAACGGCCCGCAAGATTTGGATTTGTTCCGGGATTTCACTATATTGGTGTCCAAAGCACCGGACTATGGCCTTCGACTCCTCCATCCTCCAGTCCAAACTGAAACAGTTTTTCGGCTTCGACGCCTTCAAAGGTGACCAGGAAAGGATCATCCGTCACCTTGTGGAGGGGGGCAACGCGTTCGTGCTCATGCCCACGGGAGGAGGAAAGTCGCTGTGCTACCAGCTCCCCGCCCTGGTGATGGAAGGGACGGCCATCGTGATCTCTCCGCTCATCGCCCTGATGAAGAACCAGGTGGACGCCATCCGGGGATTCGTGGAGTCGGGCGACGGCATCGCCCATTTCCTCAACTCCTCCCTGAGCCGCACCCAGATCGCCGAGGTGCAGGAAGACCTCCTGAACGGGGTCACCAAGCTCCTGTACGTCGCGCCGGAATCCCTCACCAAGGAGGAGAACATCGCCCTGCTCAAGGAGATCCACATTTCGTTCTATGCCGTGGACGAGGCGCACTGCATCTCCGAATGGGGGCACGACTTCCGGCCGGAATACCGGAAGATCCGCTCCATCATCGAGGAGATCCAGCCCGCCCCGGTCATCGCCCTCACCGCCACCGCCACGCCCAAGGTGCAGAGCGACATCCTCAAGAACCTCCGCATCACCGACGCCACCGTCTTCAAGTCCTCCTTCAACCGCCCGAACCTGTATTACGAGATCCGGGACAAGGTGGAGCCGGAAAAGGACATCATCCGTTTCATCCGCCAGAACCCCGGCAAGTCCGGCATCATCTACTGCCTGAGCCGGAAGAAGGTGGAGGAGCTCGCCCGGCTCCTGACCATCAACGGGATCCAGGCCCTCCCCTACCATGCGGGCCTGGACGCGAAGACGCGGGCGGAGAACCAGGACCGCTTCCTCATGGAGGACGTCCGGGTGATCGTCGCGACCATCGCCTTCGGCATGGGCATCGACAAGCCGGATGTGCGGTTCGTCATCCACTACGACATTCCCAAGAGCATCGAAGGCTACTACCAGGAGACCGGACGGGCCGGCCGCGACGGGCAGGAAGGCGAGTGCATCACCTATTACAGCTACAAGGACATCCAGAAACTGGAGAAGTTCATGCAGGGGAAACCGGTGTCCGAGCAGGAAATCGGCAAGCAGCTCCTCGGGGAAACGGTCGCCTACGCGGAGTCCAGCCAGTGCCGCAGGAAACTGCTGCTCAACTACTTCGGAGAAGACTATCCGCAGGAGAACTGCGGCTGCTGCGACAACTGCCTCCATCCCAAGGCCCGGTTCGACGGGCGGGAGGAGATGTGCCTGGTGATTGAACTCATCGACACGCTCCGGGAGCATTTCAAGCTGGAGCACCTCTCCAGCATCCTCGCCGGCGTGCCGAACGCCCTCATCAAGTCGTACCACCACGACAGGCTGGAGCTCTTCGGAGCCGGGAAGGACCATGACGTCCGGTTCTGGTCGGCCGTCATCCACCAGGGACTCATCCTGCACTTCCTGGACAAGGACATCGACAATTACGGCCTCATCCGGGCGACCGACAAGGGCCTGGAATTCTATCTCCATCCTACGGAGCTCCTGCTGGTGGAGGACCGCACCTTCACCGGCGAAGGCGACGACGAGGACGACGATCCCGCGGCCGTCCGCGGCGGCGGTGGCGGCGACCAGGCGCTCCTCGCCATGCTCAAGGACCTCCGCAAGGACGAGGCCCGCAAGCGGGGCCTGCAGCCCTGGATCATCTTCACGGATCCGTCCCTGGAAGACATGTCCATCCTGTATCCGCTCACCGTGGAGGAACTCCGCGGCTGCCAGGGCGTGGGCGAAGGGAAGGCCCGCAAGTACGGGAAACCGTTCCTGGAGCTCATCGCGCGCTACGTGGAGGAGAACGACATCCTCCGCCCGGACGACTTCGTGGTAAAGTCCGTCGCTCCACGCTCCGGCAACAAGGTGTACATCATCCAGAGCATCGACCGGAAGATGGCCCTCGAGGACATCGCGGCCGCGAAGGGGCTGGACATGGACGACCTCCTGACGGAAATCGAGGCCATCGTCGCCACCGGCACCCGCCTGGACCTGGACTACTACATCCGGGAAAACCTGGACGAGGACGTCGTGGACGAAATCTACGACTGGTTCCGGGAAGAGGCCGCCTCCGACTCCCTGGAGGACGCCCTCACCGCCCTCCGCGACGACTACGAGGACCTGGAAATCCGCCTCGTCCGCATCAAGTTCCTCTGCGAGGTCGCAAACTAGGGGGGGGAATTCGTACGGGATATATCGGAACCATCTATTTTTCAATCAATTACAATTCGTTCCGTACCAAGCCCTCTCTTTATTCGGGCGGTTTAGTACGCTCAGCACACAACTTATTGATAATCAATACGTCTGAGTGATTCTCGTACGAAACCACCCCGTCGTTTCGGTAAATAGGCCGGGTAAGAATCTTCGGTTTTCAGGCAGAAAGGTTACAACGCCGTCTCGAGAACGGCCGGATCGATACCCAGCAAACGGGAAATCTGTTTTTTGGATGCGCCGTGGCGATGGGCCAGCGTCCGGGCCAGGCGCAAAAGATCCTTCCGCCCCAACTGGTGCAGGGAGTCAACATGCCATTCGTTCCGGCAAAGGGTCCGGATCTTCTCCTGCATCTCACTGTCGGTAAAGGTTATACGCTCTGCGACACCGTGCGTTTCTGCCACGATGGATTCGAGGTCATACCGGCGCAGACGGTCGAACAGGACCAAGCCGCTTCCAATACGCTGCTCAACGGCGCGATAATCCACGAAAAACTTGTTCAGGATACGGCCGCCCACCTGCTCCCAGTCGGAAGGAAAGGGTTCCTGCGTACAGAACACCCTCTTCCCTTCCCGACCGGTCGGCAGCGCGTCTCCCCTCAACAAGGGAAGATACGGATTGAAATAGCACTCGAAAGGAGTCCAACGATAGGTGAAAGGACTGTCGATCCTTGCCTTGTATCCATTCCGGAGCAGATAACAGACTTCATTCAAGAGCATCCGGTCATCCGTAACGGCCTGGATATCGGACGCTTTCCATCTGAGGACTCCGGAGACGCCATACCGATGCCCGAGCATCAAAGCCAGGCGATGGAGCACCCATCGATAATACGCCAGGCACGCCGGATACGTTCCTGCCAGAAGAAGATGGATATGATTATCCATCAAGGCATAGCACAGGACACGGACCTTGTGCTTCAGAACACCGAGAGCGAGGGTGTTCACCCCAAAGACAAAATCCGAGTCGTTCCGGAATATCAACTGGCGCTCCAGATGGTCCAGGGTGAACAGATAAATGCCGGTCCGACCGGTAAACGGATCCTTGAATTCGGTTATTCGCATGAAGGATTGACGGGGTTAAGTACAACGATAAGTGTATATTGCTTATAAACAACCAGATAAGGAGAAGGGTGTACGAAGCATGCCTCAAAAAGAAGGGGTTTGGTACAGCAAAATAGTATACATCTAGTTTTCAGGTAATTGCAAAATAATCGTACCAAACCACTCAGGGGCAGGCGGAATCCTCGGTTACTGGACGGAGTGTTCTCCTGTCTCCGGCAGGAAGGCGGCACGGAGGCGGACGAGGCGCGTCAGGATGGCGCGCTCGGAGCGGCCGAAGGCGGTGGCGAGGTCCGCGAACGAGGTGCCGGAGCGATAGAGGTCCACTAGGCGGCGCTCGTCGTCCTCCGTCCAGGGGCGGGCGGCAGGCTGGGGCATATACAGGCCCAGGGACTGGAGCTTCATCCGGACGGCATTCGGGGAGCGGCCCAGCTGGGAGGCCATCTCACTGCGTGGAACACCGTCCCCGGCCATCTGCCGGAGCTCGGCCACTTCGTCTTCGGTCCAGGGTTCGTTGAAGCGCCCGTAGCGCTGTTTCATCTGCCCGTACTGCTCGGGCGTAAGGAAGAAAGTTCTCATACACAATACGTTTTTTGACGCCTGCAAGTTACGGAAGGACATCCGTCTAAACAAAAAGCAGACGGATAAAGACCGGAACCGGCCCCGGAGACGGACGAGGACCCGGAAAGGTCTCGAATTTTTACGGTCCCTGTCTGAAAATACGGGAAAAATGGCTATCTTTGAAAACTAATCCACATAGCTATTAACCCATCATGGTAAGAGTAAAACCCTTTGCGGCCATCCGCCCGCCGAAGAACCTGGTCACCGAAGTGGCCGCCCCCCCGTATGACGTCCTGAACTCCGAAGAGGCCCTCGCCATGGCCGGCGAGAAGTCCCTCCTGCATATCACCAAGCCCGAGATCGACTTCGCCCCCATCGCCGGCGAGCACGAACAGCGCACCTACGACAAGGCCGTGGAGAACTTCAAGACCTGGCGCGAGAAGGGCTGGCTGGTCCAGGACCCGAAGCCCATGTACTATGTCTATGCCCAGACCATGGGCAAGCGCACCCAGTTCGGCATCGTCCTGTGCGCCCATACCGACGACTACGCCGAAGGCATCATCAAGAAGCACGAACTCACCCGCAAGGACAAGGAGGACGACCGCATGGTCCATGTCCGCATCCAGAACGCGAACATCGAGCCGGTCTTCTTCGCCTTCAAGGACAACGCGGAACTGAACGCCATCGTGGCCAAGTCCGCGTCCGGCAAGCCCGAATACAAGTTCGTGGACGAGAACAAGTTCACCCACACCTTCTGGGTGATCGACGACGACGCCACGATTGCCCGGATCACGGAGATCTTCACCACCCAGGTCGATGCGTTTTACGTGGCCGACGGCCACCACCGCACCGCCGCGGCCGCCCGCGTGGGCGCCGAGAAGCGGGCGCAGAACCCGAACCACACCGGCAACGAGGAATACAACTACTTCATGGCCGTGTGCTTCCCCGAGAGCGAGCTCGCCATCATCGACTACAACCGCGTGGTGAAGGACCTGAACGGTTTCACGCCGGAGGACTTCCTGAAGGCCCTGGAGGAGGATTTCGAGGTGAGCCTCGCCACCAAGCCGCGCTGCGGCCGCCCGGCGAAGCCCTTCGCCCCCACCGCCCTGCACAATTTCTCCATGTACCTCGGCGACAAGTGGTACAGCCTCACCGCCAAACCCGGCCGCTATGACGACAACGACCCGATCGGCGTCCTGGACGTCACGATCCTGTCCAACCTCGTGCTGGACAAACTGCTGGGCATCAAGGACCTCCGCACCGACAAGCGCATCGACTTCGTGGGCGGTATCCGTGGGCTCGGCGAACTCGCCCGCCGCGTGGATTCCGGCGAGATGAAGGTCGCCTTCGCCCTGTATCCGGTCTCCATGCAGCAACTGATCAATATCGCCGACACCGGCAACATCATGCCGCCCAAGACCACCTGGTTCGAGCCCAAGCTTCGCAGCGGCCTGGCGATCCATGAACTGAAGTAGCCCCAGGGCATTATTCTTGCAGCGAGGAGGAGCGCTATGAAAAGATTCGCGTTCCTCCTTTTTCTGTGCCTGGCCGTCTCCGCACAGGCGCAGACCGCATTCAATCCCAACTTTGCATGGAACACGGTTCGGGCCGAATGGGGCATGCAGACGATGATGGACTCCGACCATGCCGGCAGCGCCGGTGAATGGAATGTCCTCACCCTCTCCTACACCCGTCGGATCGGAACTCGGTGGGGCGTGCGGGGCGGCGTGCAATATGCGCCGGAGCACTGCGGGATCCAGGATTTCGCGGGACTGCCGCTGGCCGCCGTCTGGCGGTCCCGGACCTACGGTTTTGACGAAACGCTGCCAAACATGGCTGTCCGGTCCATGGAAGACATCGTCCGGGACGGGGCGACCGGACAGGCGGACCGGATCGGCGGCGACCTCCTTCTGAACGCCCTGCTGACGGTCTTCCGCCGGGCAGAAGGCTTCGTCGGCATCACCCCGGGATACCTGTTCGGGGACGGACACACCGGACGCCTGACCTCGTCCGACCGTTATGGTGATGACGGGATCCGCCTGAACCGCCGGTTCTACGCCACGGCCGACGCCGGCTTCACCATCAGCATCCCGGTCTGGCGCCTGAGCCTGGATGTCACGCCGGCCTTCCACTACCTCATCACGGGGAATGTCTCCGATTATTTCCAGGCCATCGACCCGCTGACGGACCGTCCGGTCGGAGCGCCCGTGACCAAGACGCCGCACTGGCTCTTTTCCCTCAACCTCGGCGCAAGCATCCTCTTCTGAGCCCCTGACAAAGCGAAGGCGCCGGAATCCGTAAAGGTTCCGGCGCCTTTGCTTTTTCTCCGCGCGGAGCGGGATTACTTGTTCACCTGGAAGCGGGTGTTGCCGGTGGCGAAGTAGTCCGCGATCTGGCGGGCGGCGGCGAGGCCGGCGTTCACGTTGGCCTCGGCGGTCTGGGCACCCATCTTCTTCGGGGTGGCGAACACGCGGTAACCGAACCTCTTGGTAAGCTCGTCGTAGTTGTCCGGCATGACGTCGGTGACATACTTGAGGTCCTCACGCTCCTCCAGGGCCTTCAGCAGGCCTTCCTCGTCGATGACCTCCTTGCGGGCGGTGTTCACGAGCGTCGCGCCCTTGGGCATCTTCATGATGAGGTCGTAGCCGATGCTGCGGATGGTGGACGGCAGGGCCGGGATGTGGATGGAGAGGTAGTCGGAGGCGGCGTAGAGTTCTTCCACGGAGTGGACGGGCTCGGCTCCGCCGGCGACGATCTGCTCGTCGGTGAGGAACGGGTCCAGGGCGTGGATGCTCATGCCCAGGGCCTTGGCCTTCTGGCCCACCAGGCGGCCCACGTTACCGTAGGCCTGGACGCCCAGGCGCTTGCCCTGCAGTTCGCTGCCGGTGGCCGGGGTGAAGTGCGTGCGGGCCATGAAGATCATCAGGCCGAGGGCCAGCTCGGCGACGGCGTTGGAGTTCTGGCCCGGGGTGTTCATCACCACGACACCGTGCTCCGTGGCCGCGGCGAGATCCACATTGTCGAACCCGGCGCCCGCGCGGACGACGATCTTGAGCTTCGGGGCGGCGGCGAGGACCTCGGCCGTCACCTTGTCGGAACGGATGATCATGGCCTCCACGTCGGCGACGGCGGCGACCAGGTCCTTCTGTTCCGGATACTTCTCGAGTTTCACAACCTCGTGACCGGCTTCCGTGAGGATGTTCACGATTCCCTCCACCGCCTTGGCGGCGAAGGGCTTCTGGGTAGCAAGCAAGACTTTCATATTATTTCTTCAAAGCTTCGAATTCCTTCATGCAATCGACCAGGGCCTGGACGTCCTCGACGGTGCAGGCGTTGTACAGGGAGGCGCGGAAGCCGCCCACCGAGCGGTGGCCCTTGATGCCGATCATACCGTGCTCCTTCGCGAAGGCGAAGAACTCGTCCTGAAGGTCCTCATGGCCGGGCGCCATGACGAAGCACACGTTCATCAGGGAGCGGTCCTCCTTCGCGGCGGTGCCCACGAACAGCGGGTTGCGGTCGATTTCGTCATAGAGGAGCTGCGCCTTCTTCTTGTTGATCTCGTGGATGGCCTCCACGCCGCCGATGCCCTTGAGCCACTTGAGGGTCTCGTACATCACATAGATGGAGAACACGGGCGGGGTGTTGAACATGGAGAGCTTGTCGATGTGGGTGCGGTAGTCGAGCATCGTGGGGATGTAGCGGCTCACGCGGCCCAGGGAGTCCTTGCGGATGATGGCGAAGATGACGCCGGCAGGGCCGACGTTCTTCTGCGCACCGCCGTAGATGAGGTCGTACTTGGAGACATCGACCGGACGGGACATGATGTCGGAGGACATGTCGGCGATGAGCGGGCACGGGCAGTCGATATCCTCATGGATCTCGGTGCCGTAGATGGTGTTGTTCGTGGTGATGTGGAGGTAGTCGAGGTCCGCGGGGATCTCGAAGCCCTTCGGGATATAGGTGTAGTTCTTGTCCTTGGAGCAGGCGATGGCGTAGGCGTCGCCGATGCCCTGGGCCTCCTTGAGGGCCTTGTGGGCCCAGACGCCGGTGTCCAGGTAGGCCGCCTTCTTCTCGAGGTAGTTCATCGCGACATACAGGAACTGGAGGGAGGCGCCGCCGCCCAGGAAGACGACCTCGTGCGTGTCCGGGATATGGAGGAGTTCCTTCCAGAGGGCCCGGGTGCCGTCCATCACGGCATCCCACTCCTTGGTGCGGTGGGAGATGGAGAGGACGGAGACGCCGGTGCCGCTGAAATCCTTCAGGGCAAGGGCGGCATTGTCGATGGCGACCTGCGGGAGGAGGCAGGGGCCTGCGTTGAAGACATGGACTTTTTTCATGATTTCAAAGTGTTATCAATTCAAAGACGAAAGATAATGATTTAAAATTGATTTTCCTTATTTTTCTTCAAGATTTGCAATTTCCGAGAGCCTTTCCCGGAAATCGTCCTCGAGGGAGAGCCGCACCCGCACGTCCATCGCGCAGTCCAGGCCGAACTCCTGGCCGGAAGCGGAGAGTCCCAGGTCCTTGAGGACTTTCATCACAGCATTCATGGACAAGTAGTCGAAACACACGTGGAACGTCTTCCCCGCCACCTTTTCCACGATTTCCGCGTGTCCCAGGGCATCGGCGGTGGAGGTCTTGTAGGCGCGGATGAGGCCCGGGATGCCCAGCTTGATGCCGCCGAAGTACCGCACCACCACGACGAGGACGTCGCTCAGGCCCATCGAGTCGATCTGCCCGAGGATCGGCCGGCCGGCCGAACCGGAGGGCTCGCCGTCGTCGCTCGACCGGAACCGGTCCCCCTTGTATCCCAGCCGGTAGGCGTAGCAGTGGTGCCGGGCGTCGTGGTACTCCTTCCGGAGGGCGGCGACGATGTCCCGCACCTCTTCCTCCGTTTCCACAGGGAAGGCGAGCGCAATGAACCGGGAACCGTTGTCCTTGAACAGTCCCTCGCTCCGGGCCGCGATGCTCCGGTATGCGTCGAAGTATTCCACTTCCACGAAAGTAGGGTTTTTTGCGATATTTTGCAACCGGGACCGAAAAATGTTGTATCTTTGAATAACCAAACAGACATTGAAAAGACTATGGTTTTCCAACTCAGAGTGACCCTCACCGGCATCAAGGGCTTCTTCCGCGTCTATCATGTGAACGGAGCCACGACGCTGTACACCCTCCATAAGCAGATGCGGGCGGATATGGAATTCCCGCAGGACCAGCTTATCATGTTCAAGGCCCTGGACGTGACGGGCGAGGTCGTCGGCCGGTTCGGCCTGTTCGACCTGGGCGCCGGCACCGTGGACCAGATCTCCCTGGAGAAGGCCGTCAAGGCCGGAGCGACGGATTTCGTGTACTTCTACGACGTCACGAACCGCAAGAGCGTGAACATCACCGTCGAGGGTGAGGTGGAGGGCGTCACCGTCCGGCCCGACTATCCCGTCATCGCCGACACCAAGGGTCCCAACCCCATCGAGTTCGAGAACGGCTACGTCGCCTACGAGGACCTTCCGGATGAAATGCGCCACCTCCCGGGCGAAAAGAGCAAGGGCGGGGCGGATTTCGACGACGAGGATTTCGACGACGAAGACGAGGACGAGGAGGAAGAAGAGGACGACGACGAGGAAGGAAAGGAAATCTACGACGAAAACGAATAGCGGATGGGCAGGCGGCTCCTGGTGATCCTCGGACCGACTGCCGTCGGAAAAACGGACTACAGCATCGAACGGGCGCTGGAGTACGGAAGTCCCGTCATCTCCTGCGATTCCCGCCAGTTATACAGGGAAATGCGCATCGGCACGGCCGTTCCCACTCCGGAACAGCTTGCGCGGGTGCGCCACTATTTCATCCAGGACCGGTCCGTCTCGCAGAATTACACGGCAGGGATGTACGAGGCCGAAGCCATCGACCTCATCGACCGCCTGTTCGACGAAGGGCATGAAACGCTCGTGGTGACCGGCGGTTCCATGATGTACATCGACGCCCTGTGCTACGGCCTGGACGATTTCCCGGAAGTGCCCCTGATGCTCCGCGAACACCTGATGGAATGCCTCCGGGACGAAGGCGTGGAAGTCCTCGCGGACCAGCTCAAGGAACTGGACCCCGTCACCTACGGGGAAATCGACCTGTCCAACGGACAGCGCGTCATCCGCGCCCTGGAAGTGTGCCTGTACACCGGCCAGCCCTTCTCCTCTTTCAAGACGCGGAAATTCAAGGAGCGGGACTTCGAGATCGAGAAAGTGGGCCTATCCCGCCCCCGCGAGGAGCTGTACGCCCGGATTGACGCGCGTGTCCTGAAGATGATGGACGAAGGACTGGAAGAGGAGGCCCGAAGCCTCCTCCCCTATCGTGACCTTCCGGCGCTCCAGACCGTGGGCTACCGGGAACTGTTCGATTACTTCGACGGGAAACAGGATCTGGAAAAGACCGTGCGCCTCATCCAGCGCAACACCCGTCATTATGCCAAGCGCCAGCTCACCTGGTGGCGCCGCGACCCCACAATCCAGTGGATTGACGCGGAATAGATCCGGTAAAGCAGGACAGAGGCCTCGGGCTCCGAAAAAAAGTCGCCCGAGGTCTCTGTCCTGCTTTACCGTGAACCGACACCCTTATCTCGTCAGTACGAAAATAGCGAAAGTCAGCGGATCCACGGTGGCGCAGAGAGTCTTGCCCTCGCCGGTGAAGGCCTCCTTCACGGGTGCGATGAGGTCCGGGGCGTCCAGGGTGTTGTCCTCGTAGAGCAGGTCGGAGTGGAACTTGACGCACTCGACGGCCTTCACGCTCTCCTTCTTCTTGAGACCGTTGAACGTGAACTCCACCGCCTGCGGTTCCTCGGAGGTATTGATCACCTTCACATACACCTTGTTTCCGTCCTTGACGGCACTGGCGAACAGGCCGTCCTGACCCTCGGCACCGGTGACGTTCACGCCATCCATCTTGAGCGTCAGGGCATTCTGGCCCTTGTACTCACCGTACAGGTGCTGGACGTGCCAGCTGGCGGTGCGCATGGAGCGGAGGTTGTCGTACCAGATCAGGTCCGGACGCCACTGCCAGCCCTCGACATGGGCGAAGAGCGGAGCGTAGGTGGCCATATGGACGATGTCGGCGTTGCGCTCGATGGTGGTCATGAAGGCCGCCTCGAGGAGGGAGGCATAGAAGTGGTTGTACTTCCGTCCCTTGGCATGGCAGGCATACTCGCCGGCGAAGACCTTCGGGCCCTTGCGGTCGTAGTTGTCATAGCGGGCGCCCTGGGCGAGGAACCAGTCGTACGGACGGTAGAAGTGCTCGTCCACGAGGTCGGCGCCGAGGCGCTTCATCTCGGGCCACAGGTAGTCGAACTGCTTGCCCTCGGAGTCCGGGCCGCTGGTGCCGACGATCTTGATGTCGGGGTACGCGGCGCGGATGGCCTTCACGAAGGGCTCCAGGTGCTCGGGATAGATGGCATCCCACTGCTCGTTGCCGATGCCGATGAACTTGAGGTTGAACGGAGCCGGGTGACCCATGTCGGCGCGGACCTTGCCCCAGGTGGAGGTGGCGGGGCCGTTCGCGAATTCGATGAGGTCCAGGGCGTCCTGGATGAAAGGCTGGAGCTCGTCCACCGGGCAGTGCGCGGCAGGGTCGTCGTTCTGGAACTGGCAGGCGAGACCGCAGCTCAGGATCGGAAGCGGCTCGGAGCCGATCTCTTCCGAGAGCTGGAAGAACTCGAAGAAGCCCAGGCCGTAGCTCTGGAAATAGTCCGGGAAGAAGCGGTGCGGGAAGGTGTACTCCCAGCGGTTCTCGTTGATGGGCCGGTTCTCCACCGGGCCCACGGTGTTCTTCCAGTTGTAGCGGGTGGCGAGGTCGGCGCCTTCCACGATGCAGCCGCCCGGGAAGCGGAAGATGCCGGGCTTCAGGTCCGCCAGGGCCTGCGCCAGGTCCTTGCGCATGCCGTTGCGATGGCCCATCCAAGTGTCCGTCGGGAAGAGGGACACGTGCTCGAGGTCCACGGTCCTGCGGTCACCGACCAGGAAGATGCGGAGCACCGCCTTCTCCAGCGTCGTGTCGGGCTTCAGGATCACCTCATACTGCTTCCATTCGATGCCGGAGACCGTCAGGGGCTCCTGGCAGACGAACTGGTTCTCGCCCCTGGAGGCGGTGTTCACGAGTTCGAGGCGGAGCGTCGAGGCGCCGCCGTCCGGAACGCGGGCCCAGACGGTGAAACGGTAGGTCTCCCCGCCCTTGACGCCGATGCCGAAGAATCCTTCGTTGTCCAGGCCGGTCCATTTCTCCTTGTGGCCGGGGTTGACGAGGCGGACATAGTGCGGGCAGCGGTCGAACGGGCCGTCCTCCCTCACCTCCACCTTCCCGAAAGCCTTCCAGCCCTGGAGGGGATCCTGCGGGAACTCGAAGGAACGGTTCTTCACGAGCTCGGCGTACAGGCCGCCGTCGGCCGCAAAGTTGATGTCCTCGAAGAAGATGCCGTACATGGTGGGCTGAATGGGGGCGCCGACCTTCTTGAGGTCGATGTCCATCCGGTGGGTCTGGGCAAGGAGCAGCGCCGGCAGGAGAAGGGCCGCCGCTGCCGAAAGGATGCTTTTTCTGGTCATAGGATCGATCATTAGCTTCAGTTATACTGGTAAGATTTTCAAATTTAGCCAAAATTACGTAAGTTTGGGGACTAAAAGGTGGAAAAATGAACTTTCCGGGTGTAAAATCTTCCCTCGTCGGCATTCTCCTTCTCATGGGCACGCTCCTGCATGGGCAGGACTCTTTTTCCGGAAGGAACCTCCTCGGCGTCCTGTCCATGGACGACGGGCTTCCCTGCCCCTATGTGGACGACCTCTGCCGGGACAGCGCCGGCTTCCTGTGGGTCGCCACATCCGGCGGCGGGCTGTGCCGCTACGACGGCTACCAGTTCATCACCTTCTCCTCCACATCGGCCCAGCCGCTGAGGAGCAACTTCATCCGGAACATCTGCGAAGACCGCTTCCACCGGCTCTGGATCGGTTCGGAAGGCGGACTGGACCTGCTGGACCTCAAGACCATCCGGCGCCTGGCGCTGCCCCATCCCGACCTGGAAGGTCCCGGCGGCCAGCTGTGCTCCTACCTGACCCTCGACGCCTGCGGAGACCTGTGGTTCAAGACCGGAAAGACCCTGTACAAGATCCTGTTCGACGCGGAAGGCGGCGTCTCCCGTATCCTGTCCTATTCCCATGAAGGACTCTCCCCCACCAATCTCGTGTTCCAGGACGTGGACCGGGACGGGTCGGTCTGGGTGGGGCTGCTGGGCCGCCTGTACAAGGTGGACGAGACCCGGCCGGGCGTCCTGGACATCGAGTCCGCGGTTCCCGGCTTCGCCTACGGGGAGAGAACCTACCTCTCCGGCTTCCTGCCGGCGGGCCAGGACCTCTGGATCTCCACGGAGGACGGGCTCTACTACCTGAACCGCCCGTCCGGCCGGTGGAAGCATTATGTCCATGACGACCGGGACGCCGGCTCCCTGACACAGAACTTCATTACCGGGCTGGACCGTACGGCGGACGGGCAGGTCATCGCCACCTCCCTCCACGGATTCAACCTGTACAATCCCGTCACCGACCGGTTCGAGCGCGTGGGCGAAGACGTCGTGAACTGCGTCCGGGTGTACGGCTCCCTGCTGGCCCTGGGCACCGAAACCCGCGGAATCCTCATCTACCGGCCCAAGCAGCTGGCCGTCCGGAACTGGCGGAACGATCCCCTGGACCGCGGCTCCATCGCTGCCGGCGCCGTGAACGCGGTGTGTGAAGACGCCTCCGGAACCCTCTGGGCGGGCACCGTGGAAGGCGGTCTGAGCATCCGCGAGGCCGGATCGGAGACCTTTACGCACGTCACCCGGGATAACGGGCTCAGCCATAACAGCGTAAGCGCCCTGTGTCCCGTGCCGCGGGACGCCATGGCTGTGGGCACCTGGGGCGGCGGCATCGATTTCGTCGGACTGTCCCGTCCGCACCGGGTCCTCCGGCACCTCCAGGACCCGTCCCTGGACTATATCGGCTCACTGGACTATGACGAAAGGAACGGCCTCCTCTGGATCGGTTCCAACCGGGGCGTCTTCCGCTGCGACCTGCAGACCGGCCGGATCGAGCCCGCCCTCGAAAAACAGGCCAGCGGCTGCATCGGCTCGTGCCTGGACTCTTCCGGCCACCTGTGGGTCGGTTGCCGGGAAGGCCTGTATGTCTTCGACCTGAACGCGCAGGATGGGCGTTTCCCCTGCACGCACTACCCGTATAAGCTGGACGCCCCCGCTACGAAGGCTGCGGAAATGATCTGCTACATCATCGAGGCCTCCGACGGGACCTTCTGGCTGGGCAGCAACGGAAACGGGGTCTATCACGGCGTCCGGACGGAGGACGGAAGCCTGTCTTTCACGGCCTATACCACCCGGCAGGGTCTCTCCAACGACCGCATCCGCAGCCTCGCCGAGGACACCTCCGGGCGGATCTGGATCTCCACCGAACACGGTCTCAACGTCCTGGACCCTTCGGACGGCTCCGTCACCGCCTACTACCGGGAAGACGGCCTGGAGAGCACGCAGTTCCATTGGAACAACGCCTGCAAGGGCGCAGACGGCCTGCTTTATTTCGGCCAGGCGCAGGGGCTTTCCGTCATCGACCCTCGGAAAACCGGGCTCCGGGTCCCGGACAGCCCGGTCCTGCTCACGAAAGTGAGCGTGGGGGACGAGGAGTACCGCGACCCTTTCCTGAAGGAAGTGACGTTCCATGAGCGGGATCGCTCCATCCTGTTCGAATTCACCCAGCCAGACCCGGGAGCAGGCCGTCCGGCCGCCTACGAATACAGGCTGGAAGGGTTCGACGCCGGTTGGACGCCGGTCGCACCCGGCCGGCATGAAGCCGCCTATTCCTCCCTTCCCAGCGGGAACTACCGGTTCCTGGTCCGGACAAAGTCGTCGGGACCGATGGAACTGTCCGTACACGTGCGCCCGTACTTCTACAAGACCTGGTGGTTCCTGCTCCTGTGCGTGGCGCTGGCCATCCTTGCGGTCTATGCCGTCTCCACCTGGCGCACCCGCTCCCTGGTGCGCAACCAGGAGCTGCTGCAAAGGACGGTGGAGGAACGGACCCGGGAAATCTCCCAGCAGAAGAAGCTGGTGGAGCAGAAGGCCGAGGAACTGGACCGCCAGAACCGGATCCTGCGCCGCCAGAATGAGGAACTGGCCGGGCACCGGCTCCTGTCCGCGCAGGAGCCCCAGCAGGAAGACCCGTTCGCGACGAAGGTCATCGACACGCTGCGGGCGCTGTACAAGAAACCCGACCTGGACGTAGCCGCGTTCTGCGCCGCCATGGGCATGAGCAAGACCCTCCTGAACAAGCGCATCCAGGAGACCTTCGGCCAGCCCACCGCCCAGTTCATCCGGACCTACCGCCTTTCCGTCGCCCGCGAGATGCTCCTGAACAACCGGGAGAACAAGATGCTCAACATTTCGGAGATCGCCTACGAGGTCGGATTCAACGACCCGAAATATTTCAGCCGCTGCTTCGCGAAAGAGTTCGGCGTTTCCCAAAGTTCGTTCCCCGAAAACTAGTGGTCAAAAATCCACCTTTTATGGCAAATCGTACACCTTGCGCGTACGATTTGTCCGTATTTTTGCACCCGGTACGCCAGATTTGAATGACACTTGAACAATTATCATAACCAACCCAACAAAACCAACACTATGCAACTACGGAAATTGATGCTCTTCGCGCTCGGCGCGGCTGCTGCGGCAGCGGTATCAGTCGGATGTTCTGACGTGTCCCTGTACAAGATCGACGCCCCGGACGACCTCCAGGCGCGGATCGACGAGATTGCGGAACGGAACAAGCCGGTCGAGACGGACGGAAAGACCTCCGTCGTCGTCACAAAGTTCGAAATCGGTGCCAGCGACTATTCCACCGGCTGGTGGGGCGACCACTCCCAGTCCTTCGAGGTGGCTCCCGGCAAGCTCCTCCACATCGAATTCGACAACTACGGTTCCCGCGCGAACAACTGGAGCAACTGGAACCTCGCCCTCGCGAACCTGGGCGGTGGCATCCACAGCGTGGACGAAGATTCCAGCTATGCCGAGTATTTCGTCATGCGCTCAGACCTGTACGGCTGGGGCAACGCCGACTACGACGGCGGACTGATCGCCTCCGACTATGCCGAGGTGATCGGCGAGGTGGACGACATGTGGGCCGTGTTCCGCGACCTCATGTACGGCGCCCACGTGACCATCGAGCTGGACCACTCCTCCACGGGCTACACCTATATGACCGCCACCGCCACCAGTGCGGACGGTGCCTACACCATCACTGAAACCTACAACCACCCGACGCCTTCCACCGCCAGCGTCTATGCTTTCCTCATCACGGACAACAGCTACATGGTGATGGACGCCGAGCACTGCTGGACCGAGGCTTCTGGAAAAGCCGCGCGCGCGTGACCCCCTGCGCCGCCGGAGCTTGACCCCGTTTGCTGAAATTGACTTGACCCTTTGTCCTGAAAATAAAATGACCCCTGCCGGAATAATCCCAGCAGGGGATTTTTTTGTAGTTTTGAGT
>JAFUDV010000093.1 GCA_017464245.1 Bacteroidales bacterium | reverse complement strand
GTTCGTCGAGGTTCGGTCCGATCAGCGGGTTCGGGAGCAGGTTGATATGGTCCTTGATGATGACCAGGTCGCCCACGTGGAAGGCGAAGTTCACCCCGCCCGCGGCGTTGGAGACGATCAGGGTCCGGATGCCGACGGTCATCATCACGCGGATGGGGAGGACGACGAGGTCCATGCCGTATCCTTCGTAATAGTGGATGCGTCCCTGCATGGCGATGACGCACTTGCCGCCCAGGTTGCCCACGATGAAGTTGCCCTTGTGGCCGATGGCGGTGGATACCGGGAAACCGGGAATCTGGGAATAGGGGATGACGAGGGGATCCTCGATCTGGTCGGCCAGTTTTCCGAGGCCGCTGCCGAGCACGATGCCGATCTGAGGTTTCCGTCCCTTGAGGAGGAGGGGTGCGATGGCCTTGTTCAGGTATTCCGCTGCGGCCTTGATTTTTGCGATGCGAGCGTCCATGTGGTTGTCAGTTAAAGTGTTGTCTATATCTGGCTGAGGACCTTCCGGGCCTCGGTGAGAATTTCTTTCTCGTCTTCCACCACGCGGTTCCTCATGACGAACCGGCCCTGGGCCATCACGGAGGTGATGACGTCGCTGTGGGCCGCATAGACGAGGTTCGCGAGGAAGGATCCGGGCGAGAGGAAGTAGGAATTGTCGGTGTCCACGATGGACAGGTCCGCGATGGCGCCTTCCCGGATTTCGCCGGTGTCCAGCCCCAGGGCGCGGGCCCCGTTTACGGTGGCGGCGTCCATCAGTTCCCCGAGGGGCATGCGGGACGGGTCGCCGGAACTGGCTTTGTGGAAGAGGGCAGACGTCTTCATCGTCTCCAGCATGTCCAGGTTGTTGGAGGAGGCGGCCCCGTCGGTTCCCAGGCACACGTTCGCCCCGGCTTCCCGGAGGTCCTCGTAGCGGAATCGGTAGCCGGAGGCGAGCTTGGCGTTGGAGTTGATGTTGTGGACGCAGTTCACGTGGTGGCGTCCCATCAGCTCGATGTCATGGTCGGTGAGCCAGAGCGCATGGGCGGCGATGACATGCGGCCCCAGGACGCCCAGGGAATCGAGGTACTCGGTGGGGGTGAGCCCGCCGTGCGCCTTCATGCAGTCCAGGTTCTCCTTTTCCGTCTCGGAGACGTGGATATGGAGCTTCATTCCGTGTTCAACCGCGAACTGGCTGGCCCACAGGATCATCTCCTCGCTGACGGTATAGACGGAATGGACCGACATCGCCAGGTGGGAGGCCTCGCTCCAGCCGAGGGAGCGCTCGTAGAGCTTCAGGCACTTGCGGCGCTGCTTCTCTGCAGTCTCCTTGTCGAAATTGTCCAGGATGACGAAGGAGATGTAGGGCCGGATGCCCATCTCCACGGCGGCCTGGCGCGCATAGGGGGCGAACCAGTACTGGTCGTTGAAGGTGGTGGTGCCGCTCTTGATCATCTCCAGGCAGGCGACTTTTGTCCCCCAGTAGATGAAGCGCTCGTCGATGCGCGCCTCGATGTCCCAGATGCGGGACAGCCACTGGTGCAGGGGAACGTCCTCGGTGATGCCCCGAAGAAGGGTCATTGCGGCATGGGTGTGCATGTTGATGAAACCGGGAATCACCGCCTTGCCGGTGCAGTCCACGGTCTCGTCGGGGACGATCCCGCCCGTTTCGGGGGCGGGGAGGATCCGGAAGATGCGCTGCCCGTCGATGAAGATGTTCACCGGCGCGCCGTCGCGGAGGATGTTTTTCAGAAGGATCATGGAAGTTTTTCCTATAGGCAAAAAGACCGGCAGCGGAGGGCGGCCGGTCAGAGGGGTCAGAATTCGTCGAAGGAAACATCGCTGAACGAAGGACCGTCCGGCTGCCGGCTGCCGACGCCGTCGGGGGCGTCTTTCTGCAGGCGGGCGCGGATGTAGGCGACCGCATCATCCAGCCCTTCCGCGAACTTCTCGAAGTCTTCCTTGTACAGGAAGATCTTGTGCTTGTCATATGAGAAGGTGCCGTCCTGCTCCTGGCGGCGCTTGCTCTCGGTGATGGTCAGATAGAAATCGTTGTTTCCCTTCGTAGCCTTGACATCGAAGAAGTAGGTACGCTTGCCGGCACGGACCGGCTTCGAGTACACGTCTTCGGTATTCCTCTCCTGGGCACGGGCCCTTTCATAATCTTCACTGTACATGGCTTTGTCCTTTTAGCAATTCTATTTACAAATGTAGGGAAATTATTTAAAAAACGCTAACTTTGTCCAAATATTTGACACCTATGCTGAATCGAAGAATGCTGCGCGTCAAGGCCTTCAAGATCCTGTACTCCTATGCGGAGAACCGGGACATGACCCTGAAGGAAGCCCTGGCCGCACTGGATAAGTCCTGTGAGGCGACCCGTGACCTGAGCGTGTACCTGCTCTCCATCGTCCTTCCGCTGACGGCGGAAGCCGGCCGGCAGGCGGAAGCGCTCCGCCTCAAGTTCAATCCGACCGAAGAAGAACTTCACCCGAACCTGAAATTCGTCCACAACGCCCTCGTCCCGCTGCTGGAGTCCGATCCCGACTTCCGGAAGTTCCTGGAGCGCAAGAAACTCTCCTGGGACCAGGACGACGCCCTGGTGCACCGGATCCTCGAGGCCGTCAAGGCCCGTCCGTACTACGCCGCCTACCTGGCCGAACCGGAGGTCTCCCTCGCCCAGGACATCAAGCTGTTCAAAAAAATCTTCGAGAACGAGTTCGAGGATGATGACGCCCTCTGGGACATCCTGGAAGAACGGTCCATCGACTGGGCCGGCGACCTCTCCTACGCCCTTTCCTGCGTCGTCAAGATGCTGGAAGGCATCGGCCGTACCGGGCGCTGGGAGCTTCCGCCCCTGTACCAGAGCGAGATCCTGGCCGCGCAGGGCAAATCCGTGGACAGCGACCGTGCGTTCGTCCAGCGCCTCCTGACCGTGACCTTCGGCCATTTCGCCGATTACTACGGGAAAGTGGCGGGCTCCGTCCGGGGCTGGGACCGTGACCGTCTCTTCACGACGGACATCGTCCTCATCGCAATGGGCCTGGCCGAGGCGGAAACCTTCCCCGAGATTCCCGTCCGGGTGACCATCAACGAATACGTGGAACTCTCCAAGTACTTCTCCACCCCCAAGAGCCGCTCTTTCGTGAACGGCATCCTGGACCGGCTGATCCGGGAGAGTGCGGCCGAGGGCCGCATCCCCAAGCCCGTGGACCCCACTCTTTCGCAATCCTAAAATCTTTCCATCCATATGAATACGCTCTTTATCCTCCTCCAAGCCCAGCCGCAGCAGCCGCAGGGCAGTTCCTGGTCGATGTGGATCATGCTCCTGCTGATCTTCTTGGTGATGTGGCTCTTCATGATCCGTCCCCAGCGCAAGCAGCAGAAAGAACTGGAAGCTTTCCAGAACTCCCTCAAGAAGGGTGACAAGGTCGTCATCGGCAACAGCGGCATCTACGGCGAGATCGTCGAGGTGAACGACAAGACCGCGCTGGTCCGTGTGGACGGCGACACCAAGCTCCGCGTGGCGAAGCAGGTGCTGGTCCGCGACAACTCCGATATCCAGCAGTAATCCCGTGTCCCGGGAACGACGCCTCAGACTGAGGGGGAGGGAGGGCCTGTTGCTGGCTGCCTCCCTCCTCATCGCCCTTGCCGTCTGGTTCCTGAGCAACCTTTCCCAGAACTATTCCGGCGTGGTCACGGTCCCGGTCGTCGCCGAGTGCAACATCCCGGGGCACAGCAACCTTTCCGCCGGATCGGCCCTTGTGTCGGCCCGGTGCCGGACGACCGGTTTCCGCCTCCTGAGGGAGGGAAGCCGGAGCCGTTCCCGGCAGGTCCGCGTCTCTTTCGAGCGGGCCGACATGCACCATCTGGACGGCGACCGTTTCTTCGTCGCCGGCAGTGCCAAGAACACTTACAGCGAACAGTTTTTCGGTGACGAGGTCCAGGTGGAGTCCTTCGTGACGGACACCCTGTTCTTCCGCTTCCCGGCGGAAAATCACAAGAAGGTCCCGGTCCAGTTGTCCGGTGACATCTCCTACCGCGACCAGTACATGGCCTCCGGCCCCCTGCGCCTTGTTCCCGACTCCGTGACGGTGTATGGCGAACAGGCCCGGCTGGACATGGTCGACCATGTGGTCACGGCGCCGCTCCTGCTGGACGATGTCCATCAGAGCCAGCAGGGGACGCTCCGGCTCCGCCGGATCAAGGGCGTCCGCCTGTCCGACGAGATCGTGAGTTACGACCTGCCGGTGTCCCGGTACGTGGAGCTGCGGTCTTCGCTTCCGGTGACCGTGGAGGGGCTTCCCGCCGGCCGGCACCTGCAGGTGTATCCCTCCCAGGCGGAGGTGGTGCTGCACTGCGCCTTCCCGGTGGGACGCGATCCCTTCGGGGCGATCACCCTCACGATCGATTACAAAGACTTCGTTTCCTCCATCTCGGGGCGGTGCATCCCCCGTGTCCGTCAGCTCCCTGCCGGCGTCCTGGACTACCGCGTGGTGCCCGAGATCTTCGACTGCATCGAAACGGACTGATCCCGATGAAGACCGTCATCCTTACCGGCGGAATGGGCAGCGGGAAATCGGCCGTAGCCCGTTATCTCAGGAGCTGCGGCGTTCCGGCCTATGATTCGGATGCCCGGACGAAATCCCTCTATGACCGCGACCCTTCCCTCGTTCCCCTGCTGGAAAAGGAACTGGGCGTCTCCCTCCGGGACGCATCCGGACGGTTGGACCGGAAACGGCTTGCTTCCCGGATTTTCCCGGACCCGTCTGCGAAGGCGCGGCTGGAGGCCCTTGTCTATCCGGCCGTCCTGGCGGATTTCCGCCGATGGAAGCGCTGGCACCGGCCGGCGGGATGGACCTACGGTCCCGTACCCTTCGTCGTGCTGGAATCCGCCGTCATCCTCTCCCATCCCATCTTCGACGGGATAGGGGACCGGGTGGTCCTGGTCGATGCGCCCGAACCGGTCCGCCTGCAGCGCTGCCTGTCCCGGGACGGTTCCACGCCCGAGGAGGCTCTGCGCCGCATCCGGAGCCAGTCCTTCGACCTTTCCAGGGTGGACGCCATCCTGGACAACGGCGGCCCAGTCGGGGATATCCCGGCACGTTCGGACCGCGTTTTCTTGAATTTATTCACTATATTTGCAAGTTGATTAATTGACATATTCACCATGAAGACAGATCTTGCCAAAACCCTTTCCGTCCGCGGTCAGCGCGGCCTTTTCAACTATATCGCCCAGTCTCGCAACGGAGCCATCGCCGAATCCCTCCGCGACCACAAGCGGACGAACTTTGCCGCGAACAGCGGCATCACTACCCTCGCGGACATCTCCATCTACACGATGGAGGGCGAAGTGAAGCTCAAGGAAGTCTTCCTCAAGATCCACGAGGTCCTGGGCGAGGCCGACGCCCCCACTTCCAAGGCCGCGCCCGAGGAACTCAAGGCCCTTTTCGAGAAGGCCCTTCCGGACTATGATGCGGACCGCTTCTATGTCTCCCACATGAAGAAGGTCGTGGACTGGTACAACGAGCTCAAGAACTTCGCCTCCCTGGACTTCGTGGAGGAGGAAGAGGAAGAGCAGGCTCCCGAGGCTGAATGATGCCCACCCTGCAGGTCATCACCCTGGGGTGTTCCAAGAACACCGTGGACACGGAGCATCTCCTCTACCAGGTACGGGATTCGTATGAGATCGTGCCGGATGGGGAGACGTGCCCCGTGGACGTCCAGCTCATCAACACTTGCGGGTTCATCGGCGACGCCAAGGAACAGTCCGTCCAGACCATCCTGGAATCCGTCCGGCGCAAGCAGGCCGGGGAAATCGGCCGTCTCCTGGTGTTCGGCTGCCTTTCGCAGCGTTACCGGAAAGACCTTCCGGACCTGATTCCCGAAGTGGACGGCTGGCTCGGGGCGAGGGACCTCTCTCCGCTGGTACGGGCGCTCGGGTGCGAGCCCGACGCCGCCACCGCCCACCGCCGCGTCCTCACCGACGGGCGGCATCCCTATGCCTACCTGAAAATCTCGGAGGGCTGTGACCGCCGGTGTTCCTATTGTGCCATCCCCCTGATCCGGGGAAACCATCACTCCGTGCCCATGGACGTGCTGGTGCGCGAAGCGGAGGACCTGGCCGCCCAGGGAATCCGGGAGCTGGTCGTCATCGCGCAGGATACCACCTATTACGGCCTGGACCGGTACAAGAAGCGCTCCCTGGCCGAGCTGCTCCGCCGCCTGTCCGCCGTGGAGGGCATCGAGTGGATTCGCATCCACTATTCCTACCCGGCTGATTTCCCGGACGACGTCCTGGACGAAATGGCCCGGAACCCCAAGGTGTGCCGCTACATGGACATCCCGCTCCAGCATATCGACGACAAGGTCCTGGAGACGATGCGTCGCGGCGTGGACGGGGAATGGACCCGTTCGCTCATCCGGCGGATGCGGGAGCGTGTCCCGGGCGTCGTCCTGCGGACCACCCTCATCGTGGGCCATCCCGGCGAGACGCCCCATGCTTTCCGGAAGCTGCTCCAGTTCGTGGAGGAGGCCCGTTTCGAGCGGCTCGGCGCCTTCACCTACTCGGAGGAGGAGGGAACCTACGGCGCCCTCCATTTCAAGGATTCCGTGGGCCCGCGGGCGAAGAAAAACCGGCTGTCCCGGCTCATGGAACTTCAGCGTGGCATTTCTCTTGCATATAACCAGTCACGCGTGGGGACGGAAGTCCGTGTCCTGGTGGACAGTTTCATGGACGGGATCCTCGTGTGCCGCAGCGAATTCGAGAGCCCGGAAGTGGACGGGGAAATCCTCCTCAAGTACGATCCGGACGTGTTCGACGGCATCGAGCCCAACTCGCTCATCGGAAACTTCCTGCAGGTACGGATCGTCTCTGCGGATGAGTATGACTTGACTGCAGAACTTGTCGAATTATGAGAAGAAGCATCCTCCTGGCGGCCCTCGCCGCCCTGTCGCTGGCGGCCTGCTCGCCCCAGACTCTGACTCTCAGCGTGGACATGCGCTATCCGTCCAAGTCGGGCGTGGACCTGTCCCGGAAGACGATGTCCATCGTGTACATGGACGACGGCACGGCGGATTCCACCTTCAGCAACGCTGTCGCCTCCTCCCTGGCCCGTTCCCTCGAAAAGGACTACTTCCGGGGCGAGGAGAACATCGGCGTGTACAAGATTCCCTCGGATTCGGTGAGCCTGGACCTGATGCACCGGCTGGTAATGGACACGGGGGACGATGTCGTCTTCCTGCTCGGCCCTCCCGCCTTCGGTGAAGTTTCCCTGGGCGCCAATACGGCCGTCCAGAATCCCAAGAATGTCGATTCCGCTTTCGTCGCCCAGGCGCAGATCCCATACAACGCCCGTCTGTTCGTGTATGACAGCATGGACAAGGACGACAACCTGCGGATCTTCCGGGGATCGAGTGTCCTCCGTACCCCTGTCTATAACAACGGTGTGACGGCGAAGGAATATCTTGCCAGCGAGGCCTTGAAGGTCAAGGACTCCGGGGCCGACATGGTGGGCGCCCAGATGAGCAACCGCTTCGTCCCCACCTGGAAGACCGAGGGCTACAGCCTCTACTACTACGACGGATTCGAGACCAAGTGGGTCGATGCGGCCTACCTCGCCTACGATTTCCAGTGGAAGAAGGCAGCCGACATCTGGATGGCCCTCTCCGCTGCCGGCAGCTATACCAAGCGCGCCTGCGCCTGCTACAATACCGCCCTCGCCTTCTACATGATGGGCGACCTTTCCATCGCCACCAAGTGGCTGGACCGTGCCGACGGCTACGAACCCCTTTCCCTCTCTCCCGGACTGAGAAAGCGCATCGAGGCGCGCAAGTAATGCGCTAGTCCTCGATGGCTTCGGCGAGGATGGAGATGGGGTGCTTGACGGTGTAGCCGGTGGACATCTCCAGCTGCCACTTGCAGGTTTCGCAGTCGCAGGCGACGAAGTCGGGATTCACGGACTTGATCTGATCGAACAGAGGCTTCCCAATGGCTTGGGAGGCCTCATAGTTTTCTTTCTTGAAGCCGTAAGTGCCCGAAATGCCGCAGCAATTGGAGTCCAGCATGGTGAATTCCACGCCGGGAATGAGTTTCAGCAATTCGCAGGAGAAGAGGCCCCAGCCCAGTTTCTCCAGGTGGCAGGGCGTGTGGTAGGCGATCCGTGCGCGGTAGCCTTCCTTGAACTTGAGCGTCGCTTTGCCCGATTCCAGGAGCTGGTAGATGTAGCGTGTCGCGAGCAGGATGGAGTCGCGGACGCCGCTGTTGTCCACTTTCAGGAGTTCGGGATACTCTTCCCGCATCGTCAGGGTGCAGGTGGAGGAGGTCAGGAGGACGTTCAGCCCTGCATCCACGGCTTTCTTGATCGCTGCTACATTGTGCTCGGCATTCTTCCGGGCCTTGCCGGACATGCCGTTGGCGATGAGGGCGACCCCGCAGCATTTCTCCTTCTCCAGCAGCTGGACGCCGATGCCCAGGGCATTCATGACCTTCACGAAGTCCTTGCCCAGCTGAGGGTTGTTGTAATTGACATAGCAGCCGTGGAAGTAGGCGACCTGTTTCTCGAATTTCGCCTGTTCCCGGGAGCGGCGCCCCAGCCATCCTTCGAAACTTCTCCCGCTGTATTTTGGGAAGGAGCGGTGCTTGTCGATGGCGAACGTGGCATCCAGCAGGACTTTCGTCGCGCCGAGCCCCGTCATGCCGTTCACAATCGGGGCGAAGGGACGGGCCAGGCGACCCATGAAGTCCGTGCTCGCGAGCATGCGGTCGCGGAGCTTGGGCTGCGAATGGTCATACTTGATGCGGGCGGCCTGGATGATGTCGGCCACCTTCACCCCGGAGGGACACACGACCTCGCACCGTTTGCAGTTCAGGCAGTACTTGAGTGCCTGGTTGAAGAAGTAGGGATCCTTGAGGCGGAGCCGTTCTCCGTCTGGACCGGCCTGTTTGGGGCCGGGATAGCGCGGGTTCACCGGCACGACAGGGCAGTATGCCGTGCAGACGGTGCATTTCATGCACTCCTCGAAATTATGCGCGCTGGCTGTATATTCCTGCAGGTTCATAGGTTGCCTCCTTTGATGATGTCCACGGCGGCGAAGGCGCTGCGGATCGCAAGTCCGGCCGCCGTACCATATTCTTCCTTCCGGGTGTTTCCGAGGACGGAGCCGATGGCGAAAAGATTCTTCACCGGTTCGCCGTCCTTGAGGGGATGCAGCCGGTCGTCCGTCTTGACCCCGAAGTCCATGTAGGGCTGGTCCTGGAAGAAATCCTCCCGGTACCAGTCGCTCCGGTTCTCCGGATAGTCGATGTCCAGTCCGAACAGGGGCTCATAGACCTTGGTCGGGGAAGTGGCCAGGCCCTTGGAGAAGTAGCCGCCGGAGGCGAGGATGAAGTGGTCGGCAAAAAGCCGGGCCGTATCCAGGTTCCGGGTGGTGATGCTGCTCACGACCCCTTCGTGAAGGGCACCGGAAGTGACCGTGTCGCCCATCAGGAACATGCCGCCCAGCAGCTCGAACCGGTGTCGCAGGAGCATCTGCGTCCGGATGCCGGGGACGGAGGGGGGCATGGTGCCTACGAAGGATACGCGGGCGGGAAGGGCCGTCCGGATCTTGTCCAGGACCGAAGCGTCCTTGAGCCCGAACACCTGCGGGAGGATGATCAGGTCTTCGTCCTTGTGGAGGACGCGGATGTCGGCGACCACCTTCTCCCAGTGCTCGTCCATCAGCCGGGCGATGTTCACCGAGCGCATCTCGCTGGGACTCGTCCGCAGGTGTTCCATCTCGGCGAGCCGCACGAAGCGGATCCGGCAGGCCGTGCCGGCCTTCTCAAGCGCCTCCGCGATGAAGGTTCCGTAGAAGTCATGGAAGCCTGTGAAATTGACGATGAGGGCCTTTTCAGCGATGTGCTCCTCGGGATAGACCGTAACGTCCTCCAGGGTGAGGGAGGCGGGACGGAACGAGCCCATGGGCATGAGCTGAAGGCCGTCGGCGGCATTGGTCCGCACCCCGGCTGCGGCGAAGAGGGCCGCAATCCGCTCCCGGGCCGGTCCGACGGACTCGAAGTTGCCGGAGAAGAAGTACATCGCGTTCTGTCCGGCGCTGACGATGGCGACTTTCTGCCCCGCTTCCTGGAGGCAGATTCCAGCGGTCAGGCCTGCCAGGCCTCCGCCGATGATGACGGTGTCGAATTTCATACGCCGAGCACGTGTTTATAGACCCACTGTGTATATTCCGCCTCGCGGAGGGCGTCGCCCCAGCCGATGGGGTACATGCCCTTCCAGCGTTCGGTCATGAAGTCCTTCAGGTCCTCCCGGGCCCGCTCCGTGCAGCCATGGGCCTTCGCGAGGAGGCCGGCCGCGCGGCAGCCGCAGAGTTCTCCCTGGCAAGTGCCCATCCCGACGCGGGTGCGGCGCCGGAGGTCCGTCAGGCCGCTGACGTCCAGGCGCTCGATGGCGGAATTGATTTCTCCCACAGACACTTCCTCGCATTCGCAGATGAGGGACTGGTCCATGGTGTCGGCTCCTTTCAGCCGGGCCGCGCCCATGCCAAGACGCCCGGCGGCGGCCTTCTGGACCGTGGTCGGGTTCTCCCAGATCTTCTCCGCGACTTCCCGGAAACTCTTGACACCGGCCCCCGGGAGGGGCGTGTCGGCCGTCTCGCAGGCCTTGTCCACGGACAGTTTCCGGCACACGAGGTCGGTCGCCATCTCCGCCATCAGGCGGTAGGTCATGAGCTTGCCGCCGGTGATGGAGACGAATCCCTTCACCCCGTCGCGCGTCTCATGGTCCAGGCACACGATGCCGCGGCTGATGTTGCGGCCGGACGGGTCGTTGTCGGCACTTACGAGCGGACGTACGCCGGCGTATGCCCTTAAAATACGCGTACTTGCCAGCGCGGGAGCGAGTTTGGCGCCTTCCTCGACCAGCAGGTTCACTTCCTCCGGCGTCACCCGCACCCCGTCGCATTCCTCGAAAGGGATCTTCGTGGAGGTGGTGCCGATGATGCACACCGTGTCGCCCGGCACCAGGATGTCCGCATTCGCGGGCTTCCGGCAGCGGTTGATGACGATCCCGTTCACCCGGTGCGCGAAAATCAGGAGGGCGCCCTTGGCCGGGAACATGCCGATCTTCACCCCGGCGAGTTCCGCGATGTGCTGGCCCCAGATGCCGGCGGCGTTGACCGTGATGTGCGCGTAGTACTGGCCGGACTTGTGCGTCTGGTGGTTGTACGTCTTCACGCCTACGACGCGGTCGCCGTCCTTGATGAAGCCGGTGACCTCGGTATAGAGGAGGACCTGGGCGCCGTGGAGCTTGGCGTCCACCATGTTCGCGGCGCACAGCCGGAACGGGTCCACGCTGCCGTCCGGCACCTTGACGGCGCCGATGATGTCCGGGTTCATGGCCGGTTCCATCCGGAGGGCCTCCTTCGGGTCCACGATCTCCGCGTTGATGCCTGCCGCGAGGCAGGATTCGACGAACTTCGCCTGGTAGTTCAGGTCGTCCTCCGGAAGGGTGATGAAGAAGCCGTCGGTCTCGTCCACGCAGTGCGAGGCGATCCGGCGGAGGATCATGTTCTCCCGGATGCATTCGTTCGCGGATTCCTGGTCGGTGACGGCGTAGCGCGCCCCGGAGTGAAGGAGGCCGTGGTTCCGGCCCGTCGCACCCGTCGCGATGTCGTGCCGCTCGATGAGGAGGACCTTCAGTCCGCGCATCGCGCAGTCTCTCGCCGTCCCGGCACCGGTAATGCCGCCACCGACGATGATGACGTCGTACTCGTTCCTTTTCATCTGATTTCCAATAGTTTATGTGTCTGTAGCGACAGTCGCCAGAGGGGATGCCGCCGGATATAGTCAATGGTTTCGGCCAGGACGGCCTTGTTCTTCGCCGGGTCGCCGGTGTCGCAGGGCTGCAGGAAATGCCAGGAAGCCGGAAAAGCCTCCCATGGACCGTCGACGCCGTCTTCGAAGACGACTTTCACCTCGTCGGCCCTTGCCAGTACGACGGTCGCGTCGCCCTTCAGGCCTTTCACGCCGGTCTTCGGGCTCAGAGTCACCCAGTCCACCCACTCGGGCAGGGACCGGGTCCCGTTGGTCTCGACATGGACCTGGAATCCGGCTCCGTGCAGGGCATCGACGAGGGCCTTGTCCAGCTGCAGGGACGGCTCGCCGCCGGTCACGCAGGCTCTCCGGCATTCGCCGCCGGACCGGAGCATCTCCGCCACGATCTCCTCCGCCTCCATCTCCCGGTAACCGCTGTGGTCCGTATCGCAGAACGGGCACTTGAGATTGCATCCGGAAAAGCGCAGGAACACCATGGGCGTTCCCGTCCAGTATCCTTCTCCCTGCAGGGAATAGAATATTTCGTTGATCCGGTACACTAGTCCCGTTCGTAGGCGGCCATGTTCATCTCGGACTCCCAGACTTCCACCTTGTAGGCGTTGGGGGTGCGGTCGCAGATCCAGCGGGCGATGTTCTCGGCCGTCGGGTTCATGGGGAGGACGTCGTTCAGGTTCTTGTGGTCCAGGGCTTTCTCGATGTCCCGCTTGATGAGGGTGAAGTCGGTGACCATGCCGTCCTGGTTCAGGGTCTCCGACTTGCAGTAGATCTTGACGATCCAGTTGTGGCCGTGCAGGTCTTCGCACTTGCTCTCATAAGAGAGCATCAGGCTGTGGGCGGCGGAAATCTCCAGCCGTTTGCAAACGTAATACATAGGCGTCTATTCTTCGTATTCGGTGGGGTCGAAGCCCGCGAGGGCCTCTTTCCGTTCGGTGCAGGTGCCGCAGCGGCCGCAGTGCTTCTCCCCGCCCTTGTAGCAGGACCAGGTGCGGCTGTAGTCGATGCCCAGTTCCCGGCCGCGGAGGGCGATGTCCCGCTTGGTGAGATTGCAGTAGGGAGAGACGATGCGGACGCCGTTGTAGGTGCCGGCCTCGGACGCGCGGTCGAACGCTTCGATGAACTCCGGGCGGCAGTCCGGGTAGATGGCGTGGTCGCCGCCGTGGTTGGCGAGGAGGACCGTATCCAGGTCGTAGCTTTCCGCCAGGCCCGCCGCCACGGCGAGCATGATGCCGTTCCGGAAGGGAACGACGGTGGATTTCATGTTGTCGTCGTCATAGTTTCCCTCCGGGATCTCGCCGCCGGAAAGGAGCAGGTCGCTGCGGAAGTACCGGCCGATGAAATCCAGGGGAATGATCCGGTGGGGGATTCCCAGCCGCTGGCAGTGCTCCTCCGCGAAAGCGAGTTCCTTCGCATTGTGCTTGGAACCGTAGTCGAAGGAGACGGCCAGCGCGATGCGGTCCCTGTATTCGTACAGGAGCGTGGTGCTGTCCAGCCCGCCGGAATAGATCAGGATGGCTTTCATGGCACTTATTCGGCGGGTTGGGTGAAACGGTCGATGATGGCGTTCACGGCCTTTCTCGCAGATGCGACGGCCTCCACGACGGTCTTGGGGCCGAGGAGGAAATCGCCGGCGACATACACGTTGTCGATGCCCGTGATGTTCACCTGCCCGTCCTCCGCCACTTCTGGACAGCCGTCCTTGTTCCAGACGGGCTCGCAGTCCTTGAAGAGGGAGAAGTCGGGCCGCTCGCTGATCGCGGTGAGCAAGGTGTCGCATTCGACCTCGTGCTCGGTGCCCTCGATGATGCGGGTCACGATCCGGCCGGTCTCGGGATCCGTCTCGTTCTGGCAGTCGCAGAAAACGACGCTGCCGTCGCGGACCTCCACCGGGGCCTGGAAGACGCGGAACTGGACCCCATCCCGCTGTGCTTCCTTGACTTCCAGCGGGTTGGCAGGCATGTTCCCGTAATCTTTCCGGTAGTAGATCCAGGTCTCCGCACCCAGCCGGACAGCCGTCCGGCTCGCGTCCATCGCGACATTGCCGCCGCCGATGACGATCACTTTCCGCCCGAGGTCGAACGCCTCCGGATTCTTGAGGAAGGGGAGGGCCTGCAGGCCTTTCGCCTCACCCGGGATGCCCAGCGAAGCAGGCTTCTCGGCGCCTGCGCCGATCAGGACGGCGTCATAGCGCGCGGCGACGCGGTTCAGGAACATGTCCTTGCCGATCTCGATACCTCCCTGGAACTTGATGCCGGCCTCGCGGAACATCCGCTCGTAGGCATTGACATATTTCCGGTCCAGGCGGAAGGCGGGGATTCCGTAACGGAGGACGCCGCCGATGCGGGCGTTCGCGTCCGCGATGGACACTTCGGCACCCGCCCTGTACAGCCAGACGGCGGCGGCGATGCCCACTGGGCCGGCCCCGATGAGGGCGATCCGCTTCCCGGATAGCAGGTCGGATTCCCGCTCGAGCTTGGCGCCGAACAGGTAGGCGTCGGAAATCTCCTGCTCGATCTGGTACCAGCGCACCGGGATGCTCTTCACGTTCAGGATGCAGTGTCCGTAGCAGAACTGCTTCCAGTCGCACACCCGGGAGGTAATGGCGGTCAGGGGATTGTTGTCAAAAAGCAGTTTTCCGGCTTCCTCCATATGGTCTTCCCGGTAGAGTTTCATGCATTCGGGAATCGGGGTGTGGACAGGACAGCCCAGCAAGGAGCATTTGGGCTTCTTGCACAGGAGGCAGCGCAGCGCTTCGTTGTTTTTCATATATCCGGTGTGGTTGTTTCTATAAATATACAAATATAGCAAAAAACCGTCACAGATAGAGGGCGTGCGTGTTTTTTATTTCGTTCATCACGAAGGAAGAAAGGATGCTTCCGATGGAGTCGATGGTCCCGAGCACGTTGATGATGAACTCGTTGTAATACTTCATGTCAGGGGCGTGGATCTTGAGGAGATAGTCGTACTCGCCGGAGATGTTGTAGCACTCGGCAACCTGAGGGATGTCCTTGACGATGGAAACGAAGGTCTGTGCCACCTCCCGGCTCATCTGCTTGAGCTTGACAGAGCAGAAGACGACGAAGCCCAGATGCAGTTTCTCCGCATCCAGGACGGCGACGTACTTGCGGATGAAACCGCTGCGTTCCAAGCGCTTGAGACGTTCGAAAACGGGCGTGGTGGACAGGTTTACGCGGGCGGCGAGTTCCTTGGTCGTGAGGCGGGCGTTCTCCTGCAGGGCGCGCAGGATGTCCAGGTCGGTGGAATCGAGGACGATGTCGTTCATAAGGCGGAATATTTTTCTTTTGGACGGGCCGATTTCCGGGTTCCCGTTCTGTTTTTGGGTTCATTTGAGACAAAAATAGAAATATTTTCTGAATTTTATTGGAATATTGTACGTTTATTCCAAAGATTCTATCTTTGTCCGGAAAAATAGAAAGACCATGAGCAAGATCGATACCCTTTGTGTCCATGTTTAGGAAGGAACTGACGGTCCGGCTGGAACTCGAGGCCGGGGGAGTGCTGGCTCCCGCACAGGTGGTGTACCATACGTCGCAGGAACGCTGGGACGGACGCCGTCCCGTCATCTGGGTGTGCCATGCCCTCACTGCGAACAGCGATCCCGAGGATTGGTGGCCGGAGATGGTGGGTCCGGGCAAGGCGATCGATACGGAGAAGAGTTTTGTCGCTTGTGTGAACATGCTCGGATCGGCCTACGGCTCCGAGGGACCCGCCCGGGAGAATCCTGCCACCGGAAAGCCCTGGCTCCTGGATTTCCCGAAGGTGACGGTCCGGGACATGGTCGCGGCAACAATCGAGGTAAGGAAGTCGCTTGGAATCAAGAAAGTGGACCTCCTGATCGGAAGTTCCATCGGAGGTTTCCAGGCCATTGAATGGGCCGTGACGGAGCCGGATATCTTCCGGCGCTGTGTATTCATCGCTACGGCCCCCCGTGTATCCCCGTATCTCTCGGCGACGGTGGAGGCGCAGCGGATGGCGCTGGAGGCCGACCCGACTTTCCGGGAGGCCCGGGACCTGTCCGGCGGCAGCGCCGGGCTCAAGTGCGCCCGGGCGCAGGCCCTCATCTCCTACCGCTGCTTTGACGGCTACGCCCTGACCCAGTTCGAGGCGGATCCCGATACGCTCTTTGCAGGCCGGGCCGCTTCCTACGAGCGCTATCAGGGCGAGAAGCTGGTCCGCCGCCAGTTCGACGCCTATTCCTACTACACCCTGTGCAACGCCCTGGACAGCCACAATGTGGGCCGGGGGCGCGGGGGCGTCGAGGCTGCCCTGTCCCGGATCAAGGCCCGGACGACGGTCGTCTCCATCGACACGGACGCCCTGTTCCCGCCGCAGGAATCTTCTCTCTGGTCCCGCTGGATTCCGGGGGCCGACTACATGGAAATCTCCTCCCGTTTCGGCCATGACGGCTTCCTCCTGGAAACCGCCCGCCTGACGGCCATCATTATGAAATAACGAACTATGCAAGTACTTAAGTTTGGTGGAACTTCCGTCGCTTCATCGGAAGCGATGCTCCGGGTAATCGATATCGTCCGTAAATCCCTGGAAGCGGACCGCACCATCGTGGTCTCCTCCGCGGTCAGCGGGTGTACGGACACGCTTATCGAGACCGGGCGCCGGGCCGCCGGAAAGGACGAATCGTACAAGGACCTCCTCCGCGACCTCCGGGAGCGTCATCACACCATCATCCGGGAACTCCTTCCGGACGGATACCAGCAGCGGACGGCTTCGTCGGTGGACGCCCTGTTCGATTCGCTGGAGGGTATCGTCTACGGCGTGTACCTGCTCGGCGAACTGAGCCCTGCGTCGCTCGACGCCATAGAAAGCTATGGAGAATTGTTCTCCACGACCATCCTGACGGACAAGTTCCGCTCCCTGGGCATCTCCTGCGAATGGCTGGACGCGCGGAAACTGGTGCTGGTCCGCGGCGGAGCGGTGGACGAGCCGGAGACTTTCGCCCGCGTGTCCAAGGCGGTCAATTCCACCCCGCACGTGGAGCTTTTCGTCGTTCCGGGATTCATTGCTTCGGACGAGAACGGCCGGGTGACGACCCTGGGCCGGGGCGGCTCCGACTATACGGCCTCGCTGGTCGCCGTGGGCATCCATGCCCGCCGCGTGGAAATCTGGACCGACGTCCCCGGCATCATGACGGCCAATCCCAAGGTGGTCCCGACGGCGCGCCCGATTCCGAACATTTCCTACCGGGCAGCGCAGGAACTGTCCCATTTCGGGGCCAAGGTCATCTACCCGCCCACCATCCAACCCGTTGTGGAAGAGGGAATTCCCATCTATGTGAAAGATACTTTCCACCCGGACGAACCGGGTACGCTGGTGGAAAGGAACCCGCCGCGGGTACGGGACGGGGTGATCGGGATCGCCCATTCGGACCACATCGCCCTCGTCTCCCTGGAGGGAAGCGGCATGGTGGGTGTCCCGGGCTTCTCGTCGCGCTTGTTCGATGCACTGAGCCGGAAGGGGATCAACATCATCCTGATCACCCAGGCCTCCTCCGTCCATTCGATGTGCATCGCCATCGCCGAGGAGGATGCGGAGAAGGCGCGCGAGGCGGCCGACGGCTGCTTCGCCTATGAAATCTCCCTGGGGAAGCTGAATCCGCTCAAGGTGGAGACGGGCTATTCCATCGTCTGCCTGATCGGGGACGACATCCTGGGTCACAGCGGCGCCACCGGTCGGATGCTCGCCGCCCTGGGAACGCACAGCATCCCGGTCCGGGCTACAGCACAGGGATCCTCCGAGCGGAACATCTCCGTCATCGTTCCGTCGGTCCGGGCCGATGTGGCCATCCGAGCCATCCACCGCGAATTCTTCGACCGGTGGACGTCCAAGGTCATCCACCTGTTCATCGCCGGTTACGGCCGGGTGGGAAAGGCCCTGGTGGAGATGCTGTCCGAGAATGCGGCCTCCATCGCCCGCCGCTCCGGAAAGGAACTCCGGGTGTGCGGCCTGGCCAACAGCCGCCGGTATGTCATTGACACGGAGGGAATCAACCTGCAGCATGCGCAGGAGCGCCTGGATGCCGGCACGCCCGGGAACGGCTATGTCGATGCCCTGGCGGAGCTCTCGCTGGAGAATTCGCTCTTCGTGGACTGCACGGCCAGCGGGGAAATCGGCTTCCGGTATCCGGCCCTCTTCCGCAGCGGATACAGCATCGTCGCCTGCAACAAGATTCCTTTCTCAGGTACTTTCGCGCAGTTCAAGGCTCTGCAGGAGCAGGCGCACAAGGCGGGCGTCTCGCTCCGTTACGAAACGACGGCCGGCGCGGCCCTTCCGGTGCTCGTGACCTTGGACCGCGTGGTCCAGAGCGGTGACACGCTGGTCCGGATGGATGCTGTCCTTTCCGGTACGCTCAACTATTTGATGGATAACTATAAAGGCACTGGATTTGAAGAACTGGTGGAGGAAGCTCGCATCAAGGGTTACACCGAACCGGATCCCAGCATCGACCTCAGCGGAAAGGATGTCCTCCGGAAGATCCTCATCCTGAGCCGCCAGGCCGGCCTCCCGCTGGAGGAGTCCCAGGTCTCCCTCGAGCCCATCCCCGCCGACATCGCCGACCGCTATGCCGCCGCTGCCGCCAAGGGGCTCAAACTCCGGTATGTCGCCTCCGTCGATGCGGAAGGCCAAGCTACCGTGGGCCTGCAGGAAGTGGGACCCGACAGCCCGCTCTATGCGCTCCGGGGAACGGACAACGCCATCCTGATCACGACGGGCGACTATCCCTCTCCGATGCTCATCCAGGGCGCCGGCGCCGGAACCCGCCAGACGGCCGGCGGCCTCCTGAACGACATCATGCTGTCCATTTAAATGAGCACCTCCTCATTAATAGGGATTGCGTTTCTTCCCGCAATCCCTTATTTTTGTATCCGTATGGCAGAGAACCAGCTTACTGAACTGATGGAGCGCCACGGCGTGAAGCCCACGGCGAACCGGATCCTGATCGCCCGCGCCCTTGCCGGAGCGGGCCGTCCCATGTCCATGACTGAACTCGAGGGCGTCCTCGAGACCATCGACAAGTCCAACGTGTTCCGGACGCTCCAGGCTTTCCGGGATGCGCACCTGGTCCATGTCCTGGAGGACACCGGCGACGGCGTCCGTTACGAGCTCTGCCACAGCCATCATGACGACCATGATGACGATCTCCATGTCCATTTCTATTGCGAGAAGTGCCACCGCACCTTCTGCCTGGAAGGTACGCCCATTCCTCCGGTCTCCGTCCCGGAAGGCTATGAACCGCACACAATCAATTACTTGATCAAAGGCCTTTGCCCCGATTGCAGTCCTCGATGACCAAACTGGCGAGGGTGAAGCCGAAAGGGGCGGTGACGGTGACGAGGGAGCCGTTGTGGGCTTTCTTGTCGAATTTCATTTCTTCGGGAAGGGCAGTGTCCGCCCCGCGGTTCTCCAGGAGTTCCTCGTCATAGACGCACAGGAAATCCTTGGCGGGAAGGGTGCCGGCCTTGCGGAGTTTCTTGCGGAGCATGGCGCCCAGGGGGCAGCCGCGGACCTCCCTGAAGGAAGCGACGCGGATGCGGGTCGGATCCACCTTGCAGGCGGCCCCCATGGAGGAGAAGAAGGTGGCCGGGGTTGCCGTCGCGTGCAGGATCAGGGCGGCCTTGTCCTTCAGGGCGTCGATGGCGTCGATGATGTAGTCGTAGCTGCCCAGGCGGAAATCGGCGGCCGTTGCGTCGGTGAAGCGTGCTTCGATGGCTTCGATTTCCGCTTCCGGATTGATTTCCAGAAGGATGGAGCGCAGGACTTCCACCTTTGATTGACCAACAGTCAGGACCGTGGCCATGCGCTGGCGGTTGATGTTCGTGGGGGCTATGCGGTCGGCGTCCACGAGGGTCAGGTGCGTGACGCCCGAGCGGACGAGCCCTTCCGCGCACCAGCTCCCGACGCCGCCTACGCCGAACAGGATCACCCGGACGGAAGCGAGGCGGTCCATCACGTCGGCCCCAAGCAGGAGCTCGGCCCGGTTGAAGATCTCTTTCTGGGAGGGCGTCATCGTGCGAGCCAGCCGTCCAGGCGGGCCTGGATGTCGCGCCAGACATCCTCCCGTCCGTTTTCGTTCAGGATTTCATGGCGCATCTTCGGGTAGAGCTGGCTGGTGACTTCGCGGTAACCGCGTTCGCGAAGGAAACTCACCGCCTCGGAGAACTTCCGGATGGAGATGATGCAGGGATCGTCGGACCCGGCGATGAAATGGACCGGAAGGCCGGGATGGGAGACGATCCATCCGTCCGGCGAATAAATGTCCTTCATCAGGCGGAAAAGTCCGTTGCGATAGCCGTTTACGGTAAAGGTGAAGCCACACAGCGGGTCGTTGTTGTAGGCGTGCACGTTGGCCTTGTTCGTGGAAAGCCAGGTGTTCCGGAGCCCTTCGCCCTTGAAACGCTTGTCGTTGTTCCCGGTGCAGAGGGTGGCCAGCAGTTCGGAGCGGTAGCGCTGGCCCCGGAACAGGCCGATGGTGCCGGCGATGAAGTCGCCGAGGCCGGCCGCCGGATTCTTGCTGGGACTGCCGCAGACGATGAGTCCGTCGATGTCCCCGTCATATTTTTTAAGGTAGCTCCGCACGATCATCGACCCCATGCTGTGGCCGAAAAGGAAAAGCGGCAGGCCGGGGAACTGCTCCTTGGCCCACTTCGTTATGCAGTGGACGTCATCCACCAGGCCGCGCAGGCCGCCCTTGCCCATGTATCCCAGGTCTTCTTTGGAAGTGACGCTGGCTCCATGGCCGCGCAGGTCGTTGATGACGCAGGCATAGCCCTTTTCGGAGAGATAGGTCATGAACGGGATGTAGCGCTCCTTGTGTTCAGCCATGCCGTGGACCAACTGGAGGACGGCCTTGGGCGATTCGGGAGCGATGACAAGGGTGCTGAGCCGGACGCCGTCGGAGGCGCCTGGGACGGTGAAAGTTTCCATTTATCGGTCCAGTTTGGAGAAAGCTTCGGGGAGAGGGGACTGGCAGCGGATCACCTGCGAGGTCATCGGATTGCGGAACACGAGGGTGGCCGCATGGAGGGCAAGCCGGCGGATCGGGTCGGTTTCGGCCCCGTATTTCTCGTCGCCGGCGACGGGATGGCCGATGGAGGCGGCATGGACGCGGATCTGGTTCTTGCGGCCGCTCTCCAGGGAGAACTCCGCCTTGGTGTACCAGCCGCCACCCTTGTACACATGGCCCAGCACGCGGTAATGGGTGATGGCAAGCTGCCCGTTCTTCACTTCTTCCGGATAGGAATAGACCTTCAGGGACTTGGGATTCTCCACGAGCCAGCTCTGGATGGCGCCGGATTCCTTTTCCAGCTTGTGCTCCAGGAAGGCGACGTACCGGCGCTCGAGGACGAGTTCCTTCCACTTGCTCTGGAGGATGTCCTTCGCCCGTTCGTTCTTGGCGAAGACCACCAGGCCGGACGTGCCCTTGTCCAGGCGGTGGACGATCCAGATCTTGGCGGTGGACCGGTCAGGCGTCCGTCCGCTCAGGAGGTCTTCCTTCCGGCGGGAACGGGCCTGGACCTTCACATAGGCGTTCAGGATGGCGTACAGGGTGGCTTCCTTGTGGCCGGACTTGCTCTGCGAACCCTTGGCCGTGGACACGGACAGCAGGCCGGTGGGCTTGTCCACCACGATGTAGTCGTCATCCTCGAAGACGATTTTCACGCCGGTCTTCTCCACGGCGTCCCGGGCGTCGGAGGCGTGCTCCCGCGCCATGGAAATGCCCTTGGGGAGTACCAGGAGCGCATCTCCGGCGAAAAGCGGCTGGTCGAAAGCGGTCCGGGACTCGCCGTTCACGAGCACCTGGCCCTTGGCGAGCATGTTCTTCACTCCCGTCTTGGACTGGGTGGGGAAGATCTCATACAGATACTTCAGGAGGGGACCGTCGTGGGCGACGGTGAATTTCTGGCCGGCGGTTCCGTTCATATTCCTTCGATGATTTCGTGATACTGTTTGGGAATGAGGGCGAGGAAATGGTCCAGCATCCCGTGCGGGACCAGGATGGCCTCCAGGGATTCGCAGTCGTCGAAAGCATCCTCGCCGATGGCCTCGACACCCTTGCCCAGGCGGATCTGGTACAGGTTGATGCAGCCCTGGAAGGCCCGCGGGCCGATGTACCGCGTGGCGGCGGGCAGGGTGATCTTCTCCAGGTTCCAGCAGTCGCAGAAGGCGTCCTCGCCGATGTACAGGAGACTCTTGGGCAGCTTGATGGCTTCCAGGTAGCCGCATTCGTTGAAGACGGCCCGGCCGATGTGCGTGAGCGTGGAGGGGAGGTGGATCTTCTCCAGGAAGGAGTTCCGCTCGTCCAGGGGAATCTCCTCGCCGGCTTTCCTGTCTTCCGCCATGTAATCCTGGAAGGCGAAGACGCCGTCGCACAGGATGCGGCAGCCCTCCTGCACCGTGACGGTGGAAGGGAAATTTTCCGCATCCAGGAGCTTGCTCCCGTCGGCGGAATAGCTGCAGCGGTTGTCGTCGTCCCAGACATCGCCCCCAAGTTCTTCGGGGAAGGGAACCGTGGGGACGCTGAGGATTTCTTCGAGGGTCATATCAGAAGTTCTTGACGAATTCGATGTCTTTCTTGAGCATGATCTTGGGCTCCATCACGGAGACCTTCTGGAAGAGCTTGAACTGGTAGGCCGGAGAGAGATAGACCACATGTTCGTGCTTTCCCTTGCGCCACCACTTATAGAAAGCGATCGGGTCCGTGTCGTAGGGGATCTTCGCCTCGATTTCGGAAGTGTATCCGGGAAAGTCGATGAGCATCTTGAGACCGGTGATGCGCTTGTAATACTCGTAGTCGGCGCGGCGGAGCTTGGAGACCAGGGGAGCGAACACTTCCATCTGGTCCACCTTGATCGCTTTCTCCTTCACGACCATGCGGTGGATCCGTACAGGGTCCACGTTCAGCCATTCTCCGATTTTCAGGGTCTTGGGGCCGTCTTCACAGTCCAGGGTCAGTAAATCTTGCGAATAGTAGGTCTTTTCAGGGTCATGCGGAAAGGTCTCCTTCAATTTTTCTTTTCAAATGCAATTATAC
>JAFUDV010000092.1 GCA_017464245.1 Bacteroidales bacterium | reverse complement strand
GACACCCAGATGGCCGACAAGGTGTACATGGAGCCCCTCACGCTCGAATATGTCGCCAAGATCATCCGCTACGAGCGTCCCGACGCCATCGTGCCGGGCCTCGGCGGACAGACCGGCCTGAACCTCGCCGTCCAGCTCGCGAAGAAAGGCGTGCTGGAGGAATGCGGGGTGGAGATCCTCGGAACCTCCTTCCACGGCATCGAGAAGGCCGAGGACCGCGAACTCTTCAAGGAGCTGTGCCTGTCCATCGGCGAGCCGGTCATCCCCTCCGAGATCTGCTACAGCGTCGAGGAAGGCGTCGCGGCCGCGGAGAAGATCGGCTATCCGGTGATCCTGCGTCCGGCCTTCACCCTGGGCGGCACCGGCGGCGGCTTCGCGAACGACGAGGCCGAGCTCCGCGACATGATGCGGAACGCCCTCGCCCTCTCCCCTGTGGGCGAAGTGCTCGTGGAGAAGAGCATCAAGGGATACAAGGAAATCGAGTTCGAAGTGATGCGCGACCGGAACGACACCGCCATCGCCATCTGCTCAATGGAGAACATCGACCCGGTGGGCATCCACACGGGCGACTCCATGGTCGTGGCCCCGGCCCTCACCCTTACCGACAAGGAATACCAGATGCTCCGGGACAGCGCCCTGAAACTCATCCGGGCCCTGGAGATCGAAGGCGGTTGCAACGTCCAGTTCGCCCTGGACCCGCTGTCCTTCAAATACTATATCATCGAGGTCAATCCGCGCGTGTCGCGTTCCTCCGCCCTGGCTTCCAAGGCCAGCGGCTTCCCGATCGCCCGCGTGACGGCGAAGATCGCCGTGGGTCTCACCCTGGACGAGATTACCGTGGCCGGCGCCCCCGCCTGCTGCGAACCCGCCATCGACTACGTGGTGGCCAAGGTGGCCCGCTTCCCCTTCGACAAGTTCAGCGAGGCCTCCAACGAGCTGGGCACCCAGATGAAGGCGACGGGCGAGGTCATGTCCATCGGCCGCACCCTGGAGGAGAGCATCCTCAAGGCCATGCGGTCCCTTGAGACCGGATGCTGCCACATCCACAAGAAGAAGTTCGATGACTGGACCGAGGAGGCCCTTTTGGACTATATCTCCACGCCGACGGACGACCGCATCCATGCCATCGCACAGCTCCTTCGCCTGCGGATCGACCTGTCCCGCATCTACGACCGGACGAAGATCGACATGCTCTTCCTCGAGAAGATCTACAACATCGTGCGGATGGAACGCCGCCTGAAGGCCGCTCCCGGCGACATCGCCCTCCTGAAGGAGGCCAAGCGCATGGGCTTCGGCGACCAGTTCATCGGGCAGCTCTGGGGAAAGACCGAGGCCGACATCATCCGGCTGCGCTTCGCCGAGGGCATCCTCCCGGTGTACAAGATGATCGACTCCTGCGCCGCCGAGCATGACACCTATGTCCCCTACTTCTACTCCACGTACGAGGAAGAGAACGAGTCGGTCCGGAGCGACCGGAAGAAGATCCTCGTGCTGGGTTCCGGTCCCATCCGCATCGGCCAGGGCGTGGAGTTCGACTATTCCACCGTCCATGCCATCTGGGCCATCCGGGAGGCCGGATACGAGGCCATCATCATCAACAACAACCCCGAGACCGTATCCACGGACTACACCGTCTCCGACAAGCTCTATTTCGAGCCGCTCACCGTGGAGGACGTGATGAATGTCATCCACCTGGAGAAGCCGGACGGGATCATCGTGAGCCTCGGCGGCCAGACGGCGATCAACCTCGCCGGCCCGCTGGAGGAGTTCGACGTTCCGCTCATCGGAACGGGCCTTGAGGCCATCGACAACGCCGAGGACCGCAAGCTCTTCGAGCAGATCATGCGCAAGGCCGGTATCCGCCAGCCCAAGGCCCATGCCGTCACGAACGTGGAGGACGGCGTGAAGGCGGCCGAGGACATCGGCTATCCCGTCCTCGTGCGCCCGAGCTTCGTACTGGGCGGCCGCGCGATGATGATCGTGGGCAATGAGGACACCCTCCGCCATTATCTCCACAACGCGGTGGAAATCAACGAGAACTCCCCCGTTCTCGTGGACAAGTACATCCAGGGCAAGGAGACCGAGGTCGATGCCATCTGCGACGGGACCGATGTCTTCATCCCGGCCATCATGGAGCACGTGGAACGCACCGGCATCCACTCCGGCGACAGTATCAGCGTGTATCCTTCCTTCAGCCTGAGCCCCAAGGTCAAGCAGGAGATCATCGACGACACCGTGAAACTGGGCAAGGCCATCGGCATCGTGGGCCTGTTCAACATCCAGTTCATCGTGGACAGCGACGAGAACGTGTATGTGATCGAGGTCAATCCGCGTTCCTCCCGCACCGTCCCGTTCATCTCCAAGAGTACGGGCATCCCGATGGCGAAGATCGCCACCCGGGTGATGCTGGGCCATTCCCTGAAGGAGCAGGGCATCACCGAGGTGTACTTCCCGGAACGGAAGCGGCATTTCGTAAAGACCCCGGCCTTCTCCTTCGGAAAGATCAAGGGCATCGACACTTACCTCTCCCCGGAGATGAAGTCCACGGGCGAGGCCATCGGCTACGACGACTCCCTGAACCGCGCCCTGTACAAGTCCCTGCAGGCTTCCGGCATGGACATCAAGTCCTACGGGACCATCTTCGCGACCATTGCGGACAAGGACAAGGAAGAGGCCCTGCCGCTGATCCGCCGTTTCTACAACCTGGGCTTCAACATCGAGGCGACCAAGGGAACGGCGGCTTTCCTCAAGGAGCACGGCATCCGCACGAAGATGCTGCGGAAACTGGGCGAAGGCAGTGACGAGATCTACCAGGCGCTCCGCAAGGGCCACGTGAAATACGTGATCAACACCATCGACCTGAACCAGAAATCCAGCCACCTGGACGGTTACGGCATCCGCCGCTGCGCGGTGGAGAACAACGTCACCATCTTCACGGCCCTCGAGACCGTGCGGGTGCTCCTGGACGTGCTGGAAGAGATCACCCTGGGGATTTCCACCATTGACGAAGAGTATAAATAGTGAACAAGAGCCTTTATACAATTGCCGAGAATTCTCTTATTGCCACCAAAACCTATAAAATGGTTTTGGAAGGAAATGGGGTCGAGGGGGGAGAGTTTGTCGATATCGGGATTCCGGGGTATTTCCTGCGGAGACCGCTGTCGGTGTGCGACTGTGAGGAGGGGCGGCTGACCTTGGTGTACAAGGTGGTGGGAGAAGGGACGAAAGTCCTTTCTGAAATGGCCGTGGGAGGTAAATTGGAGGTATTGACCGGCCTGGGAAGGGGCTTCGATCCGGAGGCTTGCCGGGAACGGGCGCTGCTGGTGGGCGGCGGACTGGGCGTCCCTCCCCTGCTTCTGCTGGCCAAGCGGCTGAAGGCGCAAGGGAAACACGTCACGGCGGTCCTGGGATTCAACAAGGCCGACGAGATCATCCTCGCCGATGAATTCCGGGCGGTCAGCGACGAGGTGCTCATTTCCACCGTCGACGGTTCCGTCGGCGAGAAAGGCTTCGTGACGGATGCCATCGTCGCGGGAAAGCCTGCGTATGACTACTTCTACACCTGCGGGCCGATGGTAATGATGAAGGTCGTATGCAATGCCCTGGAAGGCCCCGGCGAAGCGTCGCTCGAAGAGCGGATGGGCTGTGGCGCGGGCTTCTGCTATGGATGCAGCATCCAGACGAAAAACGGTCCCCGGCGCGTATGCAAGGACGGCCCGGTGTTCAAGAAGGAGGAACTGATATGGTAAAGGACCTGTCTGTCGATCTGTGCGGCATCCGCCTCAAGAATCCGGTCGTGCCCGCCAGCGGGACCTTCGGGTTCGGACTGGAACTGGCCGGGGACATGGACCTGAACGTCCTGGGAGGCATCTCGCTGAAAGGCACCACCCGGGAGGCGCGCTACGGGAATCCCACCCCCCGCATCGCCGAATGCGAGGGCGGCATGATCAATTCCGTGGGCCTGCAGAATCCCGGTATCGATGTGCTTGTGGGCGAGAAAGTTCCCTCGCTCCGGAAAGTCTATGACGGCTGCATCATCGCCAATATCAGCGGCTTCTCGCTGGACGAATACAAGGAGTGTTGCGCAAAGGCCGATGCCTGCGAGGGCATCGACATCATCGAGGTCAATATTTCTTGCCCGAACGTACATAACGGCGGGATGGCCTTCGGAACTTCGGCCGCTTCGGCGGCGGAAGTGACCGCGGCCGTGAAAGCCGTGTGCCGCAAGCCGGTCTTCCTCAAACTGAGCCCGAACGTGACGGACATCGTCTCCATCGCCCGCGCCTGCGAGGATGCCGGGGCGGACGGCCTCACGCTCGTGAACACCTTCCTCGGGATGCGGATCGACATCGTCCGCCGCAAGCCCGTCATTGCCAACAAGATGGGCGGTTTCTCCGGCCGGGCAATCTTCCCCATCGCCCTCCGGATGGTCTACCAGGTCGCACACGCCTGCAAGATTCCCGTGATGGGTTGCGGCGGCGTGGCCACCGCCCGGGACGTCGTCGAAATGATAATGGCCGGCGCCACCGCCGTGCAGGTAGGCGCGGAAAACCTCCGCAACCCGTTCGCCTGCCCGGAAATTGCCGCCGCACTGCCCGCTCTCATGGACGAATTGAACATCAACGCATTAAAGGATATTATCGGAACCGTATGACCAACAGAGACGTCATTATCGCGTGCGACTTTGCGAGCCGCGAGGCCACGCTGGAATTCCTGGACCGTTTCCCCGAGGGCCGAAAGCCCTTCGTGAAGATCGGGATGGAACTCTTCTATGCCGAAGGCCCTTCCATCGTCCGCGACATCAAAGCCCGCGGACACAAGATCTTCCTGGACCTCAAGCTCCACGACATCCCCAACACCGTCAAGAAAGCGATGCGGGTGCTTTCCGCCCTGGATGTGGACATGGTCAATGTCCATGCGGCAGGCACCGTCGCAATGATGCAGGCGGCCCTGGAAGGCCTCACCCGGCCGGACGGTACCCGTCCCCTGCTGATCGCCGTCACGCAGCTTACCTCGACTTCGCAGGAAGTGATGCATAACGAGCTCCTCATCGGTGCCACCATCAACGACACCATTGTCAAATACGCGCAGAACGCGCGCGAGGCAGGTCTGGACGGCGTCGTGTGCTCGCCGCTGGAAGCCGGCATGGTGAAGGAGGCCTGCGGCGACGGCTTCCTGACCGTCACCCCCGGCATCCGCTTCGCCGACGCCGGAAAGGACGACCAGGTACGCATCACCACCCCGGCCCGCGCCCGCGAAATCGGCTCCGACCTGATCGTCGTCGGCCGTCCCGTCACCGCCGCCGAAGACCCGGTGGCCGCGTATGAGCGTTGTGTCCAAGAGTTTTTGTCATTCTGAGCAAAGCGAAAGAATCTATATGGAAAGACAGATCGCATCCTCCCTCCTCTCCATCGGCGCCGTGTTCCTGCGGCCCGAGCAGCCTTTTACATGGGCCAGCGGCATCAAGAGCCCGATTTATTGTGACAACCGCCTCACCCTCTCCGCGCCCCGTGTGCGGGAGCAGGTGGAAAACGGGCTCGCCAAGCTCGTGCAGCGGCACTACCCCGACTGCGAGATGCTGATGGGCACTTCCACGGCCGGCATCGCCCACGCCGCCATCACCGCCACGATCCTGGACCTGCCGATGGGCTATGTCCGCGGCGAGGCCAAGACCCACGGCCGGACGAACCGGATCGAGGGCAAGATGGACCCGGGCACGAAAGTCGTCGTCATCGAGGACCTCATCTCCACCGGCGGCAGCGCCATCGAGGTGGTCGAGGCTCTCCGGGAAGCCGGCGCCGAGGTGCTGGGCATCGTCTCCATCTTCACCTACGGGATGAAGCGCGGCCTGGAGCGCATCGCAGCCGCGAACACGGAGAACCATTCCCTGTGCAACCTGGACGTCCTCGTGGACGTGGCCGAGGAAGAGGGCCGCATCGGCCCGGGCTGGAAGGAACGCATCCTCGCCTTCCGCGACAACCCCTCGGATGAAACCTGGATTAACAAATAACCGCATAAACCAACATGAAACACCTCATCGACCCGACCGATCTCACCAAGCAGGAGACCGACGAAATCATCTCCCTCGCCCAGGACATCATCGCGCACCGCGAACGCTACCAGGGCAGCATGTCCCACAAGAAACTCGCCACGCTCTTCTACGAGCCCAGTACCCGTACGCGGCTGAGTTTCACCTCCGCCATGATGGAGCTGGGCGGCAACGTGCTCGGCTTCTCCGACGCCCGCAGCAGTTCCGTTTCCAAGGGCGAAAGCGTGCAGGACACCGTCCGCGTACTGGGCTGCTTCGCCGACGTCATCGCCATGCGCCATCATATCGAGGGTGCCCAGCTGTATGCCACCGAAGTATCGACCGTTCCCATCATCAACGCCGGTGACGGCTCCCACAGCCACCCGACGCAAACCCTTACGGACCTCCTCACCATCCAGCGGGAACTCGGTCACATCGACGGGATCACGATCGGCTTCTGCGGCGACCTCCGTTTCGGGCGGACTGTGCACTCCCTGATCAAGGCCCTGTCCCGGTACAAGGACATCAAGGTCATCCTCATCGCCCCGGACGAGCTCAAGCTTCCGGACTACATCAAGCAGGACGTCTGCGAACGGACCGGCATTCCCTATCGCGAAGTGACGACGATGGAGGAAGTGATGGGCGAACTGGACGTGCTGTACATGACCCGCGTACAGAAGGAGCGCTTCCTGGACGAGGACGAGTTCGACCGTGTGAAGGACAGTTTCGTGCTGGATGCAGCCCGGATGGCCCTCGCCAAGGAGAAGATGGCCGTCCTGCACCCGCTCCCCCGCGTGAACGAGATCCTCACCGAGGTGGACGCCGATCCGCGCGCCGCCTATTTCCGTCAGGTAGAGAACGGCAAGTTCGTTCGCGAAGCCCTCATCGTCAAGCTGTTGGAGTGGAAGAACGACCCCGAGCACGGCATGCCGGCAGACGAGGTCCCGGTGGAAGATCCGGAACTCCGCTGCCCGAACAGGAAGTGCATCTGCAACAACGAGCACGCACCGCACCGTTTCCGCCGCACGGAATCCGGCGTCCTCCGCTGCTGGTACTGCGACTCGAAAGTCCGATAGCGTTTTCCCCCAGGGGCCGTCTCAGAATTGCCAGACGGCCCCTATCTGTATCAGGCGACGGTTCTGCCGGGTTTCCTCCAGCCAGGTCTGCTTAGAGAGCCCGGAGATGACCCCGTTCGCAAGGGGCTTGTCCAGCAGGTCCCTTCCTTCCAGGAACAGGGTCCATGCGGGACCGAACTTTTTCTGAACGCGGGCGTTCAGGCGGAGATACGGGTCGATGATCTGGTACAGCGTGGTGATCTTGGTGTGGTAGTTCACATCAGCGGAAAGCGTCCAAGAAAAAGGAAGGAGTACCATCGCATCTGCGCTCCATTCCCAGTAACGGTTTTCAACCATCTTGTCGGTGGGATCCTGCTTCTGCCGGAGATCGTGGTACAGGCAGGAGACGTTCCCCTTGACGGCGGTGCCGTTCCATCCCAGGGTCAGTTTTTCGATCCAGGTCCGCGTCCGGGCCGCATTGACCCAGGTGAAGACTTTGAACTTGCGCCCTTCCTCCTCGAAGTCGTCAAAGGTCCGCACCACCTCGTTGTCACGACGGGAATAGGAGGAGGTAAATTCTGCGAAGAAAGGCTTGTACTGGAAACGGTACCCCATCTGGGAGCCCGTCACCTGCGTAGGCAGCAGGTCCGGATTGCCGATGAAAAGCTGGTTCTGGTAGGCTCCTTGACGGGGGTACCAGCAGATCTGCTGGTAGGCGGGCCGCACGACGCCGACGGAACCCGACCAGAAGAGCGTGTGCCGCGCAGAGAGTTCCCATCGTCCGCCCAGCCGGCCGACCGGCTTGACGGGATACAGGGTCAGCGCCTGGTGGAGCGTGTCGTTGTCCAGGCGGGTGCCGTACAGTTGGAGACCGGCCTCCAGATAGGCCGTCAGGTTTCCTTTCTTGTAATCCGCCCGAGCATAGGGTTCCAGCGTAACCGCCATGAAATCGAACGTTTCCCGGATCCGGAGACTGTCCTGCCAGCTTCCGTCCGGCTGCCGGGTAGCGCCTGAGAACTGGTCGGTATCCCGCGTAAGCGTCATCCGGACGCCCGGCTCGAAGAGCAGGCCCGAAACGCCGGCAAACGTGGAATCCCGGTAATAAAGGGAAGCGGTAATACGGTCCTTGGACGAATACGGCGTAAGACGGTAGGACCGGATCCTGTCTGTCCCGTCGTACTGGACGCCGTACCAATGCGACTGCTTCCCGTTCCATTCCCGACGCCATTCGGAAACACCCGTCAGGAGTTTTCCCTTCACGAACCGGTACTCCCCCCGGAAGCCGGAGGTGAGGGCATTCCGCCCCTCCCGGATTTCCTCGTTGGTCAAGGAAAAACGGTCCTCCACCAGCTTCATTTCCAGCAGGGTATTCAGGGTGGTGTCCCGCCGGAAAGAGCCGGAGACAAACCCGGAAAGCCGGATCCGGTCCGAAGGACTCCACCGCAGGTCCGTCCGGGCATCGTATCGTTCCTCCCGGATCCGGGACCTTCGGGCGATCACGTCCATCTGGCTGAAATCCTCCGCGCTCTGCCGGGTGTACACCACCTTGTTCCCGTCCGTGTTCCTGCGGTCCAGGTTCCGTGTCAGCTGAAGGGAGGCGCCAAAGGCCCGGCGGTCATATTTGAGCAGGATCTCGGAGAACTGGCGCACATGATACAGCGTGTCGGGAAAGTCCTTTTCCCCTTCCTTCGGCCGTGTATAACTCCCCCCTGCCGTCAGGGACATGCGGCCGGACCATTTTCCCTTGTCCGGCACGGACTGTGCGCCGGCCCTTCCCGCCATCAGGAGGATGAAGGCGGAGAGCAGCAGGAACGGCAGGGACTTGCGCATACGGTCGGTAATAATACGGCAAATTTATAAAAAGATCCGTATCTTTGTCCTGTTGTGCAAGACAAAAAACGCCCGAATGCCTGCTCAGAACCGCGATACCCTCCAACTCGAGGACGCCGTCCGGATTTCCGGTCCCTCCGCGTTCAACATCATGCTCAAGCCCGCCGGATCGCTCTGCAACCTGGACTGCCACTACTGCTATTATCTGGACAAGGCGGAAATCTACGGAGGCAAGGAGCCCCGGATGAGCGAGGAGATGCTGGAGACGGTGATCCGGGAGTACATCGCGGCCAACGACGTTCCCGAAGTCACCTTCAACTGGCACGGCGGAGAGCCGCTGGTGCTGGGCCTGGACTTTTACCGTAAGGCGCTGGATCTGGAAAAGAAGTATGCCGGGGACAAGAATGTCCACAATACCATCCAGACCAACGGAACGCTCCTGACCGCCGAATGGGCGTCCTTCTTCCGGGAAAACGGTTTCCTGGTCGGCCTTTCCCTGGACGGGCCGCAGGACATCCACGACAGATTCCGCAAGGACAAGGGAGGGGCGCCCACCTTCAACCGGGTCATGCAGGGACTCCGCCTGCTCCAGGATGCGGGCGTGGACTTCAACACGATGTCCACCGTGAACCGGGCTTCGGAAGGACGGGGCCTGGAAGTGTACCGCTTCCTCAAGTCCACGGGCAGCCGCTACATGCAGTTCATGCCGGTGGTGGAGCATGTGAAGTATCCGCCCGGAAGCCGGAAAAAAGTCCGGCCCTTCATCGTGGACCCGGCGGCGGAAGGGGCGGCCCTCTCTCCCTGGTCGGTCTCGTCCCGGGCTTTCGGACAGTTCATGTGCGACATCTTCGACGAATGGGTCCGCGGCGACGTCGGGAACATATTCGTAGGCCTTTTCGATGCGACCCTCGCGAACCTGTGCGGGGTGATGCCCGGGACCTGCGCCTATGACCGGACCTGTGGCGGGAATTCCGTCATCGAGCACAACGGGGACCTGTATCCCTGCGACCACTTCGTCTATTCCCAATACCGCCTGGGCAACATCCGGGAGCAGTCCATACGGAGCATGATGGAGTCTCCCCGCCAGGTCCGGTTCGGCATCGACAAGCGCAACGGACTCCCCGGGAAGTGTCTGCGGTGCCGGTACCTTCCCCTGTGCAACGGAGAATGTCCCAAACACCGTTTCAACCGGACGGAAGCCGGAGAAACCGGACTGAGCGCCCTGTGCGAAGGGTATTCCCTGTTCTATGCCCATACCCTCCCCTACATGCAGAAGATGCGGGAACTCCTGGAGCAGGGTCTTCCGCCCGCTTATGTCATTCCCTGGGCGCGTCTTTCCCGATAAGTGGCTGGTACATTTTTTGCTTTTCCAGCCGTATAATTCCGGGCAAAAACCGTATCTTTGCCCATCTAAACGAATCAACTTGAAACCCGAATCCATCAACAAGCTCCTGGAAAGGAGTTTCCGCACCAACTGGAACCGTCCCGCCCTGTCCAACTACGGGGGAGAAACCCTCCTGTACAGCGACCTCGCCCGCCATATTGCGAAAATGCACCTGGCATTCTCCCGCAACGGCATCGTTCCCGGGGACAAGATCGTCGTGTGTTCCCGCAACCAGGCCCATTGGGCGGTCTGTTTCCTTGCAGCCATGACCTTCGGCGCCGTCCCGGTTCCCCTGCTGCACGAATTCAAGGCCGGCAACATCCATTATCTCGTGAACCACTCGGACGCGAAACTGCTTTTCGTGGAACGTGCCATCTGGGACGGGCTCAATGCGGAGGAAATGCCGGGGCTCACCGCCATCATCCAGATCGAGGACTTCCAGGTGCTCCATTTCCGGGGCGACGACCAGGAGTTCTTCCGTCCCCTCCTGGAGCGATGGTACAAGAAAGACTACCCGAAAGGCCTGAAACCTTCCGACATCCACTATCATGAAGACAGTCCGGACGACCTTGCCATCCTCAGCTACACCTCCGGCACATCCGGGTTCTCGAAGGGCGTCATGATTCCTTCCCGGGCCGTCTGGTCCAACGTGTATTTCATGCACGAGAACCTCCCGATGATCGACAATTCCTCCCGCGTGGTCTCCATCCTTCCGGCCGCACACATGTACGGGATGATGTTCGAGTTCTTTTTCGAGATGGTGATGGGATGCCACGTATATTTCCTGAACAAGGCCCCCAGCCCGAAAGTCATCGCGGAAGCCTTCGCCGAAATCAGGCCGAACGTCATCTACGCCGTCCCCCTGATTGTCGAGAAGATCTACAAGAACCTCCGGAAGACGGTTCCCGACGGGGAGGAACTCTGCCGTGCCCTGGTGGATTTCTTCGGAGGGAACTTCGAGGAGATCATCATCGGCGGCGCCCCGCTCAACCCCGAGGTGGAACGGGCTTTCCGCAGGATCAAGTTCCCCTTCACCATCGGCTACGGGATGACGGAATGTGCCCCCATTATCACCTACTCCCGCTGGTTCAAGGGCAGGATGTACTCCTGCGGCGTCGCGGCCCCCAACATCGAGATCCGGATTGACTCCAAGGCTCCGCACCTGATACCCGGAGAGGTGCAGGTGAAGGGTGCCAACGTATTCCTGGGCTACTACAAGAACCCGGACGCCACGGCCGAAGCCTTCACGGAGGACGGCTGGTTCCGCACCGGTGACGTGGGCATCCTGGACAATGACGGCTACCTGTTCCTGCGGGGACGCACCAAGTGCATGATCCTCGGCTCCTCCGGCCAGAACATCTATCCGGAAGAGGTGGAGGCCGCCCTGAACAACATGCCCTACGTGGTCCACTCCCTGGTGGTCGAGGAGAACGGCAAGCTCATCGGCCTGATCTATCCGGACTACCGGCAGGCGCACCTGGAAGGTTATACCGTCAAGTCGCTCGGCGAGCATCTGACCGGATGCCTCCAGGATGTGAACAAGCTCTTCCCCAATTTCTCCCGCATCGCCCACCTGGAACTGATGCCGGAAGACTTCGAACTGACGCCCAAGGGCAGCATCAAACGCTATCTCTATCAGCGGAACCGGCATTCATGACATGAAACGCATCCTCCTTCTCCTCTCGCTCGCATCGGCCCCGCTCCTGGCCACCGCACAGCCCGCCTGGGTCCAGCTCCAGCACCCCCAGGCGCCCTCCGTTCCCGAATACGTCGCCTTCGCCGGCGACACCGTCCGTTTCGACCGGACCGATTTCTACGAAAGGATGGACCGGGAGCTCATCTCCTTCACCTACATGCACACCAATACGACGCTGATGCTCAAGCGTTCCCGGCGGTACTTCGCCCAAATCGTCCCCATCCTGCGCCAGCAGGGCGTGCCGGAGGACCTGAAATACCTGATGGCCATCGAGAGCAGCCTGGACCCGAAAGCCCTTTCCGTGGCGGGAGCGGCCGGTCTGTGGCAGTTCACCAAGGCCACGGCCCAGACCTATGGGCTGGAGGTGAACGGCGAGGTGGACGAACGCTACAACATCGAGAAGGAGACCGTCGCCGCCTGCAAGTTCCTCAAGGACGCCTACCGGAAGTACGGGGACTGGATGACGGTCGCGGCCAGTTACAACGCCGGCCAGGGCGGCATTTCCCGGCGCCGGGAGACGCAGAAGCAGACATCGGCCCTGGAACTGTGGCTGCCCGAGGAGACGGCCCGCTACATGTTCCGCCTCCTCGCGGTAAAGATGTTCTTCGAGAATCCCGCCTCCTTCGGGTTCAATGTGCCCATGTCCGAGCGCTACCCCTACCGGGAGCCCAAAGACGTGCTCACGGTCAACTATCCGATCCCGAGCCTCGTGGACTTCGCGCTGGAGCATGGTACGACCTATGCCCGCATCAAGGAAGCGAACCTGTGGCTGAGGGACGAGAAACTGACCAACAAGGGGAACAGGACCTACAAGATCGTCATCCCTTAACGGAGCACGAGTTCACGGACGAATCCCGACGTGAGATTGTCCTTCGTGAAAAGGATGTCCTCGGAAAGCCAGGCGTTCATCTTTTCGATGAGCGCCTCTTTCTGGAAATAGAGCTGGTTGCGGATGACGGAGGAAGACAGGGTGATGTACAGCGTCCCGCTCCGGAAATAACGCTTGAGGGTGAAAGGGCCGGCGCCGGAACACGCGTCCCAGGCGGTGAAGATACGCTGGGTGTTGAGGCCGGAGGAGAGCTTCGCGGATTTGATGAACTGTCCGATCACCTCCTCCATCGACAGCGCCTCCTTCCGGCGGATGAAATAGCTGCGTTTCTTGTACTCTGCCATCACTCGACCGGGGTGAAGACGCCGCCCGCCGTATCGAAATAGGCGCGGTCGTCGGTGATGCGGTCCACGATGCCGGAAAGGCGGACCTTGTTGGAATCCGTGATGAAGATCTGCCCGAACCCGCTGCCGGCGACCATGCCGATCAGGTTGCCGATCCGGTTCATGTCCAGTTTGTCGAAGACATCGTCCAACAGGAGGATGGGGGCGTAGCCATACCCTTCCCGCATGATTTCGTATTGGGCGAACTTGAGGGAGACCAGGAAGGACTTCTGCTGGCCCTGGGAGCCGCTCCGGCGGATCGGATGGCCGTCCAGGGTGAACAGGAAATCGTCCCGCTGGACGCCCGCCGTGGTGAACCGGAGGGCGAGGTCCCGGTCGCGGTGTTCCCGCAGGATGTCTTCCAGGCTGCCCTTGGCCAGGTCGGACCGGTAGTCGATGGAGACCTCCTCCCCGCCTCCGGAGATGAGTCCATAATAGGACTGGATGACCGGGCGCAGGTCTTCGCACAAGCGTTTCCGCCCCTCGTGCACCGGCACGGCCGCAGCAGCCATGCGGGCGTCGAACACGGCCATCAGGTCCCAGTCCACCGTTCCCTCCTTGAGCATCCTGTTGCGCTGGGCCAGGAGACGGTTATAGGTCTGGACGGCAGCCAGATAGCTGCGGTCCATCTGGGAAAGCACGCCGTTGGCGAAACGCCGGCGCTCCTCACCGGAATCGCTCACCAGGGAGGTGTCCCCCGGGGAAACCATCACGACCGGAAGGAGGCCGATGTGCTCGGAAATGCGCGGGCAGGCCTTGTCGTCCCGGACGAGTTTCTTTCCCTCCCCCGTCACCTTGATGGAGAAGCGGGACTCGAGTCCGTTGTCCATGAGATAGGTCCCGCCGATGGTGAAGCCTTCCGTCCCGTAACGCCAGTTGTACCGGTCCAGCGTGGGGAAGGAACTCTTGGTCATGGACAGGTAATAGACCGCGTCCAGGAGGTTCGTCTTCCCTTCCCCGTTGTTCCCGCTGATGCAGTTCACGTTCGGGGAGAACGACAGTTCCTGGAAGGCGATGTTCCGGAAATCCTGGACGACGATTTTCTTGAGGACGGGCATGGGCTTTGTGCTTCAGGATTGCAAATATACGTTTTTTTTCCTAAATTTGCGGTCTGTTATGCGCCTGCGGGTGCTTTGGAACGAATCATAAAATAAAACTTAGATATGGCAAACAAACCTACCGAGCAGGAAATCCGCCAGCAGAACGTTGCTGAGGCCGTTTCCAAGACTGAACTCTTCTTCCAGAAGAACGGAAAGATCATCTATGGCTGCGTCGCGGCCGTCCTCCTGATCGCCCTTGCGATCCTCGCTTACAACCGCTTCGTCCTCGTGCCCAAGAAGGCGGAGGCCCAGAAGGAAATGTTCAAGGCCGAGCAGCGCTTCGCCCAGGGTGACTACGAACTCGCCCTGAACGGTGACGACAACAACTACGGCTTCGAGGAGATCATCGCCAAGTACGGCACCAAGGGCGGCGAGTCCGTCTATCTGTATGCCGGTGCCAGCGCCCTCCAGCTGGGCCAGTTCGACAAGGCCATCGAGTATCTCAAGAAGTATGACGGCGGGGACAAGATCCTCCTCGCCCGTGCCCAGGCCGGTCTCGGTGACGCCTATGTAGGTCTCGAGGACTACAAGACCGCCATCAGCTGGTACGAGAACGCTGCCGCCACCACCGACAATCTCTATGCCGCCGGTTACCTCCTGAAGGCCGGCCAGGTGTACGAGGAGATGGGCGACAAGGACAAGGCCGTCGCCTGCTACAAGAAAGTCAAGGACCAGTATCCGCAGGCTCCCGAGGCCATGGATATCGACAAGTACATCACCCGCATCGAGTTCTAAGCCATGGGAAGAGCATTTGAATTCCGCAAGGAGCGCAAGCTCAAGCGCTGGGGCCACATGGCCGAGACCTTTACCAAGCTCGGGAAGGAAATCACCATCGCCGTCAAGCAGGGCGGTCCCGAAGTGACCGGCAACCCGCGTCTGCGCGCCCTCATCGCCGAGGCCAAGTCCGAGCAGATGCCCAAGGAGAACATCGAGCGCGCCATCAAGAAGGCCACCGAGGCCAAGTCCGGTGACTTCAAGGAGATCGTGTACGAAGGCTTCGGTCCGTTCGGCATCGCCTACCTCGTGGAGGCCGCGACTGACAACAACACCCGTACCGTCGCCAATGTCCGCAGCTACTTCACCAAGTGCGGCGGCTCCCTCCAGACCAGCGGCAGCGTCGCCTTCATGTTCGACCACAAGTGCGTCTTCCGCATCAAGGAGGACCCGGCGAAGCCCATCGACGTGGACGAGCTGGAACTCGAACTGATCGACTTCGGCGCCGAGGAAGTGTTCAAGCAGGAGATCGAGGACGAGGACGAGAACGTCACGAACGAGATCGTCATCTACGGCGACTACACCTCTTACGGCCAGATCCAGAAGTACATCGAGGAGAACGGTTACGAGCTGGCCTCCGGCGGCTTCGAACAGATTCCGAATGTGGAACTCAAGGAAGTCACCGCCGAGCAGCGCGCCACCCTCGAGAAGCTCACCGGTCTGCTGGAGGACGACGAGGACGTCACCAACGTGTACACCACGATGAAACCCGCCGAGGAATAATTCCCGGGAGGAAAGAACAGCGCCGGAGCCGTCGGGTTCCGGCGCTTTTTTATGGACGGAGACCGTCCGACAACTTGAAAATAAGCGCGGGAATCCGTATATTTGTAGGTTAACTATTTTATCGGTATTTATGAGCATTCAGACTGAAAACATCCAGAAGCTGGTCGAGCGCCGGGCGAAGGCCCGGCTGGGCGGCGGGGAGAAGCGCATCGAGGCCCAGCATGCCAAGGGCAAGATGACAGCCCGCGAACGGATCGCCCTGCTCCTTGACGAAGGCAGCTTCGAGGAATATGACATGTTCGTCCAGCACCGCTGCACGAACTTCGGGATGGACAAGCAGCATTATGACGGCGACGGGGTGGTGACCGGCTGCGGCACCATCGACGGCCGCCTCGTCTATGTCTTCGCGCAGGATTTCACCGTCTCCGGCGGTTCCCTGTCCAAGACCATGTCCGAGAAGATTTGCAAGGTGATGGACATGGCCGTCCGCGCCGGCGCACCCGTCATCGGCCTGAACGATTCCGGCGGCGCCCGCATCCAGGAAGGCATCGACTCCCTGGCCGGCTTCGGCGAGATATTCGAGCGGAACATCCTCGCCTCGGGCGTCGTGCCGCAGATCAGCGGCATCTTCGGTCCCTGCGCCGGCGGTGCGGTGTACTCCCCCGCCCTCACGGATTTCACCCTGATGGTCAAGAACACCTCCTACATGTACCTGACCGGCCCGGCCGTGGTGAAGAGCGTCACCGGAGAGACCGTGGACCACGAGTCCCTGGGCGGCGCCTCCGTCCATGCCACCAGGAGCGGTGTCGCGCATTTCGCGGCGGACGACGAGAAGACGGGCATCGCCATGATCAAGGAGTTGCTCTCCTACATCCCCCAGAACAACCGGGAGGAGGCGCCCGTCGTTCCCACCGACGATCCGGTGAGCCGCACGGATGACGCCCTGAACAGCATCATTCCCGACAATCCCAACAAGGCCTATGACATGTACGGCGTGATCCGCAGCATCGTGGATGACGGCCGTTTCTTCGAGGTCCACAAGGAGTTCGCCAAGAACATCATCGTAGGTTTCGCGCACATGAACGGCCGCAGCGTGGGCGTGGTCGCGAACCAGCCGGCAGTGCTGGCCGGCGTGCTGGACATCAACGCATCCCGCAAGGCCGCCCGCTTCGTGCGGTTCTGCGACGCCTTCAACATCCCGCTGGTGACCCTGGTCGACGTTCCCGGCTTCCTGTGCGGCACGCAGCAGGAGTATGGCGCCATCATCACCAACGGCGCGAAACTCCTCTACGCCTACGGGGAGGCCACCGTCCCCAAGGTGACGGTTTCCCTCCGGAAATCCTATGGCGGTGCCCATATCGTCATGAGCTGCAAGCAGCTCCGCGGCGACGTCAACTATGCCTGGCCCTCCGCGAACATCGCCGTGATGGGTGCCGACGGGGCCGTGAACGTCCTCTACGCCAAGGACATCAAGGCCGACCCCGAGCACGCTGGGGAAATCTTCGCTGAGAAGAAGAAGGAGTACGACGACCTCTTCTCCAACCCCTACCAGGCCGCCCAGAAGGGCTACATCGACGACATCATCGAGCCGCGCAACACCCGTTTCCGCGTGATCCGCGCGCTGGAGCAGCTCTCCGGCAAACAGCAGGACATCCCGGCCAAGAAACACGACAACCTGCCCTTATGAGAAAGCGCATCCTACTGACCCTGGTCCTCCTTGTCGCCACCTTCGCCGGGGCACGGGCCCAGAACGTCATCGACCTCATCATCGCCGAGGCGCTGGCCGTTCCGGATTCCACCGGCATCGTGGACGACTACGGGCGGCGCGGAGGATGGATCGAAATCTTCAATACCTCCCAGGGGACGGTCAACTTCGCCGGGTGCTACCTGACAGATGACCGGAACAATCTCAAGAAGAGCCTGATCCCGAAGGGCGACCTCCGGACCAAGCTCGGTCCCCGGCAGACCACCCTCATCTATGCCAGCGGCGAGGGGAAGGACGGCACCTTCTATGCCGGATTCCGGCTCCGCCCGGGCTCGACGGTGTACCTCGTCTCCAACGACGGCCGCACCGTCATCGACTCCCTCGTCCTTCCGAAGGACCTTCCGGCGGGTCTGTCCGTGAGCAAGCAGGCCTTCGACCTGCGCCAGCGCGAATTCGAACCGCTGCCGGATCCCACCGTTCCCTCGCCGGGCATCCCGAACATGGACCAGGATGCAGCCTCCAAGGCCCAGGCCATGGCCGAGAAGGACCCGCACGGATTCATCCTCTCGCTGGTCGCCGTCACCGTCGTATTCAGTGCCCTCGCCATCCTGTGGTTCCTGTTCTGGTTGTTCTTCGACCGTCCGGCCAAGAAGAAGCGTTCCCCTGTCATTCCGAGCATAACGAAGGAATCTCCCTCCGATGAGATTGCCGCCGCGATCGCCCTCGCCATGGACATGGAACAGGGCGGCGACGTGTATGCCGCCATCGCCCTGGCGATGGACCTCTATTTCAGTGACACGGTCCACGACACCGAGTCCTTCATCCTCACCATGCGCCCGAAAGAATCCGCGGCATGGAATGACAAGAAGCAGAATTTCAGGAAATTACCCAGATAATAAAGAGAATCGATATGAAAGAGTACAAGTTCAAGATCGGCGGCAAGGAGTACAATGTGACCGTCACCCCCAAGGAAGGCAAGATGTTCGACGTGACCGTGAACGGCGCCACCTACGAGGTGGAGGCGGAGAACGCTCCGGCGGCCGCCCCCGCGGCACAGCCTGCCGCAGCCCCTGTCCAGGCCGCTCCTGCGGCGGCTGCTCCGACAGCCAAGCCCGCCGCTACCGGCGCCGGCGAGAAGGTCGCCTCCCCGCTTCCGGGCGTCATCATCGAGGTCTCCGTCAAGGAAGGCCAGGCCGTGAAAGCCGGCCAGAAGGTCGCCGTCCTCGAAGCCATGAAGATGGAGAACGAGATCCCCGCCCCCAAGGACGGTACCGTCACGGAAATCCATGTCCACAAGGGAGATACCCTCCAGGAAGGCGATCCGGTCGTAACGATTGCGTAACAGCCCATGGAGCACGTCTTCCAATCCCTCGCCCAGTTCTGGGAATATACCGGCTTCGCGAACTGCTCCTGGCAGAACATCGTGATGATCGGCATCGGCATCATCTTCATCACCCTCGCGATTGTCAAGGAGTGGGAGCCGATGCTGCTGGTCCCGATCGGCTTCGGCATGATCGTGGGCAACATCCCGATGTTCCCGGGACTGAACATCGGCATCTACGAGGACGGATCGGTCCTGAGCATCCTGTACCAGGGCGTGAAGCAGGGCTGGTATCCGCCGCTGATCTTTCTCGGCATCGGCGCGATGACCGATTTCTCGGCGCTGATCTCCCAGCCGCGGCTCATCCTCATCGGAGCGGCCGCGCAGATGGGCATCTTCGGCGCATACCTGCTGGCCCTCGCCTTCGGGTTTGCGCCCAACGAGGCCGGCGCCATCGGCATCATCGGCGGTGCGGACGGTCCGACCGCCATCTTCCTGTCCTCCAAGCTCGCCCCGGACCTGATGGGCGCCATCGCCGTGTCGGCTTACTCCTACATGGCCCTCGTCCCGGTGATCCAGAAGCCGATCATGCTCCTGCTGACCACCAAGAAGGAGCGGCTCATCCGGATGCCGGCCCCGCGCCAGGTATCCCAGAAGGAGAAGATCATCTTCCCGATCGTGGGCTTCCTCACCACCGCGTTCATCGTCCCGTCCGGCCTCCCGCTGCTGGGCATGCTGTTCTTCGGGAACCTCCTGAAGGAGAGCGGGGTGACGCGCCGCCTGGCCAACACCGCCAGCGGTCCGCTCATCGACGTCGTGACCACCCTCATCGGCCTTACCGTGGGTGCTTCCACCCAGGCCGACAAGTTCCTCAGCGCCAAGTCCCTCCTCATCTTCGGACTGGGTCTGCTGTCCTTTGTGATCGCGACCACCTGCGGCGTCCTCTTCGTGAAACTGATGAACCTGTTCATCCATAATCCAGCGAAGAAGATCAACCCGCTCATCGGCAATGCCGGCGTGTCCGCCGTTCCGGACAGCGCCCGTGTATCCGAGGTCGTGGGCCGCGAGATCGATCCCAAGAACCACCTCCTGATGCACGCCATGGGCCCGAACGTGGCCGGCGTCATCGGCTCCGCCGTGGCGGCAGGTATCCTGCTGGCCTTCCTGGGATAGGCGATGAAATACCTTCTGAGCACATCGACGGACCCGCATTTCAACATGGCGTTCGACGAGTTCTGCCTGGAACAACTCAAGGCGGACGAGCCGGTTTTCTACCTTTGGCAGAACCGGCCGTCTGTCATTATCGGCTTGAACCAGAATCCTTACGCGGAGGTGGACCTGCCTTTCATGGAGGCCGCCGGCATCCTGCTGGCCCGCCGCGTGACGGGCGGAGGGGCAGTCTATCACGACCTCCAGAACCTCAACTACACCATCACCGGACGCATCCGGGACCTGGACCGGGACTGCCCCGAATACGTATCCACGATGGTGCGGGCCCTCCAGGCGCTGGGTGCCCCCGCGGAACTGAGCGGCCGGAACGACATCCTGGTGGACGGCCGAAAGTGTTCGGGCTATGCCAAACGGATGTCCAAGGACCGGCTGATGATCCATGGTACGCTGATGTACGACGTGGACATCGACACGCTTACCAAAGTGCTGGCCGCCCCGGGGAGCAAACTGTCGGCCGCGGGTATCGCTTCCGTACGGAGCCGCGTCGCCAACCTGAAAGACTGGATGCCGCAGTTCGACGGAATCGATGCATTCCGGGCCGCTTTGCAGGATCTGCTGGCCGGGAAGGACGGGGAAATACGATTGACCGATGAACAGCTGGAGAAGATCGAAGCCAATGCCGCAGCAAAATTCCGCACCTGGGAATGGAACTATGGACACTCCCCTTCCGCCGTTTTCCGAGTGCGGCGGAAATTCGCCTGCGGGACGGTGGAAGCGTCCTTCACCCTGGTCCATGGCTGCCTGGAAGGTCTCCACTTCGGCGGAGATTTCCTCGGAAACCTGCCGGCGGACCGCATCGAGCGCGCCCTCCAGGGATGCCGCTTCACGCGGGAAGCCTTGATGGTGGCATTGCGGAAAGAGCCCGTCGAAAACTGCTTCGACAGGCTCAGCACTCAGGAATTGGCCACACTCCTACTGGACGCTTGACACCGTCACCGGCCCCAGCAGTCCGGAAGGGACCAGCGTCGAATCGGCCGTATAGAAGTTAGAGGCCACATAGGTCCAGGTCCGCCCGGCATCCGGCTGCAAGTCCCCGATGATCCGGTTCACCCAAAGATTGATCACCTTGATTTCCAGGGAATTGATGCCGTCATGCAGATACTCGGCAGGAATCTCCAGGCGGAACGGCGCCTTCCAGGCGACCCCCAGGTCATGCCCGTTCACGGAGACCCGCGCCAGGTTCTTGACGGAGCCCAGGTCGATCTCGAAGGAGGCCGCCCCCTTCACCTGCTTCTTGGTCAGGCTGAAGTTCTTCCGGTACGTAACCGTACCGGAATAATGGCGGATATCCCTCACAGGTGATTCGGTATAGGACATCAGATGATCGAATACCGCCGTCGCAGGGGCGCCCAGGCCCGAGTCGAAGGAAAGGTTCCAGGCCCCCTCCAGGGTAAGCAGCGGTGTCTTGCGCGGATGTCCCATCGGTTCAGCGACTTCGGGATCCTTGCCGATGACGACGAAGAGCGCATCGTTCTCCTCCAGGTCCATGCGGAAATACCGGTAGCCGTCCGGTGAAGTGGATGCATTGATCTTCCGCACTTTCCCGGTCGCAGGATCCAGCACGCGCGGCTGGCCGGCCCCGCCCCGGACCAGGATGACGGAAGAATCCGGCCCCCCGGTGAAATTCCGGATCCAGTAGATGTCCTCCTTTTCCGTCTCCCGATGGATGTAAGCCCAGTCCTTGGGGGCGATGAAATCGGGCTCAAAGCCCTTCTGTTTCAACGCATCCGCAACCGGCATCTCCAACATCAGCGGTTTGAGCTGGAGAAGCAGGAGGTCAAAGACTTCCTGATGGTCGTTGAGCGCGGCGCAGCGCTCAGGAAGGGTCCCGCAGACGGGAATACCGGCCTGGGCCAGGTACAGGATCCGCTGCAGGACATTGCAGGACATGGTCCGGCAGTTGGGCCCCAGGACCAGCAGCTTGTAATTCATCCCCGACTCCGTCACCAGGTGTCCGTCGATGGGGAATACCGCCCGCAGCAGGCCGTACGGGTTGATGAAATCATAGGAATAGCCGTCCGGGATGTCCGGAAGATGGTGGCCGAACAGGCCGGTGATGCTGTTGTCCTCTCCGTAATAATACAGGATATCGGCCTTGTAATGCCCCTGCTGGAGCAGGTAGGAGCTCCGGGCCAGGTAATCCGTCCACACCTTGGCCTCCTCCGCCCAGGTATCATGGCGGTTGAACCACTGACCGAAACCGATCAGGTCCAGTCCCGGCCGATGAGCGTCGTCCGGCTGGTGGGAGGATTCGTGGATGACGAACCGGTTCAGTCCGCAGGAAAGGGCGATATCGGCCGTATGCTTCATATTCTCAGGGCAGTAGGAATGGCTCTTTCCGCCCACGCCGCTGGTCGTGAAAGATTCCGCGGCGACGATGTTCTGCCCGAAGACATGGGCCACGGAGGCCGATTCGCGGATATCGGCCATGGCCATCGGAATCGAAGAACCGTCGTTGGCATTGTCCATCCAGATGGCGGACATGGGGATGTCGGCCGTCCGCTTGAGGTCCATGCCGTCACCCACATACACGTGTCCGTTCTCATGGGACTCCGTATAGCGCCCTTTCAGTCCCGCTTCCTTCAGGAGGCCGCCCAGCCGGTCGTAATTCTCGACAAAGAGTTCGCCCAGCGTCTGACGCCAGTCGAACAGGAACCGCTCGGTCTCCTCCGTGCTGCGGAGCACCTCGCCCGTCAGGGCCGGAAGCCAAGGGAAAAGGTTGTATCCGCGGCGTTCCTTGAACTCCCGGAACATATTCCGCGTCCAGGTCATCTGACCGGCTTCGTAGCTGTCGGTCATCAGGTACTGGATGGGAGCCCCTTCGTACATTTTCAGGAATTCCCGGAAATAGGAGGCCCAGGCCGCCGGGTCCAGCTTGTCCACCTCCAGGCCGGTGGCCTCCGGCGGTGCCGGATGGTTCTTCTTGCCGGTCAGGGAGGCGCCGAAACGGTAGATGCGCCAGCGTCCGGCGGGGACCTTCCAGATCAGGGTCCCGTTCTGGTCGATGAGGCTCAGGTCCTGGACCTCCTTCACGGGATCGTCGGACGCGGGTGTCAGGTAATCGGCAAAGTCATGGGGGGCGGCGAAACCGGCCTTATCCTCGGCATGGTTCACTTTCACGACCCCGTGGAGGACGAATTCGGGAATCATCGTTCCCTCAGGCTCCACCACGGGAACGCCGAAACGCTCCAGGGAACGGTCCGCCTCCGGATTCTTCACCATCAGCCGGAAATGACGCGCCCGCGTCGCAGGAATGGTCATCGTCAGGACCGGCAGGCTTGCATCCGGAATGTCGCACACCTTTCGCCACTGGACACCGTCATCACTGGCTTCCAGCCAGTTCCGGTAACCCGGGGACATCGCCCTCCATTCACTACGGACCGGACAGCCGCCCACGGTGATGGCCCGGATCATGCGAGGCTGCTCGAACGAATAGGCAATCCAGGCATACCCGCCCGGATGGACCGGGAGCAGGGAGCCGTCGGCAAAATCGCCGTTGGAAAGCTGCCGGACGGAGAAATGGCCGCCGGAGGAGGTGACCTTGGCACCCATCTCCTCCATCGACTTCTCTTCATCCGGAAGACGGACGGCCAAGGTGGCGACATGCTCGAACCAAGGCTGGACGCTGCCATCTCCGGGAACATTCTGGTACGCGCCCGGATTTGAATACAGATCGGGGATATGCAGCACCTGGATGCCGGGGCCGGTCACGTCCAGCGTCCGCCAGGTCAGTTTCTTCATGGCGTCCTCCGGCTTCACCCACGGACCGCCCGTGGAACTCCAGCCCGGAGCGGAAGCCACCGCCGTCTCCATTCCCCGCGCCTCGGCCAGTTCCATCGCATAGCGGACCGCCGCCTTCCAGGCCGGGGTGCCATACGGCATGGGTTCGTCCACGATCTTCCGCAGGCCGATGCCGCCGGCATCGAACTGATGGAATCCACCGATTCCCACCCGGTCCATCCATTCGATATCCTTCCGGATGCCGTCCAGGGACACGTTCCCGTCCATCCAATGCCACCACACCCGCGGCCTCGCCTCCCTGGGCGGATCCGCAAAACCTTCGTAAACCGTCTGCTGTGCCTGGGCGGACATCGTAACCAAGGCAGCCGCCACTGCCGTCATCCATCTTCTCATAACCTGCAAATATCGCTAAATTGCGGGAAACAGGCAAGAGCGCGGATCCGGCAGGGGCAGAAGCTTCCCTCCGAAGAACAAAAACGGCGAACCTGTCGGTTTTTTCCACAATAATCCGTATCTTTATCCGATTAACAACGAGAAATGCATCTGTACATGAAGCGTATCTTCCTCCTTCTTGCCGCCGCGCTCTGCACAACGGCCCTGACAGCCCAAAGCATCTATCCCGACGGGTACGAACCCGAGAGCTGCACCAGCATCATGGTAGGACGGCTGGCCTCGGACGACGGATCCGTCTATACCTCCCACACCTGTGACGGCGTATCCCATACCTGGATTTCCATGGAGCCGGCGCAGGACCACAAGAAAGGCGAGGTGTTCGAGGTATTCAAGGGGACCCGCCACACCAAGTTCAAGGGCGACACGACCGGTGTCCGCAAAGTCGGCGAGATTCCGCTGGGCGCGCGCCACACCTATGCCTATGTCAATACGGGCTATCCCAGCCTGAACGAGAAGCAGCTCGCCATCGGCGAATCCACCTTCACGGGCCCGGACACGCTCATCAACAAGAACGCCATGTTCCTCATCGAGGAACTCGCCCGCCTGGCCCTGATGCGCTGCGACAACGCCCGGGACGCCATCCGCCTGATGGGCTCGACGGCGGAGAAATACGGCTACGGCGACACGGGCGAATGCCTCACCGTCGCGGACAAGAAGGAAGTATGGGCCTTCGAGATCGTGGGCTGCGGCCGTGACAAGGTGGGCGCCGTCTGGGTGGCCCAGCGCGTCCCGGATGACGAGATCTCCGTCTCCTGCAACATCCCGCGCATCGGGAAGATCGACCGGAAGGACAAGGACCGTTTCATGGCTTCCGACAATGTGGAGTCCGTTGCGAAGGAATACGGCCTCTGGGACGGCCAGGGTGACTTCGTCTGGTTCAAGGCCTACAACGTCCCCCGGGCGAAAGGAAAGAACTTCGCCATACGCGACTGGTTCATTTTCAATCACTTCGCACCATCCTTGGGACTTTCCATGGACGATGACGAGCTTCCCTTCAGCATCAAGCCCGAGAAGAAACTGAGCCTCCGGGACATCAACCGGATCCTCCGCAGCACCTATGAAGGCACGGAGTACGACATGTGCAGGAACTGGAAAAGCGTCTCCAAGGGCGACACCATCGTGAGCCCGCTCGCGAACCCCTGGCTCACCACCGAGACCCGCACGACCCTGAACACCATCGCCCCCGGCACGATCGACTTCGTCCGTACCGTGGCCGTGTGCTGGTGCTCCTATTCCACGGTCCTCCAGCTCCGCAGCTCTCTGCCCGACGAGGTGGGCGGCATCCTCTGGTACGGCGTGGACAATCCCGGCGAAAGCCCCCGCATCCCCATCTTCTGCGGCGGGAAGACACTGCCCCACGCCTTTGACAATTGCGGACAGAAGCAATATGTTCCCGACTGCATCCTGTGGCAGTTCCGCAGGCCGAACCGCCTCGGAACCGTCGCCTGGCAGACGAACAAGGAACTCTTCGAAAAGAACATCCTGGAGATGGAAGACATCGCCATCGACGCCGTGAAAGCCCTGGGGTCCACCCGGAATCCGGACCTGCTGGACGAATGCACCGCCGGCATCTACCACCTGGCGGTCGCCCGCTGGAACGGCATCGAAGAACAGCTCTGGATGAAACACGGACGCGGATTCTGATAAACACACGATAACTATGGCAAAGACTGTTGGAAAAATCATCGCATGGGTGGTCGTTCTCCTGCTCCTGGTGGGAGCGGGATTCGGCTACTACAAGTTCTTCTGGGTGTTCAGTGACGGCACCAAGACCGGAGAACTGAACTCCCTCACCTACACCGGCTACTTCTGGAAAACCTACGAGGGCGAAATGATCCTCTCGGGCTACGGCAACAAGTCCGCTTCCGGCGGTACCGTCCAGTCCAAGATCTTCAAGTTCTCCGTCGCGGACCCGGCCATTGCCGAGGAACTCACCCAACTTACCGGACAGCGCGTCACGGTCCATTACAAGGAGTACAAGGGGGCCTTGCCCTGGCGTGGTTACGAGCGCGCCATCGTGGACCGGATCGAGAATTCCGAGCCGGTCGTTGCGGAACCCGCCAACCGGCTCCCTTACGACACGAACGCCGAACAGGTCTTCCTATGAAAAAAGCCCTGACTTTCCTGAGCGCTGCCATCCTTGCGGGCGGCGCCCTTTTTGCCCAGCCCCGCGTCATCGGCGTCCATCCGGCCCATGACGGGAAACTCCTGACGATGGAAGAGGCCGTCGCCGGCCGCAGCGTCTATCCGGAGAACCGCTACTACAGCTGGGTCAATGACAACGAGTACCGGTTCTTCGACGGGAAACGCTGGGATTCCGCCCGGCTGGATGAGAAACTGGAACTCCCAGCCGAAACGGGTTGGACGGCCTTCAGCCAGGGTAACAGCCTCTATGTCACCGATTACCGGGACACCCTTGCCGTAGCCATTTCCAACGACCGCGAGATCGTCTATGGCCAATCCGTCAGCCGGAACGAATTCGGCATCGACGGCGGCATCTTCTGGGCTCCGGACCGGACGAAACTCGCGTTCTACCGGAAGGACGAGTCCCGGGTCACCGACTTCCCCCTCCTGGACATCCGTACCCGGACCGGCGAACTCCGTCAGCTCAAGTACCCGATGAACGGGATGGACTCCGAGCGGGTGGACCTGGGTATTTACGACCTTGCCAAAGGAAGCACCATCTATCTGAATGTCAACGAATTCACCCCGGAGCGCTTCCTCACGAACATCAGCTGGTCCCCGGACGGGAAATCCATCTATGTGCAGGTGCTGGACCGCACCCAGCACCACATGAAACTGAACCGGTACAGCGCCGTCACGGGCGAGTTCGTCCGGACCCTCCTGACCGAGGACAACGATGCCTGGGTGGAGCCGCTGGACCCCGTCCACTTCCTGAAAGGCCGCAACGACCTCATGATCTACCGGACCGACAACCGGGACGGCTTCCGCAACCTGTACCTGCTGGATACCCTCGGAACCATCCGCCGCCTGACAGCCGTGGATGCCGATGTCGAATATGTGGGCAACGACGGATTGAACGTCTATTACACCTCTGCCGAGATCTCCCCCGTCGAGAACCACCTTTACCGGATCTCCCTGCAGGTGCCTTCCGTGAAGACGAAAAAACCTTCTTCCCTGGCCCTGCAGAAGACGAAGATCGGCCGCCCGGTTGCCCTTACGCCTGAACGGGGATGGCATACCATCGCCATGAATCCGTCCTGCACCTGGTTCTTCGACCGGTACGCGAACCTGGACACGCCCGGCGTGAGCCTCCTCCGTTCTGCGGACGGCAAGACAACCCGGCCGCTGTCAGAAGCGGCTGATCCGCTCAGGGATTTCGCCTCCTGCGCAGTGGAACTGGGAACGGTCCCGAGCGCAGACGGCGCCTTCGAGAACTACTACCGCCTGTATTATCCCAAGGACTTCGACCCCGCGAAGAAGTATCCCGTCATCGTGTATGTCTATGGCGGACCGCACTCGCAGATGGTCCAGGACACCTGGCTCGGGAACATCCGGATGTGGGAGATGTACATGGCCCAGCGCGGCTACGTCGTCTATGTCCAGGACAACCGGGGCACCTCCAACCGCGGCGCGGCCTTCGAGAAGGCCATCAACCGTCAGTGCGGCCAGGCCGAGATGGCGGACCAGGTCGCCGGTCTCCGCTTCCTGATGGATAAGCCCTGGGTGGACCGGGAGCGCATCGGCGTCCACGGCTGGAGCTACGGCGGATTCATGACCATCAGCCTCATTACGAACTACCCGGACATCTTCAAGGTAGGTGTCGCCGGCGGTCCGGTCATCGACTGGAAGTGGTACGAAATCATGTACGGCGAGCGCTACATGGATACGGAAGCTACGAACCCTGAGGGGTTTGCAAAGACAAGCCTGATCAACAAGGCGAAGGATCTCAAGGGCAAACTCCTGATCTGCCAGGGCGCCGTGGACAACACCGTCGTGTGGGAACACTCGCTGAGTTTCGTCGAAGAATGCATCCGGCACAACGTGCAGGTGGACTACTTCCCCTATCCGACCGACGAGCACAACGTGATGGGCCGCCGCCGGATCCACCTCATGGACAAGGTGACAATGTATTTCGAGGACTATCTGTAGGTCCCGAAACGGACGTTTTCAAGGAGAAGCATCCCGGCGTCATCGACCTGGGATGCTTCTTCCGTATAGAAGAAGACGCAGTCCTCGAGGGTAATGCCATGAATCGTCTGCAGGGAGCCGGAGGCCCGGATCCCGATGCGCGCATCCCGGCAGACGACACGGGAAATGTGGATGTCCTGGAAATCCGGCAGGAAGTTCCGGGTCTCCGCTGCCACCGCATGGTCCCGGCCCACAGGACGGTCGGCATAGGAGGTTTCGAAAACGACCGCCTCACCCTGGATATCGGACATATAGATATCTGATATCCAGATGTTTTCCGTCTTTCCTCCCCGTTCGGGGGCACTCTTGAAGCGAAGCCCGGTATCCGTGCCGGAGAAGGTATTGTTCCGTACGACGATCCGGAACATGCCGCCGGAGAATTCCGAACCGATGACAAAGCCGCCATGGGCATGGAATACCGTATTGTCCACGATGAGGATGTTCTCGCAGGGGCCGTCCTTCAGGGCGGCCTCTCCGGCTCCGGCCTTGAGGCAGATGCCGTCGTCCCCCACGTCCACGGTGTTGTTCACGACCAGCACATCCTTGCACTGCATCAGGTCGATGCCGTCGCCGTTCTGCGCATTCCAGGGACAACGTACGGTCACGCCGTCAATGGTGACTTCCCGGCAACGCTGAGGCACCAGATGGAACTTCGGGGAGTTCTGGAGGGTCACGCCCTGCACCAGCACCCGTTCGCAATCGGTGAAACGGATCAGGTGCGTACGCATTTTCTCCTGGGCCTCATAGGTATCGGCGATATTGTCAAAGGCCTTCAGGTCAAAGGGATACCACAGGTCCCCCTTCGCGCTGACGGTTCCTCCCATCCGCCGGAAAGCGTTCCATTCGGTGTCGCTGACCTTGGTGCGCTTCACCCCGCGCCACCATTCGCCGTTCCCGTCGATGATACCTTCTCCGGTGATGCTGATGTCCGTGCGCTTGTTGGCGCTGATCCCGGGGACGACCTTGCCTTTCTTCAGGTGCATCGCCTTGTCGGGATGGAGGAGGACCAGCGCATTCTTCTCCAAATGCAGGTCCATGTGGCTCTTGAACGAGATAGGGCCCGTAAGCCAGACGCCGGCCGGGACCACCAGGTGGCCGCCTCCCTGCTTCTCCAAAGCGGAAACGGCCTTCTCGAAGGCTTGGGTATTGTCCGTGACGCCGTCCCCCACGCCGCCGAAATCGGTCAGGGAAACGGCGAGATCCGGAATGGCCGGCAACGCTGGCTCCTGCAGGGAAAAAGGAAGATTCCGATAATAGGTTTCATACGGGCCAGCCCAGGCCGTCAGCGCGGCCACGAGGGACAGGAGGAAAATGAATACTCTTTTTGACATGAGGACAAATATACGCAGAAACCCCGATAATCCAACGGAAATTCCGTATCTTCGCAGCCGGATTCAACAGCTTCGGACACATGAAGGATTTCAAAGCCGCACTTTTCGACCTGGACGGGGTCATCTTCGATACGGAACCGCAATATACCCTCTTCTGGGGAAGCGAGTTCCGGCGCTATTATCCGGACCGGCCCGGCCTGGAAGAGGCCATCAAGGGACAGACTCTGACCCAGATCTATGACAAGTGGTTCAGCGGTCCGCTCGATACGGAGCGGGAAGCCCTGACGGAACGGCTGGACGCCTTCGAGGCACAGATGGACTTCCCCTATGTGAAAGGAGCGCCCGAATTCGTCCGGGCGCTTCGGGAGAAAGGGCTCCGGACTGCCGTCGTCACCAGCAGCAACCACGCCAAAATGCAGAATGTCTTCCATTCCCACCCCGAGTTCACGGCGCTCTTCGACCGGATCGTCACGGCTGAAGACATCGCCCGCAGCAAGCCGGCGCCCGACTGCTACCTGAAGGGAGCCGGACTGCTCGGAGCCGATCCGTCCGACTGCCTCGCCTTCGAGGACAGTTTCAACGGTCTGAAAGCCGCCCTGGACGCCGGTACGACCGTCATCGCCCTTACGACCGCCCACCCGGCCTCCGAGCTCTCAGCGCTCTCCCATCTCCAGATACCGGACTACACGGATGCGTTCGACGCCCTGGAACGGCTAGGATAGAAAACGAAAGAAGCACCTACATCTTGTAAGTGCCTCTTTTATGTGAGGACTGGCAGATTTGAACTGCCGACCTCTTGCCTGTCAAGCAAGCGCTCTAAACCAACTGAGCTAAGCCCTCATTCTTTTCGGGAATGCAAAGGTAGGAAAACTTTTCCATTCCCGCAAGAGTCCAGCCCTAATTTTTCAACTTTTCCTGTGCATAATCGAGGGTAAGCCGCCAGGTCTTCTTCCGGGAAGAGGGGGCCTCGAACATGGCATCGCTCATCAGTTCCTCACAGATGCTTCTCAGGCCGCGGGCGCCGAGCTTGCGTTCGATAGCGGTATCCACGATGAGGTCCAGGACTTCCGGCTCGATTTCCAGCTTCATCCCGTCCATCTCGAAAAGCTTCTCGTACTGCCGGATGATGGCGTTCTTGGGCTCGGTAAGGATGCGGCGGAGGGAGGCGCGGTCCAGCTGGTCCAGGTACGTCACGACCGGCAGACGTCCCACGATTTCGGGAATGAGCCCGTAGGCGCGCAGGTCCTGGGCTTCCACATACTGCAGGAGATTG